>CAKNMY010000042.1 GCA_930989745.1 uncultured Lachnospiraceae bacterium | reverse complement strand
TGTAAACGGGCAGGATTTTACTGCCACTTTGGAGAACAACAGCGCCGTGGATGCTTTTGTTCAGATGATGGAGAATGGTTCCGTTACCTTGCAGCTCAGTGATTATGCCGGCTTTGAAAAGGTGGGACCGCTGGGTCAGAGCCTCCCCACCAGCAACAGCCAGACCACGACCCATGCCGGGGATATTGTGCTGTATCAGGGCAATCAGATCGTCATGTTCTATGGTTCCAACTCCTGGAGCTACACAAGACTCGGACATATTGATGACCTGACTGGATGGGAAGAAGCCCTGGGCAGCGGTGATGTAACCGTTACCCTTTCGTTGGAGGATTAAGGAATGAAAATACTTGTCTTAAACGGAAGTCCCCGGCCCCAGGGAAATACCGCCGCTATGGTGAAGGCTTTCGCAGAAGGGGCGCAGGAAAATGGCCATCAAGTAGATATCGTGAATGTCTGCCAAAAAAAGATCGCAGGGTGTCTTGCCTGTGAATACTGCCATCAGAAGGGTTCCGGCCATGAGCGAAAGTGTGTGCAGCAGGACGATATGCAGGAGGTTTACCCGCTTCTGGATGAAGCAGAGATGATTGTGCTGGCCTCCCCCATTTATTATCATGGTTTTACCGGGCAGCTCCAGTGTACCATCAACCGCATTTACGCGCTGGATAAGCCAAAGAACCTAAATAAGGCGGCGCTCATTATGAGCTCCGGCTCAGATCTGGTGTACGGCGGTGCAATTTTCGAGTATCAAAACTCTTTTTTACAATACCTTCACCTGGAGGACATGGGTATGTTCGCTGCCCACGGCAAAGAAAACCAGTCTCCAGAAAAACTGAAAGAATTGCGTAATTTTGGGAAAAACCTGTAACTATATTTTTGGAAAACGGAGGAATATATCATGTTAGGAAACTTTTCTTACTGCAACCCCACAAAGCTTTATTTCGGTGATGAATCGCTGAATTATTTGAACGAAGAACTCCCCAAATACGGGAAAAATGTGGTCCTCATTTACGGCGGCGGGTCCATTAAAAAGAACGGCATTTATGACCAGGTGGTTCAGATTTTAAAGGACAACGGCAAGAACGTGGCGGAGATCGCCAGCGTGATGCCCAACCCCACGTTGCAAAAACTGTACGAGGGCATTGAGGTCGCCCGCAATCATCATGCCGATCTTCTGCTGGCAGTAGGTGGCGGCTCTGTGTGCGACTATGCTAAAGCTATCTCCGTTTCCGTCAACTGCAAAGAAGATCCCTGGGAGAAGTATTATCTGCGCTTCGAGGAGCCGGACTGTGAAACGCTGCCGGTTGGCTGCGTGTTGACCATGGTAGGCACCGGATCGGAGATGAACGCAGGCGCTGTCATTACCAACACAGAGACCAAACAGAAAATTGGCCACGTCTTTGCAGATGAAAAGATCATGCCCCGGTTCTCCATCCTGAATCCGAAATACACTCTGACGCTGCCCCACTATCAAATGGTGGCCGGTATCTATGACATTTTCAACCATATCTGTGAGCAGTATTTCTCCGGTGAGGATGATAACACCAGCGATTATATCAGCGAAGGACTGATGCGCTCCCTGCTCCATTCCAGCCGGATTGCCAACAAGAACCCACAGGATTATGAAGCCCGCAGCAATATCATGTGGACGGCTACATGGGCGCTAAATACCCTGGTTGCTAAGGGTAAGTCCACTGACTGGATGGTGCATATGCTTGGCCAGGCCGTAGGCGCTTACACCAACGCCACCCACGGTATGACACTGTCAGCGGTTTCTTTGCCTTATTACCGCTATATTATGCCCTACGGACTGCAGAAGTTCAAACGCTTCGCCGTGAATGTGTGGGATGTGAATCCCGCCGACAAAACCGATGAACAGGTAGCTCAAGAAGGGCTTCAGGCCATGGAGACATGGATGAAGGAACTGGGATTGGTAATGAACATTGCAGAACTTGGCGTTACAGAAAATATGTTGGAAGGGCTTGCTGATGCCACACTTGTCATGAACGGTGGATACAAGGTATTGTCCCGCAATGAGATTATGCAGATTCTGAAAGAAAGCCTGTGATAGGGAGAAACTCAATGGAATATCGGAAATTACCTCATGGAAACGAACAAATCAGCGTGATCGGGCTTGGCAACAGTTCTCTTGGTGCATCGGGTGAGGCGGAAGTAGAAAAAACGGTTGCTATGGCAATTGAGAACGGCGTCAACTACTTCGACATGGCCGCTGGGGACGCTACGCCTTTCCCGGCTTATGGCCGGGCAGTATCCGGTTGTCGGGATAAGGCGTACTTTCAAATCCATTTCGGCGCAGATTATCGCAGCGGCAAATACGGCTGGACATTGGATTTGGACGAGATCAAGCGTTCCATCGACTGGCAGCTGAAAGCCCTGCAAACGGATTATATTGACTTCGGTTTTATCCACTGCATCGACGAGCTTTCCGACCTGGAAAAGGCGGCCGCTCATGGAACCATCGCCTACATAGAGGATTTGAAGCGGCAGGGCGTCATTCATCATATTGGCCTGTCCTCCCACACCCCCAAGGTGGTGGAGAAAGTGCTGGATATGCACATCCTGGATATGCTGATGTTCAGCATCAACCCCGCCTACGACTACCGTCACGGAGAGTATGCCATTGGCAGCGGGGATGAGCGTGCTGCGCTTTACCGCCGGTGCGAAGCGGAAGGTGTGGGCATTTCGGTGATGAAAGCATTCAGCGCCGGGCAGCTATTGGATGCAAAAGCCTCGCCTTTTGGCCAGGCCCTGACGGAATATCAGTGTATGCAATACGCTTTGGACCGTCCGGGTGTATTGACGGTACTGCCCGGTGTGCGGAACCGGGAGGATTTGAAACGGATTCTCGGTTTTCTCACCGCCACAGAAGCGGAAAAGGATTATTCCATCCTGGGCAGTTTCACGCCTGCGGAGTCCAGCGGCGTGTGCGTGTACTGCAACCACTGTCAGCCCTGCCCTGCCGGTCTGGATGATGTCTGCAGAGGACGCGTCCTATGATAATAACCTGAAAAATTTCGGCTATGCTGATCTGGAGAATCCGGGACAGATCTCTATCTACCCGAAGGACTTTGAGAGCAAGGCTGCTGTCGTGGATATCCTCGACAGCTATAACAGACGCATGGAAGCGGAAGGCAGCGAAGATAAGATCATCAGCTACACGGATATGGTTGGAACGCTGATGTCCTCAGTCACAGAGATCGTGGATACGATCAGCTATGTGTTAGTGGCATTTGTGGCGATTTCCCTCGTAGTTTCATCCATTATGATCGGAGTTATCACATATATCAGCGTGCTGGAACGAAGAAAAGAGATTGGTATCCTCCGCGCCATCGGTGCGTCCAGAGGAAATGTATCTCAGTTGTTTAATGCCGAGACGTTTATTATCGGACTGTGCGCCGGCCTGATCGGCATCGGGCTGACCCTGTTCCTTCTGATCCCCGGAAACGCCCTGATCCATTCTCTGGCGGGAACCACGGATATCAACGCGTCGCTTCCGGCAGTATACGGGATTGTTCTGATTGCGCTGAGTGTGATCCTGACGCTGATCGGAGGCCTGATCCCGTCAGCAAAAGCCGCAAAGAGCGACCCGGTAAAAGCGCTGCGGTCGGAATAGGCCTTTTCATTTTCTGATTCTATACAAACGGCGGAATCTGCGTTATAATACATAGATATCACGATGAAAAGGATGAGACAGATATGACCGATACGACATACAGAAACGAAGAAGTCTTTTTGAATCAGATTCTCGACAAGCTGAAAAAGCGGCTTTCGGAGGTCTCTCAGGATATTTATGAGGGCCAGAAAGACATTGAAAATATGCACGAATACTACTGGGAAAGCTACACTGAGATGGACGAGTACGGATATGAGAATTTCGACAATCAGCAGGCGCTTTTCCAGCAGATGAATGCGAACCAGGAGAAGCTTCTGTTTAAGCACCGGATCAGAAGAATGCTGGATTCTCCATATTTCGGAAGGGTGGACTTTCTCTATGACGGCGACGACGAGCCTGAGCGCTTCTATATCGGCATCGGAAATTTCGCCGAGCGTACGGGCGCCGTGCCGCTGATTTATGACTGGAGGGCTCCGGTGAGCGGCCTGTTTTATGACTATGATCAGGGACCCGCTTCCTACGAGGCGCCCGGCGGCATGATGGAGGGCGAGATCACGTCCAAATGGCAGTATAAGATCAGGGACGGCAAGATGGTCTACGCTTTCGAGAGCGATATGAAAATTGATGATGAGATTCTGCAGCAGGAGCTGGGAAGCAGCGGAGATGTTCAGCTCAAGAACATCGTGCGCACGATCCAGAGAGAGCAGAACGCGATTATCCGCAATACGAAGGACCGCATCCTGGTGATTCAGGGAGCTGCCGGAAGCGGAAAGACATCCGTAGCGCTGCACCGGATTGCTTATCTGCTGTATCACGACCGCGGCCATCTGAAATCCTCGGATATCCTGATCCTGTCGCCGAACAGCGTGTTCTCCGACTATATCTCACACATTCTGCCGGAGCTTGGGGAAGAGCCGATCCGGGAGATGAGCTTTGATCTCTTCGCGTACCGGGAGCTGCGCGATACAGTGGAGGACTGTGAGGACAGGTACAACCAGATTGAGCGGATGCTCGGCGGCATGGATGAGGAGGAGCAGAGCAGATTCCGCAGAAAGCAGTCGGAGGACTTCGTGGGAGAGACGGAGATGTTTCTGGCGCTTCTGGAGGATGAGCTGATGAATTTCAGGGCGCTGGAATTCAAGGGCTTTGAGAAGACGGAGCAGGAGCTCATTGATCTGTTCTATTTCAAGTTTCAGGACCACCCGCTGCTTGCCCGGATGGACGCGGTGATGGAGTATGTGACCGATGAATATGAGACGCTCCGGGACAGGACGATCTCTGAGGAAGAGCGGCAGGAAATCCGGGAAAAGTTCTATGCCATGTACGAAACGACAGATCTGTACGAGCTGTATAACCGCCTGCTGGAGAGCTGCGGTTATCCGACGCTGCCGGATGTCCCGAGGGAGCAGCGCTCTCTGGCATATGAGGACGTATTTCCAATGCTCTACCTGAAGTACCGACTCTGGGGCAGAGGCGCGCGCAGGAATATCCGCCATCTGGTCGTGGACGAGATGCAGGATTATTCGTACCTGCAGTATACAATTATAAAGGAACTGTTTAACTGTAAAATGACGATCCTCGGCGACTGGGCGCAGACCATGGACGGGGAGACGCAGGATGTGCTGAAGTTCCTTCCGGGCATCTTCGGAAAGGACATCCGCACAATTATTATGAAGAAGAGCTACCGCAATACGGCGGAGATCGCGTCCTACGCCTGCGGGATCACCGGGGTAAAGGATCTGGAGCTCTTTGAAAGACATGGAGAGCCGGTGGCGGAGCTTTGCGCGGAGAGCCTCGCGGATGCTGTGAGAAAGTCGCATGAGAAGCTGGCGGCCTTTGGCGGGCACAAGGAGACTGCCGCGATTCTCACCATGAGTGAAGAAGAGGCAAAGCAGGTCTGCGGCCTTCTGAATGAATACGGCATCGCGCACAGCTATATTGACCGGGACAGTTCCGCTTTTCACAAGGGGCTCACGGTGACAACGTTCTATCTTGCCAAGGGACTGGAATTTGACCAGGCCGCGTGCATTTACAAAAATGACGGCGGAGCGCTTCTTCGCCAGGCAAAGTACATCTGCGCGACGCGGGCGCTCCATGAGCTTGTGATGTGCGAATATAACTGACAGAGGATAAAATAGGATGAAACAGGAACATTATTTTCAGCAGATGGACAAGGCGCAGCAGAGCGTATACCGCGCGATGCTGGACGGGTTTCGGGCAACGGCGGCGGAATTTCCGGTGCTCCGGCTTCCGGGAAGCGAGCTGTCGGACATTCTGTTCCGCCTGCGCCTGGACTATCCGGAGATTTTCTATGTGAGCGGCTTTAAGTACCGCTTTACAGACACTTCGGACTGCGTCCAGATTCTTCCGGAATATATGTTTGAAAGAAAGAAGATCCGTGAACACCAGAAGGCGCTGGAGAGCCGCATAGCGCGGCTGGCGCGCCCGGCACAGGACCTCGGGGAGGAGGAAAAGGAGCGGTATATCCACGATTTTATCTGCGAAAATGTGACGTATGACAAGCTGAAGAAGCAGTATTCCCATGAGATTATCGGACCGCTTCAGCAGGGCATAGGCGTCTGCGAGGGAATTGCAAAAACCGTAAAAATTCTCTGTAACCGTCTGGGACTCGAGTGCGTGATCGCAATCAGCGAAGCCAATCCGGAAAAAAAGATTCGCTACCGCCACGCCTGGAACGTAATCCGTCTGGGAAAGCAGTGGTACCATCTGGACGCGACGTTTGACAATTCGCTCGGCAGGTATGGCGCGGCGCGGTTCGACTATTATAATTTGGACGATAAAAAGCTGTTCTGCGACCACCAGCCGCTCGTCTATCCGGTGCCGCCGTGCACGGACGGAAACCATTTTTATTATAAGGAGAACAGGCTGTCTCTGACTAAGCTTGAAGACGTCGGGAAGCGGCTGAACGCTGTGCTGCGGAAGAAGCAGCGCTTCTATGTATTTCACTGGCGCGGCGGCGCGCTGAACCGCTCGATTCTGGAGGAAATTTTCTCCGAGGCGTCCAGAGCCGCGGCGGAGAGAGAGAAGTATATCCGCATGTCCGTAAATGTGCCGCAGGCAGTGGTGGAGCTGACGATTGAGGATTCCATTCAGAAAGAGGAAATCTGCGTGGAGGATGCGAATGAGGGAGAATCCGCGTAAATGTGTTTCTTTTGTGTTTTTTTAGACAAATGGGACATATCGCGCTATAATGAACTACAATGACAGGCTAAAAAGGGGTTGATAAGTATGAATATCCTGGAAATTTTAGATGATCTTCAGAGAAAAGCGCTGAATGATGAACAGCTGCGCGTGGCGCTGCTGCAGACACGCAGCGCCCGGAATCCTTTTGCGGAATTCTGCAGAAAATGCAGAGAACTCGGGTATCCGATCTATGAGATGGAGCTGATTCTTGCAGGGGAGGAGTTCTATGCTTCGATCAGGAGAAGCACCAACGGAGGGGGAGAGAATTCCCCGAAGCTGGAAGGGGAGGACGATTTCTATGAATTATTCATGGCAAGCCTGGAGAAGTGCCAGGCGGACTTCGCGCGGGGAGGTGCCGGAGAATGACGAGAACAGAACGTATGAACATGCTTTTTGCTGAGGATTACCGGGTTATTGATTTCTTTCCGGAAATGGCGTCCTACGCCGAGGCGGGAGGATTCTCCGATGAGGTAGAGCAGTATTACCTGCAGGACAGACAGCTGCAGCAGTTCTGTAACCAGGCGATATCGCTGGTATTAAAGCTTCTGTGCTGCTTTCCGTTTGAGATTTACGTCAAAGAGATCACGCCGCTGCGCATGCAGCGGGAGGGCTGGCTGAAGGACAAACGGTGCGAGACCATCGTAAGACTGCTGAGAAAGGTCATCTTAAAGCAGAAAGGCCAGCTGGATATCCTGCTTCCCAAAGAAAACGCAATCATCAGCATTCCCGGAGGGACTCTGAGTATCGCTGTCTATCACGAGAGTTCGTCGCTGAAGAGGCTGCTGGATGAGATGGTGTCGGCGGAGGGATTTTATACCTGGCGGTTTCGGGTCTGATACAGGCGTCAGAAAGGAATGGGTACTGAAGAAATGGACGAGAAAATCAGAAAACAAAAGAAGGTCAGTATTATTATTCCCGTATACAATCGGGAGAACACGATAGAGCGATGCCTGGACAGCATTCTGACGCAGACCTATAAGAATCTGGAAGTCATTATCATCAACGACGGAAGCACGGACCGTTCCGGGGAGATCATCAATGCCTACGCGCTGAAAGATTCCAGAATTCTGGCAATCACAAAGGAGAATTCCGGTGTTTCCGACAGCCGCAACTTTGGACTGAAGTCTGCACACGGGGATTACATACAGTTTGCGGATTCAGACGACTGGCTGCCCGAGCGCGCGACGGAACTGCTTGTGGAAGCGCTCGAGAAAAACCGCAGCGATATGGTGATTGCGGATTACTGCCGTGTGCGCGGACGGCAGCTCTACCAGAGCGGAGCGATTGAGAACGCGGGAACGCTTACGCGTGCGGAGTTCGCGCAGGTTATGATGGAGAAGGCGTCCGATTTTTATTACGGAGTGGTCTGGAATAAGCTTTACCGCAGGAAGATTATTAAGAAGTATAAGCTGCAGTTTTCCGAAGAGCTGCAGTGGTGCGAGGATTTTCTCTTCAATCTTGAATATTTAAAGTATACCGCGAAGGTGGAAGTGATCAAGGAGCCGGTATATTATTATGTGAAGACAAAGGGAAGCCTTGTGAGCACGCAGACCACACCCGGGAATATCATCCGGACGAAGCTGATGCTCTACGATTACTATAAGAAGCTGTATGAATCCCTGGATCTGTATGAGGACAACAAGCTGCGCATCCAGATGTTTCTGATCCAGTCCGCGCGGGATAAAAAGCAGAAAGTGAAGAAGAAGGATTATCCGCCGCGCCTGAAGCGGGAACAGCAGCCGCTGACAGGCAAGCTGACCAGAAAAATGGCGGATATTCTGCGGGAAAATAAAGATGTGCTGCCCGGATGGATGGGAGGCGCAACCCTGGATGAAAAGCTGGAGGAGGCGGCGCTCACAGGCATTCGCCAGACGAAGGCGGTGCTTGCGCTGCAGGCGCAGGATATGAATCCGCAGGAGATTGCCGAGACGCTGCGCCTGCCTGTGGAAACGGTATGCCGGATTCTGGAAGAACCGGCATACACGCCTGAAGACAGGACAGAGCAGGATTAAGATTCTGCCGGCGCCGTGCGGTGCTGATCCGACTGTGTATTCGCTCTGGCGAACAGAAGGCGGAACAGCCTGCGCACGAGCGGGCCGCAGAAGAAGATCTGCCAGAAGAACGCCATGGGGAAGTTGCACGCAAAGGTCTGAAGCCATACAGGGATAAATTCAATACCCGGCTGTTTGAAGATCAGCGTTGTCCAGAAGCTCATGATCGGGCACATGAAGGCGACTGTGACGGAAGCGCGCACAACGGTCACATGGATATCTCTGTCCACGCCGGGCGTCACCATGCGAAACGCGATCTTCGGCGCAAGGCGGTCTATGAAGAAGAAGCCCATCACGAAGCAGATGGGAAACATGATGACCATTTCCTTCAGCGCTATGGGAATTCCCGCATTTGTGAGTCCGTGCATCCGCAGTCCGGTGTTATAAAGCTCCATGGCGAGAACCATGAAAAAGGTCATCAGAACACCGTAGATAAATTCCTGAAATTTTGTTTTTGGCATAATAAAATTCCTCCTCTAAATTTAGTCAGGGGAAACAAAAAAGGCGCATCTATCTTCATAGACTACGCCTTACAGACTTATTTCTATTACAATATCATACCTTTTTGGTTTCCGCTTTGCATATGCCGTTTTCCGGCTGCCGGGATGAATTATAGCAGAAAAGATCCCGGTTGTAAAGCGGAATTTTATTATGGAGAGGAGATGGCGAAATGTTTGGATTTGCAAAGAAAAAGCATGAGGAACTCGAAGAGCTGTTAAGAAAGGTGGAGCTGGAGGCTGCAAATAATTACAAGGACGCCGCGCAGGAAGCGTTGGTAAAGTATGAGACGCGGTATCGTGAGCTGGAGGACGCCAAAGCTCTGAACGCGAAGCAGAGTCAGCGCTACAGCGACGCGCTCACGCGGCTGCGCGGGCAGATGAAAGATTTCCATCACTAAACAGCAAAATAGTGTATATAGATAACAAAATAATGAATGGATATACAGGGGGCATTGTGATATTCTCTAGTTGATTAGCAGGAAACATAGTTTTTGTTGTGAAATCTGAACAGCAGAAATTTATCATGATATTTTCAACATCACAAAAAAGCGAATTCTGTTGGTGCAGTATTTGCTCTGTATTGCTGATGAAAGGAGGAACATGCATTGAATTACCATCAGTATGTCAATACGATTGTAGGAGCAGTCGGAGATATTCCTCCGGTCTATGAAGGCGCTCTCCAGGCAGGAGGCGGCAAGACCTATCCGGGAGCAGCAGCACCGTGGGGGGCGGTTCAGTTCAGCCCGGATACTATCACCGGAGGGGACAATGGCGCTGGTTACAGTTACCACCATACCACCATTGAAGGGTTCAGCGTGAATCATCTTTCCGGTATTGGCTGGTACGGAGAGTTAGGGAATTTCCAGATTATGCCTGTGACCGGCGACGTTCCGTTTCACAGCGGAACCAATGCGCTCTGCCCATATCAGCCGGGAACTCCCGGGCGGGAATCGGAATTCAGTCACGATACGGAACTTACCGAGGCGGGACATTACGGCGTGACGCTGTCCCGGTACGGCATCCGCGTGGAGACCACTGCCACAGTACACTGCGGTATTATGCGCATGGTATTTCCAAAATCCGAAAAAGCGCGGGTGCTCATTGATCTGGCCCGCCGAATCGGAGGCCATTCGGAATGGCAGGAAGTCCGCGCTTCGGACAGCCAGACGATAGAGGGGCGCATCTATTGTCCGTTTACCGCCGGCGGATGGGGACTCGGCGATGGCCATGTGACGTATACGCTGCACTTTTACGCAAAATTCAGCCGTCCTTTCGATACGTTCGGTGTCTGGGAAAAAGGCGAGGATCTGGGCAAAAAGACAGAATACCGCGGAGAGACGAGCGGATTTTACGCGGAATATAAAACAGAGGAAGGAGAGGAACTTCTCCTGAAAGTCGGCATTTCCTATATCAGCGTAGAGAATGCCCGCCAAAATCTCGAAACGGAAGCGTCTCACTGGGATTTTAACCGCTATGTGGAGGAAGCTCAGGCTACCTGGGACGCACAGCTTTCCTCTGTTGAGGCGGAGGGAACTGAGAAGGATAAGCAAAAGTTTTATACCTGCCTGTACCATGCCTTCCTGGATCCGCGCATCTATACGGACTGTAACGGTGAATTCCTTGCGCCGGACGGAAGCGTGCAGAAAACGGATCAGTTCCTCTGCCGCACGGTATTCAGCGGATGGGATGTTTACCGAAGTGAATTTCCGCTGCTGACCATCATTCAGCCGGAGGCGGTAAACGACATGATCTGTTCTCTGATTCAAAGTGCGGAGCACAGCGGCGAACCCTTCCCCAGATGGGAAATTTTCGGCAGAGAGACCGGCTGCATGGTCGGAGATCCCGGTACCATTATCACAGCAGATGCCTACTGTAAGGGGATCCGGAATTATGATACACAGAAAGCCTGGGAGATCTGCCGTGATACAGCCTATGCTAAGTATCCGAACCGCAGCGGCCGGGATGAGATGAGCAAATACGGATATATTCCGGGAAACATTTCCGAGACAGCAGAGAACGCCTTTGCCGACTGGTGCATCAGCCAGTTTGCCAAAGCCAGCGGGCATCTGGAGGATGCTGAGAAGCTTTACCAACAGTCATTGAACTACCGCAATATCTTTGATCCGGAAACAGGATGGATGCGCAGAAAAGACGCGGACGGAAACTGGATGGAGACAAGCGGGATTTACGATCAGCGGGGCTGTGTTGAAAGCAATATTTTCCAGCAGAGCTGGTTTGTGCCTCATGATATCCCGAAGCTTATTGAGCTGATGGGCGGACCGGACAGCTTCTGTGAACGTTTGGAGAAGTTATTGTCCGGCGCGGATCTGAGCGCGCTCTGGAACGAGGATTATAACCATTCCAACGAGCCGTGCCATACGGTCGTTCACCTGTTTAACTATGCGGGACGTCCCTGGAGGACTCAGTACTGGGTACGCCGGGTGCAGAATGAAGCTTACCACGAAGGACCGTTCGGTTACTGCGGAAATGAGGACGTGGGGCAGATGTCCGCATGGTTTGTGCTGACTGCGCTGGGATTCCATTCCACAACAGCTGCCAGCGGACGGTTTGATCTGAATACGCCGTATTTCCGGAAACAGACGGTGAAATTAAATCCCAAATACCACAGATGTGCCGTATCGGATATCCTGACGATCGAAACAGACTGTGATCCGTCTGAGAACTGGTATATTCATTCCGTTACGCTCAACGGAAAGGAGATTGACCGGACCTATCTGACGTACGAAGAACTGACAGCAGGCGGAACTCTCCGCTACTGTCTGCGAAAAGAGCCATGTATGGAATGGGGAATAAAATAAAAAAGGAGCATATTCCGTGTCTCGATATCGGGCGCGGGTTATGAAATAGACAAAAGGAAGGAAAATGTTATGAAGAAAAAACAGTTGATTGCATTGCTGCTGTGCGGAATCATGGCAGTAGGCGCATTTTCTGGCTGCGGCGGTGGAGAAGCGGCAGACAGCAGCGCGGCAGAGGAAAAGACCCAGGGGCCGGAGAATGACACCATTGAGAATGGTGTGGTAAACGGCGTATGGAACAAGGAGGGACTTCCGATCGTAGCTGATGGGCAGGAGTTTTCTTTCACCGTGCTCGTCGACGATAACTCTTCTACCGGAGAGTGGTACATGATCGATTACCTGAGAGAGCTCACCGGTGTCGATATCACCGTTGAGTATTACGCGAATGAGGTTGCGACAGAGAAGCTGTCCCTGGCGCTGAGCGCAGGCGACTATCCTGAGATGATTGGCGGATGGCTGCTGAAGGATTCCGATATCCTGAAATACGGCGTAAACCAGGGAATCTTCGTTCCGCTGGAGGACTATATTGAGGAGTACGCTCCGAATATCCAGAACCTGATCGACAATGTGCCGGGTGTGCGTGAGGCAATAACGGCGCCGGATGGCCATATTTATTCCATCCCGTATGTAATAGATGCCCCGAAGGTAGACTACCAGATTTCGATCAACACGAAATGGCTGGAGAACCTGGGACTGGAGATGCCGACGACAACCGAAGAGTTCTATAATGTGCTGAAAGCGTTTAAAGAGCAGGACGCGAACGGAAACGGAGACCCGAACGACGAGATCCCGCTGAGCTTTTCTCCGACGAACAAAAACATCAACTATATGATGGGATGGTTCGGAGCAGCCTGCGATGAGTATGGTATGACCATGGAAGACGGAGAGATCGAGTTCGTGGCAAATACAGAGGAGTTTAAGGAAGGCGTAAAATACCTGAACAAGCTGTACTCTGAAGGATTGATTGACTCTGAAGCATTTACACAGGATTCCAGCCAGTGGAAAGCAAAGGGTGGAAAAGACCTGTTTGGAGCGAGCATGTGCTACGCAAGCTCTGACTTCATGCCGTATAACGCGGGCGAGGTGCCGAACTGGCAAGCACTTCCGGTGCTGAGCAGCGAGAACTGCAGCGATCCGAAATGGTTCCAGAACTCAGACGGTGTGTCTATCCTGAGAACCCAGCTTGTGGTAACGGATAAAGCAACGGATGTAGGCGCGCTGATGCGCTTCTGGGATACCGTATACGATTCTGAGATCAGTATCCAGATCCAGAGCGGTCCGATACCGAATGTCGTATACAAAGAGGATGACGGTTATCACAAGATAGACGAGAGCACTATGTCTGAGGAAGACAAAGAGAAATACGCATGGGGAAATCTGTACCCGCAGGCGCTTCCGAAGAACGTTCCGCTGGGATTCAAACTGATCACAACACCGGAACTGTATGATGAGAAAGAGGAATTAGAGGCTAAATACGAAGGCCATCTGACCGGTACGCTTCCGGCATACTGGATTCCGTTAGAGGAGGCCGATGAGCTGAGTGAGATCCAGAACGCGATTAAAGAGTACATTGAGCAGACTGTGGCACAGTGGATCGCGGGTCAGAAAGATATTGATTCTGAATGGGACGCTTACTGTGAGCAGTTAAATACCTTAGGCTTAGAAGAATACGTTCAGATGCGCAAAGATACAGCGGCAGCAGCTCAGGAAGCAGCGGCAGCCGGAGCTGCAGATGATACGGCAGAGAGCACAGAAGAGGCTGAATAATCCATAAACAGAAATAAACGAATATCCCGTGATCATATCAGTGCCTAAAAACACTGAATATCACGGGATATTTTTTTATGACAATATGTTTCCGCCGTCAGCCGCACAGAGTACTGCTTAAAATGCGGTAAAACCGCTCCCTTTATAATAAGGATCCGGCAGCGGATCTTCCCCGAAATAGCCGTTCATCACATGCAGGCCTTTCAGCAGTCCGGCGGCATCGGGGTAATGGGTGAACAGGGTGGCTATATTTGTCATATTGCCGCTCCCGATCAGCACAACTTCGTGCGGATATTCTTTTATTTTCTGATACAGAAAAGCGGGAGCGTCCGCCTTTTCATAGGTGTCATGCGGCCAAAACTTTAACGCTTCAGCGCCGTCCGGCGTGGGGTATAGCGGAATCGGCTGCAGGGTACTGTCAAGTCCCGCCACAATCGGAATGCGTTTTCCGGAAGCCCTGCAGATTGCGTCCGCAACTGCCGCGCGCTTCTCAGGCTCTCCGCAGACTGTCGTAATTCCAAGAAGTTCACACTGCGGTTCCCGAAGAAGATAGGCAAGGCAGACCGCGTCATCGATATCTCCGCCAATGTCGGTGTCAAGTAATATTTTTATCATTTTAAAAGTCCTCTTACTGCAGAACATTTGAGCTGAACAGCTCAATTTCCGTGTCATAGTATTGTTCCTGAAACTGTACTGCTTTTGCGATTTCCTCTTTCGTGAAATAGATGCCCTCAGGTGCGGCGACAAGCTTATCTTCCACATCGTTATGACGATGAACGATACCGATCACGCGTGCCGTGTATTCGTGAACCGGGGTATCGACGCCAAGCAGATACACATCGAGTTCCTCGCTGTCGCCGCCCGGTATATTCGGTATATATCCATAATTGACGGGATAGACGAGATCCGGATATCGGGGATGTACGGTTCCGACAGGCCTGTCTATTTTAAGGTTGACCGTTTTGCCGAGAAAGGACTTTACAAGCGCTTTTCTCAAAGTATGGACGATAAAGTCATGCTTCCCCCTGAGATATTTCTCCCTTCCGCTGTCAACAGGCGCCTGCAGGGCGAGAGATATTTTCAAATCCTCATATTCTTTGGCAGCGGAAGGCGTGCTGTTGAGATAGTCTCTGAAGTTTATGTAGTTGATCCAATCTATACTGCCGGTCAGAACAACATGGATAAAATGAGTCTGTAAATCTCCCGAACCAGTATAGTAATTGCCGCAGGCAAACAATAACTGATTTTCAATAGTTACCTGCGAATTGGGGCGATAATAAAATCCATTGTCCCTCAATTCCTTTTCAAAGGCAAGAATATCATGGAAATCATCGACTGCAAGCGCAATATCAATGATCGGTTTTGCCTTGATGGAAAGTATGGAGGTGCTTCCCACATGCTGAATATCCTTAATGACATCCCCCAATATCTCCCGCAGACGGGAAATGGTATTCTGAGCTTCGATTTCCCATTCTTTTTCGTGATCATACAGTCTGACAGTTCCACGCTTTAATCCAATCATGATTAAACCTCCTTAAAATAATAAGAAATAAGAGCTGATACTTTGAAGTGTACAAAGGATCGGTCCCCCGACGGTTATGCTTTGCCGCGCTCCCGGGCGGAGACTCGGAAAAAGAGAGGGACTTCATAGAGGAGCATGACAATCCAGCCGACCGCGCACGCCCAGGCAGTTCCCAAAAGGCCCATCGATGGAGTGAGCAGGTAGACAAACACAACGCGCAGGGAGGTCTGAATAAAGGTTCCCGCGAGCGTGACGCCCATTTTTCCTATACCCCGGTAAAAGCCCTGAAAACCGTTGGTAAAGGCCGGAAGCAGATAGAAGAACGCCATAGTCTCCAGATAACGGCATCCAAGCTCAATGATTTCCGGCTCGCTTTCAGAGACGAAGAGCATCATTGCAGGATACCGAAGGAGAAGTACCGCCGTACAGATAAAGAGCCAGTAGCCGGCTTCCAGCGCCAGGCCGCAGAGAAAACCCCTGCCGATACGGCGGGGCTTTCCGGCGCCGCGGTTTTGCGCCACAAAGGTTGTGATGCCGCTGGCAATGCTCTGCTCCGGAGTAAAAGCGAAATCATCGATCCGGCTGACCGCGTTGAAGGCGGCGATTGCGTCGACTCCGAGAGGGTTGACAGCGCCTTGAATCAGCAGCTTCCCGACAGGCTGACACGACTGCTGCAGCGCAGTGATGCCGCCGTAGCGAAGGGTTTTCGCAAGCAGTCCACGGTCTATGCAAAGACTGCGGGGAGTCAGACACAGCAGAGGGATTTTCCGGCGGACATACCAGATGCACAGGAATGCGGAAACAGCCTCCGCAAATACGGTCGTCATGGCGGAGCAGGCGATCCCAAAGCCAAGAAATCCGATAAATACAACGTCCAGCCCGAGATTCAGCACTGAGGAAAATGCGAGAAATTTCAAAGCTGCCGTGGAATCTCCGATGCTTTTCAGAGCGGAGGAGTACGCGTTATAAAAATAGGTAAAGGGCGTGCCGAAAAAGATGATTCGCAGATACACTGCGGAAATCCCGAGAATGTCCTCCGGAACGCTCAGCGCAAGAAGGAGCGGTTCGGCGAGCAGCGCGCCGGCTCCGGCAAGCACAAGAGAGAAGAACAGACCGAACAGCAGCGTTGTGGACAGTTCTTTTTTCAGCAGCGCCTCTTCTCCCGCTCCAAAGAATTCGCTCATAATCACAGAGGCGCCGATACAGATTCCGGAAATCCCCAGGATCAGAATATTCATCACCGGCGACGAGGTACCGACTGCTGCCAGAGCATCCTTTCCGATAAATCTTCCCGCAATTACAGAGTCTGCGGCATTATACGTAAGCTGCAGCAGATTTCCCAGTATCAGGGGAACAGAATAGGAGAGAAGGTGGGGGAAAACAGATCCCTCTGTCATGTGACGGACTGCCATAAGATGATTCCTTTCTTTGTGCGTTTGTTTCATTATAGCGCATACAGGAAAATAAGAGAAGTGCCAAATTTCAGATAACGGCATATATTATACAGAATATTTATATAACAGGATCTATCAGAAATGAAAAAATATATTGCCTCATCATTGGAAACGCATTTATTTTTTGGAAGAATTATGAAGGAACACGAATTGTTCCTTCAGGCAGCCTTTCAAGCAGGGGAGACGGGCTACAGAAACAGGGCAAACTGTTACCGCGAATCGTTCGAAAAGGTACTGCGGCAGGCCGTGCGGCTTGCCGACGGAGCGGTGGGAGAAGATGTGCTGCGCTCCGGAGAAGTGTTCACGGAATTTACAGTGACAGCTGAACAGCAGACGGAAAGGCTGACAAAAATCCCGATTGATTTCCGGATTACGCAGGCGGAGAAACGGCTGCGGGCAGGCTGTGTAAATTCTATGGACAGAAGAATGGCAGGACAGATCAGTCAGTTGAATCAGCATGTGCTGCGGGAAGCAAACCATTATCTGCGGATTCTGAAGGAGGAGCGTGTGTAAGCAATGGAATTATGTCAATATCCCTGTCAGGACAGGATTCGCCGTTTTACGCTGGAAGCGATCCAGATTCCCATTGTATATAACCGGTACGGGGACTACGATCCGGGCGGACTTTTATATGTATTGGAGCAGGATTCACAGAGAATACAAAAAGAAGCGCTTCGAAGATTCCGCCTGACGCCGCCGCAGCCTTACGAGGAAGTACAGCCGCTGGTGCTGCGCGTGAATCTCGGCGATATTGTAAAAGTTCGCTTTCGCAATCGGCTGAACCGCAGGCTGTCGATTCATGTGCAGGGGCTGGCGTATGACGTCATGACCTCAGACGGAACCAGCACCGGGTTCAATCAGGACAGCACGACATGCTGTGAGACGGAATACACCTGGTATGCTGACACGGAAGGCGTTTTCCTTTTCCATGATATGGCGGATCCCAGGAGCAGTGAAGAAGCCACCAACATCCATGGACTTTTTGGGGCCGTGATTGTAGAGCCGCCCGGCGCGAAATGGTTTCATCCGGAGACCGGGTGATTTTCCGGACGATGATGCCGGCGGATAAGCCGAGAAACGTATCGCTGACCATCCATGGGCATTTGTGGAGAGAGCAGCCCCAGGATGCTCTGTCCCGGGAAATCCCGATTCAGGGCGGAATCAGCGTCGGAAACCGCTTTGATATGGAGCTCAAAGGCGGGGCTTCCAGTCCTGGTGATTATCTGTATCGCTCGGGAAGCTTCGGATGGGACGTGGAATCGGGGATGTGGGGCATCTTCCGTGTTAGGAAACATTCTATCCGGTGCAAATGTAAGGAAATATACGGAAGAATATTAAAAAAACAAAAGAAACGCCAGGCATAAATAGTAAAGTCAATTCCCGGCATAGACGATTTGCTTGCGCAAGGGTCACCATGCCGGGTAAAAATAAGAAAAATTAAATGGAAATTTATACAATACTATGATAAACTGTGTTTAGAAATAATTCTCAATTTCCAAAGTAGGGGTAAAATAACTATAAAAAAGGAGGAAGGTATGGTAGAAGTCAATCAATTATCCAAATCATTCAACGGCGTCCGGATTCTGAACGGCGTTTCGCTGAAAGCTCCGTGCGGGGAAGTCACGACAATTGCGGGTCCGAACGGCATCGGAAAGACCACGATGCTCAATGTAATCTGCGGGATTTTATATCCCGATGCGGGCGAGGTGAAGTTCGGCGAGGGGGGAGTCGTACAGAGATATTTTCACCGTTTTGTCCGGGGACAAGAATCTGTACGCGAAAAATACAGTTAAGGAAAATGTACAGTTTGCCGCAGTGCTCCGCGGCCTGCGGCGGGAAGAGATTCAGAAGAATATAGAAAAATATCTCCCGTATTTCCCGCTGTATGAAACATTGGAAAACAAGCTGTATGAAAAGCTGTCTTTCGGCCAGAAGAGGCTGATCACAATTTTTGCCGCAGCCGTTTCCGGAGCGAAGATTATTCTGATGGACGAGCCGACGGAGGGCCTGGATCTGGAGCATAAAAAGCAGCTGGCAGACATTATGGCGGCATTGAAAAAGGACGCGGCGGTTATCCTTACGACGCATGACTACGAATTTTCTGTAAATGTGTCGGATCGCATTTTATTTCTGAAGGACGGCATTATTGTATCCGAGAACGGAAAGCTGGGGCGGGAAGAGTTTTTGAAGCTTTACCATGGATTTTACGAAGGGGGAGATTTACAATGAGGATTATCCTGCAGGAATGTAAGATGGATCTGCTGCGCGCGGTGCGTTACCGTGTGGGCATGATTTCGGATCTCGTGCTTTTTACGGTTTTACTGGTGTTCTTTCTGATGTCGGATACAGGAACATCTTTCGGCGAGGAATACGGCACCGGCGACTACAAGACTCTGTTGCTGCTCGGCTACGTGGCATGGACGCTCTCCAGCGCGGCAATCAACACTGTTGCGCCGCAGATTTCAGGTGAAGTGCAGCGTGGAACATTTTTCCTGAAAATCAACTCGCACATCCCGATGCAGCTCATCTATTTCGGAGATTTTCTTGCGGCAATCGCGATTCAGAGCGTGATCGCGGTCATCTGCACGGTCGGCGCGCACTTTATCTGGGACACCGCGTTCGTCGTGCGCCCGGATATAATCGCGGCGCTGATTGTCTGTACAATCGGAATGTACGGAATCGGCCTGATCATTGCGGGATTTCAGCTCTTTTTCAAGCGTGTCGGTTCTCTGGTATTCGTGCTGCAGCTCGGACTTCTCTTCGTCACTGACACCCTTCCAACCTCCGGTTCCATCACCCGAATTACCTCGATTCTTCCCCTGACCCGCTGCAACGCGATCATCCGCGAAGCGTTCACCGGAACAGCGGCGGCAGCGGAATACATAGGGCTGCTGCTCTGCAGTGCGGTCTGCTTTGCAGTCGGGTATGCGGTGTTTGAGATTTTTCTGCGTATGGCGAAGAAGAAGGGGAATCTGCTGATGTATTGAAAGAGAATTATGAAGTATGCATTGACTTTCTGACATTTCTGTGCTACACTCGCAGACAGATTTACAAGAAAAGGGAGGTGGCTTGATGTCGTCTATTCGCTGATTACAGGACAATAAATTGAACGAAAGAATTTCGTCCTCATCCTACTGTGATGGGTTATTTGTTGTACCGTTTTGCGGATAGCTTCATCGGGCCGGCTCTTTATGGCGTTTTCCTGACGCCTGTTGATTCGGTATGCCTTTTTGCACCCATATCCGGCCGAAAGTATGAGCAAAATCAGTACGCAGATAACCTGTTCCTGAGGGGTATCTGTTTTTTTATTGTCCTTTTCATTCACACGGAAAATATTGGTATAGAGAGGATTATTGAAATGTTTGAAAAAGACAAATGGAAAACAAAATTTATGATCGTTGCGCTGGGACAGGCCGTTTCCATGCTGGGCAGCCATGGCGTTCAGTTCGCGTTGATCTGGTGGCTTGCGGAGAAGACATCTTCACCGCTGATGCTTGGAATTTCGGGAATCGCGGCTTACCTGCCGATGGCAGTCTTCAGCCCGGCTGCGGGAATTGCAGCAGACCGCTATAACCGAAAAATGATCTCTGTTTTTTCGGATATGGCGATGGGAACTATCGCATTGATTTATGCGGTATTGCTTTTCTTCTTCGATCTGCCTGTATGGACGGTATTTATTATGCTCTGTGTCCGCGGTATTGGAAGCACTTTTCAGCAGCCGGCAATACAGTCCATCATTCCGCAGCTTGTCCCCAGGGACCAGCTGGTGAAGACCAATGGATGGATGCAGAAATTCAGGTTCGTTTCTGCTGGGCCCCGTAATCGGAGCTTCCCTGTATGCGGTGTTTCCGATGTCCGTTGTTTTGCTGAGCGACGTTGCCGGGGCAATTTTGGCAAGCGTTGCTCTGACAGTTGTGAAAATTCCAAAATTGGAAAAAGCGGAAAGCGAAACACAGCACTTTGCAGCAGAGGTGAAAGAGGGAATACAGGTTTTCAGAGAAGATAAAAATCTGTATTATATCGTACTCGCGGAAGCTCTCTGTATGTTTTTCTATGCGCCGTTATCTTCTTTTTATCCGCTGATGACAAGCGATTATTTCGGTTTGTCGGCTATGTATGGAAGCGCGGTGGAGCTCTGCTTCGCAGTTGGCATGATCGTATCCTCGCTTTTGTTTTCCAGCGTTCTGAAAGCAGAGCGAAAAATCAGAGTTTCTTTTATCGGATTGTTTGGAATGGGTATCATATCTGCAGTCTGCGGCATGATCCCGCCGGTCTACGCAGGGTGGTTTCTCTTCGCTGCGGCCTGCATCGGTCTGGGGGCAGCAGGAAATGTGCATACAATCCCGCTGACTGCGTATATACAGGAAACCGTAGCGCCTGAAAAAATGGGAAGGGCATTTTCAGTGCTCACCCTGATTTCATCAGTTACAATGCCCGCAGGGTTATTGTTCAGCAGTCCCATTGCGGAAAAAGTAGGTGTGGACGCCTGGTTCTTTATTTCCGGGCTCAGCATGACTGTGCTTACAGCGCTTGTCGTCATTCGCTGCACCGTAAAGAAGAGGAGGAAACGAACTTGATCAGAAAATTTCAAAAATCAGACGCCGAACAGGTGATGAAGCTGTGGCTGAGCGGAAATGTGGACGCGCATCCTTTTATTCCGAAAGAGTACTGGGAATCCAATTTTTCCATGGTGGAAGAGCAGATTCTGCAGGCGGAGGTCTTTCTCTGTGAAACGGACGGAGAAATACAGGGGTTTATCGGTATTGTGGGAAACTATATTGCGGGAATTTTTGTAGATAAGAAATATCGTTCGCTCGGGATAGGAAAACAGCTTTTGGACCACGCAAAGCAGGAGCACGGGTCTCTGTCATTGGGTGTGTATCAGAAAAACAGGCGCGCCGCCGCGTTCTATATCAGGGAAGGTTTTTCAATACATTCAGAAGAACTTGACGAGGCCACAGGAGAAATGGAATATACCATGATTTGGAATGCGCCTTGTGCAGAGGCAGGATGTTTGTTTTAACTTTAAAATTGACATTTAACTTT
>CAKNMY010000041.1 GCA_930989745.1 uncultured Lachnospiraceae bacterium | reverse complement strand
TCTGCCAGTTCGCGGTGGCTGCCGCAAAGGAAGCCATGGAGCAGGCAGGGATCAACATGGAAGACGAAGATCCGTACCGCGTGGGATGTTCTATCGGTTCCGGCATCGGAGGCCTTGAGACCATGTCCAAGGAGAATGACAAGCTCAATACCAAGGGACCGAACCGTGTGAATCCGCTGATGGTTCCGCTGATGATCAGCAATATGGCAGCCGGAAATGTTTCAATTCAGTACGGCTTAAAGGGAAAAAGCATCAACGTAGTGACTGCATGCGCGACAGGTACGCACAGCATCGGCGAGGCGTACCGCACGATCCAGATGGGAGACGCGGACGTGATGGTGGCAGGAGGTACGGAGAGCTGTATCTGCCCGCTCGGCATCGCCGGATTTGCGGCTCTTACCGCTCTGTCCTCCTCCGAGGATCCGGACCGCTGCTCCATTCCGTTTGACAAGGAGAGAGACGGATTTGTCATGGGCGAGGGCGCAGGAGTCGTAGTTCTCGAGGAGCTGGAGCACGCGAAGAAGCGCGGCGCGAAGATCCTCGCGGAGGTAGTGGGTTACGGAGCTACCAGCGACGCTTATCACATCACTTCCCCGGCGGAAGACGGTTCCGGCGCGGCTCGGGCAATGGAGAACGCGGTGAAGGAGTCCGGCGCTTCTCTGGAGGATATTTACTATATCAATGCGCACGGAACCAGCACGCACCACAACGATCTCTTTGAGACGAGAGCGATCAAGCTGCTCTTCGGGGATCACGCGAAGAAGATGAAGATCAATTCCACAAAATCCCTGATCGGCCATCTGCTGGGCGCGGCAGGAGCCGTGGAGTTCATCGCCTGCGTAAAATCCGTGGAGGAAGGAAAGATTCACGGAACAGCGGGATACCGCGTGCCGGATGAGGAGTGCGATCTTGACTATGTTACAGAAGGCTCTATTGACATGGATATCACATATGCCCTGAGCAATTCTCTGGGATTCGGAGGACATAACGCGAGCATTCTGGTGAAGAAGTATACAGAGTAGGAGGACGGTTATGATGAAGTATGAGGAAATTGCGTCCCTGATCGACAAGATCAACGGTTCCTGCCTGACAGAGTTCGAGCTTGAGCAGGGGGACTTTCACTTAAAGATAAAGACGGACAAGCAGAAAAAGGTTGTAAAGGCTGCTGTCGAAGCGCCGGCAGCAGCGGCTGTGGCTGCGGTTCCGGATGCGCCCCAGGAGGCGCCGGCTGCGGCAGTGGTTTCCGGAAACACCGTGAAATCCCCGCTCGTCGGAACTTTTTACAACGCTCCGTCTCCGGATGCCGAACCCTTCGTAAAGGTTGGCGATACGGTAAAGAAGGGACAGGTACTCGGAATTGTTGAGGCGATGAAGCTGATGAATGAGGTTGAGAGTGAGTTTGACGGCGTGGTGGAGCAGATACTCATCGAGAATGCTGTTATGGTTGAATACGGCCAGCCGCTGTTTGTGATCAGATAGTCAGGAGGAGAATGTGATGAAACTTACGACAAAGGAAATTATGGAGATCATCCCGCACCGCCAGCCGTTTCTTCTGGTGGATACGATTGAGGAGCTGGAGCCGGGCGTGCGCGCGGTGGGAAAGAAATGTGTAAGCTATAATGAACCGTTTTTCGGTGGCCATTTCCCCCAGGAACCTGTGATGCCGGGCGTGCTGATCATCGAGGCGCTGGCGCAGGTCGGCGCGGTGAGCCTGCTGTCCATGGAGCAGTTCAAGGGCAAGATCGGATATTTCGGCGCGATCAATAACGCGAAGTTTAAGACAAAAGTCGTTCCGGGCGATGTACTGACCCTGGAAGTGGAAATCATTAAAATGAAAGGCCCGGTGGGTGTGGGCAAAGCGGTTGCGAAGAACCAGGACGGCAAGATCGCGGCATCCGCGGAGCTGACCTTTGCCATCGGATAAGGAGCAGTCAGATGTTTCAGAAGATATTAATTGCCAACCGCGGAGAGATTGCCGTGCGCATCATCCGCGCCTGCAGGGAAATGGGAATTAAGACCGTTGCGGTGTATTCCGAAGCTGACGCGGACGCGCTGCATACGCAGCTCGCGGACGAGGCGGTCTGCATCGGACCGGCTGCGTCCTCTGAGAGCTATCTGAATCCGGAGCGCATTTTGAGCGCCACGATCGCGTCAAAGGCGGAGGCGATCCATCCGGGATTCGGTTTTCTCTCCGAGAACCCGAAGTTTGTGGAAATGTGTGAGAAGTGCCATGTGGCGTTTATCGGGCCGAGCGCGGAGATTATTCAGAAGATGGGGAATAAATCGGAAGCGCGCGCCACGATGATCCGGGCGGGCGTGCCGGTGGTGCCGGGCACGAAAAAGCCGGTATACGACGCGGACGCGGCACTTAAGGAAGCGAAGAAGATCGGATTTCCGATCATGATCAAGGCTTCTTCCGGCGGCGGCGGAAAGGGAATGAGAGTAGCTGAGAACGCGGAAACATTCGGTGAGATGTTCCGGCTGGCGCAGAGAGAGTCCGTCAATGCCTTCGGCGATGATACGATGTATCTGGAGAAATATGTGGGACGTCCGCGTCATGTGGAGGTGCAGATTCTGGCCGACAAGTTCGGAAATGTCATCCAGCTCGGGGAGCGCGACTGCTCCATCCAGCGCCGCCATCAGAAAATGATCGAGGAGTCTCCGTGTATTGCCATTGACGCGAAGCTGCGCAAAAAGATGGGAGATACCGCGGTGCGCGCCGCAAAAGCGGTCGGCTATGAGAACGCGGGAACGATCGAGTTTCTGCTGGACAGCACCGGTGATTTCTACTTTATGGAGATGAATACGAGAATCCAGGTGGAGCACCCGGTGACGGAATTCGTCTCAGGCGTCGATCTGATCAAGGAACAGATCCGCATTGCGGCAGGCGAGCCGCTCTCTGTGAAGCAGAAGGATATTGTGCTCAGAGGCCATGCGATTGAGTGCAGGATCAACGCGGAGGATCCGGCACATAATTTCCGTCCCTGCCCGGGAACTGTGAAAGAGCTGCACATTCCGGGAGGAAACGGCGTGCGTATCGACACTGCGCTGTATAGCGGCTATAAGATCCCGCCCCAGTATGATTCGATGCTGATGAAGGTGATCGTGTACGATAAGGACAGGGAGAGCGCGCTGGCAAAGATGCGCAGCGTTCTGGGCGAAGTGATCATTGACGGCGTGCAGACGAATGTCGATTTTCAGTTTAAGATCCTGAACCATCCGGAATTCCGCATGGGAAATGTCACGACACATTTTATTCCGGAACACTTTGATATGGAATAAGGAGTAAGTACCATGGCAAATTTAAAGAATCTTTTCCGTAAGACGGAGGACATCCTGCCGGAAGAGCTTCCGGCGGCGGAGCATATTCCGGACGTGCCGGCGGGCGTATGGATCAAGTGCCCGAAGTGCCAGGATGCAGTGTATAAAGATGATGTTGTGAAGAATTCCTATGTCTGTCCGAAATGCGGCGGATATTTCCGCATGAAGGCAAAGACACGCATCAAGCTCGTTGCGGACGCGGGCACCTTTGTCCCGTGGTATGAGGATCTTCAGACAAAGGATCCGCTGAACTTTCCCGACTACAGGGAAAAGCTGCAGGACTTAAAAGAGAAGACCCATCTGGACGAGGCCGTGCGCATCGGGCTGGGAAAGATCGGGGGAATTGACGCTGTCATTGGCGCCTGCGACACCCGCTTTCTCATGGCGAGTATGGGCTGGGTTGTTGGAGAAAAGATCACGAGAGCCGTGGAAGAAGCGACGAGACGCCGTCTTCCGGTCGTGATGTTCTGCTGCTCCGGGGGAGCCAGAATGCAGGAGGGTATCACGTCCCTGATGCAGATGGCGAAGACCTCAGCAGCCCTGAAGCGCCACAGCGAGGCCGGGCTGTTCTATCTGTCCGTGCTGACAGATCCGACGACGGGAGGAGTCACTGCCAGCTTTGCGATGCTGGGCGATGTGATTCTCGCGGAGCCGGGCGCGCTGATTGGATTTGCAGGACCGCGCGTCATCGCGCAGACGATCGGGCAGAAGCTGCCGGAAGGCTTTCAGAGGGCTGAGTTCCTGCAGGAGCACGGAATTATCGACGGCGTGGTGGACAGAAAAGATCTGAAGGCGCAGATCGTGCGGCTGCTCTCATGGCACTGCTGCAAAATGAGGCTGCCTCAGCCCGCAGCCGATGAAGTGCAGGCTGAGACTGTGAGCGCTCCGAAGACGCGCCGCCGCGGCCTGCATAAGAATACTGAACTGAGCGCCTGGGACAGAGTGCAGATTGCGCGAAGTTCTGAGCGGCCGACGAGCCTTGACTATATAGAGCGGATCTTTGACGACTTTATGGAACTGCACGGAGACAGGGCGTTTCGGGACGACGGGGCGATTGTCGGCGGCATCGCTTCCCTGGAGGGCGCCGCGGTGACTGTAATCGGCGTGCAGAAGGGAAAGACCACAAAGGAAAATATTTTCCGAAACTTCGGAATGCCGTCCCCGGAAGGGTACAGAAAGGCGCTGCGCCTGATGAAGCAGGCGGAGAAGTTCGGCCGCCCGATTATCACGTTTATCGATACGCCGGGCGCGTTCTGCGGAATGGAGGCTGAGGAGCGCGGACAGGGCGAGGCGATTGCCCGCAACCTCATGGAGATGGTGGATCTGAAGGTTCCGGTGCTTGCCGTAGTGATCGGTGAGGGAGGAAGCGGCGGCGCGCTTGCGCTGGGCGTGGCAAATGAAGTCTGGATGATGGAGAACGCGACCTACTCGATCCTTTCACCGGAGGGCTTTGCCTCGATTTTATGGAAGGACAGCAAGCGTGCGAAGGAGGCGGCGCAGGTCATGAAAGTGACGGCAGCGGATCTGCTGGAGCTGCAGGTCATCGAGCGCATCATACCCGAGGAACATCCGGCAGACAAAGAAAATCTGGCGGAGATCTCCGGATATATGAAGCAGAAAATGTGCGGCTTCCTGGCAAAATATCAGGGCGAGGACCCGCAGAAGCTGGCGGAGCAGCGCTATGAGAGATTTAGGAGAATGTAAGAAAATGACTGAAATAAAACCGCTGTCTATTGGAAATCTGACAGCAAAGATCCCGGTGATCCAGGGAGGAATGGGTGTGGGAGTAAGCCTTTCAAACCTTGCCGGAGCCGTGGCGTCATGCGGAGGCATAGGTATTATTTCCACTGCGCAGATCGGCTACCGGGAGCCTGATTTTTACAGGAATCCGTTCCAGGCGAATTTCCGCGCGCTGGCGGCGGAAATCCGCAGGGCAAAAGAAAAAGCGGGAAACGGGATCATAGGTGTGAACATCATGGTTGCGACGCGCAGGTATGCGGACTACGTAAGAGAAGCGGTAAAAGCCGGGGCAGATCTGATTATTTCCGGAGCAGGCCTTCCGACCGAGCTGCCGGAACTGGTAAAGGGGACCAGCACGAAGATCGCTCCGATCATTTCAAATTTGAAGGGTGCCAAAGTAATTCTGAAATACTGGGAAAAAAAGCACAGCCGGATTCCGGATCTTCTGGTCGTGGAGGGGCCGATGGCAGGAGGCCATCTGGGATTTTCCGCAGAGGAGCTGGATCACTATGCGGAGGAGCCGCGGGATTATGAGCGGGAACTTTGCGATATTATCGCCTTTGTCAGGGAGTATGAGGCGAAAAAAGGATGCCGGATTCCAGTGGTCGCCGCAGGCGGTATCTTTGACCGGAAGGATATGGACCGGGCGCTTGCGCTGGGCGCTGACGGCGTGCAGGTTGCGACGCGCTTTGTGACAACGTATGAGTGCGACGCGGACATGGCATTTAAACAGGCGTATCTGGATGCCGGAAAAGAGGATATCCAGATTGTCAAAAGCCCGGTGGGAATGCCGGGACGGGCAATCCGGAATCCGTTTCTGGAGCGCGCGTCAAAAGGCCGGATACCGGTGGAGCACTGTTATCAGTGCATCAACGGATGCGTCAGTTCCGAGACGCCGTACTGCATCACGAGCGCGCTCGTAAACGCGGTGAAGGGCAATGTGGACGAGGGCCTGCTTTTCTGCGGGGAGAATGCGTGGAGATGTGAGAAGATGGAGCATGTGTCCGATATTATGAGAGAATTCAGCGAGTAAAGCAAAAGCAGAGGCGAATGATTCATTCCGTCTCTGCTTTTGCTTATTTTATATTGCAGTCAGCCGGGGGCGGCGGTATAATAAAAAAATAAATGGAAATATTTGCTATTCGGCTCTATGCCAGGGAGGGTGTCCTATGAATTACGAGAAAGCCAAACGTGTGATCCGGGAGAGTGAATATCTGGTGTGCCTGCTGGGGAGAAATGTCAGCACAGACACGGGCTGCCTTCTGTACAGGGAGGAGAATGCCTATGTGATCGAGGCAAAGTACGGCTATTCCCAGGAGGAGATGTTTTCCACCGCCTTTTATCTGAACCGCCCCCGACAGTTCTTCGAATTCTACAGAGAAGAGATCTTAAAGAAGCGGGGCGAGCCGAACGCCTGCCACCATACACTCGCGAGAATGCAGAAGGACGGCAGGCTCAAGACAATTATCACCCGGGAGATTTTCAATCTGGCGAAGCGAGGGGGATGCACCAATGTGCTGGCGCTGCACGGAAACATTTATGACAATTTCTGCCCTCACTGCCAGACGTGGTACGGGATGGACTATATGCTGAACTCTGATCCGTTCCCGGTCTGCCAGAAGTGCGGAAAAATCGTAAAGCCCCAGGTGTGCCTGAACGGAGAGATGCTGGACAATCTGAAAGTGACGGAGGCGGCGCATGAAGTATCGAAAGCGGACGTGCTCATGGTGCTCGGGTGCACGCTCAGATCCAGCCTGGCCTCAACCTGCCTGAAGTATTTTTCAGGAAAGACGATCATCCTGATCAATGAGGAGGAGGACTATTCTGACACGAAAGCCGACTATGTCTGTCATGGACGGGCAAAGGATGTCCTGCCGCAGATTTATCCGTGAGTACTTGTTTTTTTCGGAAAATCTGTATATAATGAGAAGCGGTTTAGCCGCCGGATCACAAAAGCGGCGGCACAGTCTGAATCTGTTTGATAGGAGCGAGAGAACATGAGTGAAGTAAAGACAAGATTTGCGCCGAGCCCCACGGGAAGAATGCATGTGGGCAATCTGCGCACCGCATTATACGCATACCTGATCGCGAAGCATGCAGGCGGAAAGTTCATGCTGCGCATTGAGGATACTGACCAGGAGCGCTTCATGGAGGGCGCGCTGGATATCATATACCGCACGCTGGCGGACACCGGGCTGATCCATGATGAGGGACCGGACAAGGACGGCGGCGTTGGACCGTACGTTCAGAGCGAGCGAAACGCGCAGGGCATTTATCTGAAGTACGCGAAGCAGCTGATCGAGCAGGGGGATGCTTATTACTGCTTCTGCGACAAGGAGCGCCTGGAATCTCTGCGCACCACGGTGGCGGGCAAGGAGATTGCCATTTACGACAAGCACTGCCTGCATCTTTCCAAGGAGGAGATCGAGGCAAACTTAAAGGCCGGCAAGCCATATGTCATCCGCATCAATATGCCGACAGAGGGAACCACGACTTTCCACGACGAGATCTACGGAAACATCACAGTGAATAACGCGGAGCTTGACGATATGATTCTGATCAAGTCCGACGGCTACCCGACCTACAATTTTGCCAATGTTATCGATGACCATCTGATGGGAATCACCCATGTGGTAAGAGGAAACGAATACCTGTCCTCCGCGCCGAAGTACAACCGCCTCTATGAGGCATTTGGCTGGGAGGTTCCGGTCTATATCCACTGTCCTCTGATTACGAATGAGGAGCACCAGAAGCTGAGCAAGCGTTCCGGCCACTCTTCCTACGAAGATCTGCTCGAGCAGGGATTCCTGCGCGAGGCGATCGTCAACTTTGTGGCGCTGCTGGGATGGAGTCCTGCGGGCGATACGGAGCTTTTCACCCTGGAGGAGCTGGTGAAGGAGTTCGATTACCACAGAATCAGCAAGTCTCCGGCTGTCTTTGACATGGTGAAGCTGCGCTGGATGAACGGCGAGTATATGAAGAAGATGGACGACGGGAAGTTCTATGAGATGGCGCTTCCGTATCTGAAGGAAGTGATCACGAGAGATCTGGACTTCCATAAGATTGCGGCGATGGTGAAGACCAGAATCGAGGTATTTCCGGATATCCGGGATCATGTAGATTTCTTCGAGGCGGTTCCGGAGTACGACAGAGCCATGTACAACCACAAGAAGATGAAGTGTACTGAGGAGACATCGCTGAATGTCTTAAAGGAAGTACAGCCGCTGCTGTCCGCTCAGGAGGATTACAGCAATGACGCGCTCTTTGAGATGCTGTCCGCTTACGCGAAGGAGCACGGCTATAAGATCGGCTACGTGATGTGGCCCATCCGCACCGCTCTGTCCGGCAAGCAGATGACTCCGGCGGGCGCTACGGAGATTCTGGAGGTGCTGGGAAAAGAAGAGAGCCTGGCGCGTATTGAGAAGGCGATTGAAAAGTTATCTGAATGATGAAGTATAATGATGCACAGTTACAGGCAGTGAATCACCGGGAGGGACCCATGCTCACGCTGGCGGGTCCCGGCTCGGGAAAGACCGCTGTAATTACAGGACGCGTATATAACCTGATCCGAAACTGCGGGGTGACTCCTTCATCCATCCTGGTCGTGACCTTTACGAGGGCCGCGGCGAGGGAGATGAAGGAGCGTTTTTTACGCCTTGCGGGACCGAAGGCAGCGGGCGTGACCTTCGGCACGTTTCACGGCGTGTTTTACGGAATTCTGCGCCAGGTCTACCGTATCGGCGGAGAGAATATTCTCAGCGAGGACAGGAGAAGGGCGCTGATCCGGGAGCTGATCCAGGCATACGTAAGAGATATCGAGGATGAGACGGATCTGATGGACAGCATCAGCCGGGAGATCAGTACGATCAAGAACGGAAGGATCGAACTGAAGAATTATTATTCCGCGAGCTGCTCGAGGGAAAATTTCCAGAAGATCTATCAGGGATATCAGCAGACACTCAAAAAGAAGCGGCTGCTGGACTTTGACGATATTATGCTGTACTGCTACGAGCTGTTTCTGAAGCGTCCCGATATTCTGAGCCTCTGGCAGAAGAAGTTTCAGTATATTCTGATCGACGAGTTCCAGGATATCAACAAGCTGCAGTACGATATTGTCCGCATGCTGGCAAAGCCGGAGGACAACCTGTTTATCGTGGGGGACGACGATCAGTCCATCTACCGGTTCCGGGGCGCGATGCCGGAGATTATGCTGAATTTCAGGAAGGATTATCCCGAGGCCAGACAGGTGCTCCTAAATGTGAATTACCGCTGCAGCCGCCCGATTCTGCGGCAGGCGATGAAGGTGATCGGAAATAATGAGCAGCGCTTCAAAAAGGAGCTGACCGCAGCGAAGCAGGACGGTCCGCCTGTACATCTGCGCACCTTCGAGAATCCGGAGGAGGAGCTCTCACATCTGATGGAGGAGCTCTCCGGAGCGAAGGAAAAGGGACAGGATCTGTCGGGAACCGCGCTTTTGTTCCGCACCAATATTGGAAGCCGTCCGGCTGTGGAGAAGCTGATGGAGTATAATCTGCCGTTCCAGATGCGCGACAGCCTTCCGAATCTGTACGAACACTTTATTGCCCGGGATATCATGGCGTACTTCCGTATAATCTGCGGGAGCAGGAGCCGCTCGGATTTTCTGCAGGTGATGAATAAGCCGAACCGGTACATTTCCCGGGAAGCGCTGTATGAAACGCAGGTCAGCTTTGAGGCCCTGTACTCGTTTTATGAGGAAAAGGAGTGGATGTGCGACCGGATCGAGCGGCTGGAGAGGGATCTTCATGTGATGAAGGATATGCTGCCCTTTGCCGCGGTCAATTATATTCGCTTTGCGGTCGGATATGAGGAATATCTGCGCTCCTACGCGGAATACCGGCACATCCGCCCGGAGGAGCTTTACGAGATACTGAGCGAGGTTCAGGATACCACCAGAGGATTTAAGAGCTTTGCGGACTGGTTTTCGCATGTGGAGGAATATTCGCAGCAGCTGAAGGAGCAGTCGCAGCAGCAGAAGCTCAGAGGGGACGGCGTCACGGTGTCCACGCTGCACAGCGTCAAGGGCCTGGAATATGATACCGTCTATATCCTGGATGTGAATGAGGGAAATATACCGTACCACAAGGCGCAGCAGGAGAGCGAGATCGAGGAGGAGCGCAGGATGTTCTACGTGGGAATGACGCGGGCGCGGACGAACCTGTATATCTATTCCGTCAGGGAACGCCACGGAAAGAAGCAGGAGAGTTCCAGGTTCGTGGAGGAGATTCTGGAGGGGTGACGAAGATGAGAGAGTATGCCGTATTGTATGCCGCAGAACTGTCCCGGGCGGCAGGCAGCCGCAGAGAGAACGCGCGCCTGCTCTCCGATGCGGGGAGAAGTCTGCTGGCCCGCGGGCTTTTGGAACTGTATCATATCCCGCATCTGCCGGAAACGGCGCGAAATGAGAACGGCAAACCGTATCTTCCGGAATATCCCGACATTCACTTCAATATCAGCCATTCCGGCAGCCTTGCGGTCTGCGTGTTTGCGCCGGTCCCGATCGGAATCGATATCCAGGAAGCATGCCGTAATCCCTCGCGCGTAATCCGGCGCTTCGGCGGGGAAGCGCTGTACGCTAAATACGAGGCCGCCGAGAACCGGGACGCGTTCTTTCTGTCCTGGTGGACGAGGGAGGAGAGCTACGCCAAGTGGAAGGGAAGTACGCTCACCGGGTGTATCGGCGGAGAAAAAGAGGACTGCTGCTTCTGGCAGGCCGCAGTCAGAGAGGGCTTCTGCTGCACGCTCTGTGCCGAACGGCGGCTTCCCACAAAGATCTGCCAGATCCCCATATAGCTTAAAGAAGTCCGCACACCGGATCGCATGGTGTGCGGGCTTCTTTCGTTAAACCGGATATCCGCGCTGCAAAAAAGACTCATGAACCGCTCTGTCCGCACATATATTGACTGTAGAAACAGGAACCCCGTTAGGGGTGTACTGCAGAAAAAAGGAAGCAGAGGTGAAACACATGAAAAACAGTGACATTTTCCGCCTGTTTGCCGCTCCGGTGCGGCGGCTGCTGGAGCAGACAGGGCAGGACATGGACAAGGTGCAGGAAATCAGGATGCGGGTACAGCTTCCCGTGATGCTGAAAAGTCAGGGAAAGGAATATACCCTGGAGAAAAACGGCCGGCTCCTGCGGACGGGGAATAACCCCTATCTGGTGACTGAGGAGGACATGCGTGAGACGATGGAATACATCGGGAATTATTCCCTGTATGCGTATGAGGACGAGATCCGGCAGGGTTTCCTCACGGTGCAGGGAGGACACAGGGTCGGCATTGCGGGGAGAGCGGTCGTGGACCGGGGAAGCGTCCAGGCGGTCCGGTGTATTTCCTGCATCAATGTGCGGATTTCCCATCAGGTCAGAGGCTGCGCTGATCCGGTGCTGCCCTACATACGAAAACAGGGCACGGTCTGCCACACGCTGCTGGTCTCCCCGCCGGGCGGAGGAAAGACGACGCTGCTGCGGGATCTGATCCGGCAGATTTCAAACGGCGACGCGCGCCATCCCGGCATGAACGTGGGCGTGGTGGATGAACGCTCGGAGATCGCAGGGTGTTATCAGGGGGTTCCGCAGAACGACGTGGGGATCCGCACGGATGTGCTGGACTGCTGCCCCAAGGCGGAGGGCATGATGATGATGGTGCGTTCCATGGCGCCCGAGGTGCTGGCAGTGGATGAGATCGGCACGTCAGGCGATATACAGGCGCTGAAAAATGCCGTTCACTGCGGCTGCCGCATGATTGCCACGGTCCACGGCGACTCCCTTCAGGATATCCGCCATAAGCCTCTGTTTGACAATCTTCTGAAGGAAAAGGTCTTTGAGCGCCTTGTCTTTCTGACCGCGCGCCAGGGGGCGGGGACTGTTGAGGAAATCTATGATGAAAGGGGAACCTGCCTGTATGACAGGAAGTATGAGGCGTGCTGAGGGGCGTGCTGCTTCTCGTGGTGCTGGGAGCATGCGCAGGCCTGGGATTCCAGCGGGCGGGGGCGGACGCCCGCCGCCTCTCCCAGTTATTAATGCTGAACAGGACGGCGCGCATTATCAGCCAGGAGATCGAGACGGCCAGGACGCCCCTGCCTGAGGCATTCTGCAGGGCGGCCGGAAGGGTGGAGGAACCGTTCACGTCGTGGCTTGCGGAGATGGCGAGAGAACTCGGCGCTTATGACAGGGAATCCTTTGCCAAGGTATTTCGGGACAAGACCCGGCAGTATCTGTCAGATACACAGCTCACTGCTCAGGATCTGCGGGAATGGGAGGAGGCGGGAATCATGCTGGGCTATCCCGATATCCAGGTGCAGACAGGAGCGCTTTCACTGTATCTTGCAGAGAACGAGCGGACTGCGGCGGCGCTGAGGGAAGAGCTCCCCGCGCGCAGAAAACTTTTCCGCAGCCTGGGCGTCCTGGGAGGCGTATTTTTGATGATCCTGTTCTGGTGAGAGAACACCGGGAGCAAAGGGCGGCGACGCGGGGAGGGCGGCGGATGGAAGTCGGTATCATTTTCAAAATCGGAGCGGTGGGAATCCTGGTATCCGTGCTCAGCCAGGTGCTCAAGCACAGCGGGAGAGAGGAGCAGGCGTTTCTCACAAGCCTTGCGGGGCTGATTGTGGTGCTCTTCTGGGTTCTGCCGTATATCAATGAGCTGTTTGAGACGATTAAGCAGCTGTTTTTGCTTTGAGAGGGGGAGTGGCAGTTGGAAATTTTCAGAGTCGCCGCGCTTTCTGTGGCAGGCATCTCCCTTGCCATCTTTTTAAAGCAGGTCCGCCCGGAATACGCGCTGTATATCAGCCTTGCGACCGGTGTGCTGATCCTGCTTCTGGCGTCCGGGCGGCTCACCTATGTCTTTGATATGCTGAAAGAGCTGCAGAGCTATATACCGGTGGACAGCGTATATATTACTGCCCTGATGAAGATGGTGGGCATCACCTATGTGGGGCAGTTTGCCGCGGGGATGTGCCGGGACGCGGGCTACTCCGCGATTGCCGGACAGATCGAGCTGTTCGCGAAATTATCGATACTGGCGCTGAGCATGCCGGTGCTGGCGGCGCTTCTGGAGACGATACAGGAATTTCTGATATGAGCGCGGCGGGAAAAATCCGGCTGGCTGCAGCTGCCGCCGCTTTGTGCGCGGCTCTGCTGATGCCGGTGAAAATATCCGCGCAGAGCCTGAGCGCGGAGACGGAGAGTACTCGGGAGGAAATGGAAGATATCACGGAGCAGACGGGCGAGGATCTGCTCGCGAGGATGGACCTGGAGGCGGTGGAGGAAGCGGTGGACGAGCTTTTGGAGGGACAGGATTTTTCCTTTACCGGAACGCTGCGCCGCCTGATGGAGGGTGAAAACGTATTCACGGCAGAGGGGATAGGCGAGCTGATTCTGAGCGCCGCGGCAGGTGAACTGCTGGAACAGAAACAAATCATAGGGTATCTGCTGATCCTGGTGCTCGCATCGGCGCTTCTGGCGAACTTCTCCAGTATGCTGCACAGCGGACAGCTGGGCGAGACGGGCTTTTATCTGGTGTATATTCTGATGTTCGCCCTGCTGCTAAAGGGATTTTCCGGCGTCTCTTCCCTTGTGGAGCGCACGATGGAGGGCACCCTGACGTTTATGAAAGCCGCCGCGCCGGCGTATTATCTCGCTGTCGCCGCGTCAGCCGGCGTGACCACGGCCACGGTCTTCTATCAGGTGCTGCTGCTTGTTTTTTACCTCACGGAAAAGCTGCTGCTTCTGGTAATTCTGCCCGGAATCCATGCGTATCTTCTGATCTCTCTGGTTAATCAGCTCTCAAAGGAAGACTTCCTGTCGCGGATGGCGGAGCTGTTAAAGACGATTCTTTTATGGACGCTGCGCACCGTGCTCGGCCTGGTGGTGGGGATGGAGGTTCTGCAGAACCTCGTGGCTCCCGCGTTCGACTCGCTGAAACGGACGGCGCTGGGGCGCACGGCCGGGGCGATTCCGGGCGTTGGAAACGCTGTCAACGCGGTGACGGAGATGATTCTGGGATCCGCGGTACTGATCCGCAACTGTGTGGGAGCGCTGGCAGTGGTGGTGCTCGTACTGTCGGCAGTTTCGCCGATTCTGAAGCTTCTGATCACATCACTGTGCTATAAACTGCTCGCGGCGGCGGCACAGCCGGTGTCGGACAGCCGGGTGTCAGGCTGTCTGAACACAATGGGGGAGAGCTGCGCCCTGCTGCTGAGGCTCTTTGCCACCATGGAACTGCTGTTCATTCTGACCATCACGATACTGGCGGCGACGCTGACGTAGGGGAGGGGGATTGTGCGTGGCAGACGCGATTTACGGGTGGATAAAGAATCTGGCGTTCTATTTTATCTTTATCACGGTAGTTCTGAATTTTCTGCCGGACAGCCAGTACCGCAGCTATGTGAAGGCATTTCTTGGAATGCTTCTTCTGCTGGTGGTCTGCCAGCCGCTGTTTTCCCTGTTCGGGCTGGGCGATGTCCTTGCGGAGCATCTGCAGGCCCGCAGCATACAGGGAGAACTCCGGGAACTGGAAGAACAGGCCCAAATCCTGCAGACTGAGGCCGATGAATATTATCTGGAGGCGGTTCTTCAGGAGGTGGAGTCGCAGGTTGAGACTGCCGCCGAAGCGCAGGGACTTGCGGTGGAGGACGTGCGCGCGGAGATGAAAAACGACGGGGGAGGGCTGCGCCTTCTGGCTGTCACGGTCAGGGGAAGCCCTCAGGCGGCGGAAGCGTTTCAGGAAGAGATGATGCAGATCTACGGTCTCTCTGCCGCCCAGGTACAGATTACCAGGCTGATGCAGGAATAGCGTATAGGAAGGGGAGGAACAGCCGTGTCCGGAAAAGGGAAAGAATTCTTGGCAAAGCTGCGGAAGATAAAAAGGGAGCAGTGGCTGATCTACCTTCTGGGCGCCGCGCTTCTGGCCGTGATTCTGATTCCTGCGCCCGGCGGAGAAAGCGGGAAAGAAACGAAGAGCGCTTCCCAGACCGTGCAGACAGCGGCAAAGGAGACGGGGCAGACCGCTCAGCTGGAAGAGCAGCTCACCTGGGCGCTCTCTCAGGTGGAGGGCGTGGGAGAGGTGGAGGTGATGATCACGCTGGAATCCACAGGCACCAAAGTGGTGGAAAAAGACCATCCGGCGAGCAGTACGTCCTCGGAGCAGACGCAGGAGGGAGGGGGAACACAGAACAGCACGTCCGCGGATACCGATGAGACTACCGTGTACGAGAAAAATGCGGACGGGGCACAGACTCCGTATGTGATCTCCGAGACGCTCCCGCAGATCCGCGGTGTGCTCGTCGTCGCCCAGGGCGGTTCGGACCCTGTGATTATCCGGCAAATTCAGGAGGCTGTGATGGCATTATTTCACATTGACGTTAATAAAATAAAAGTAATGAAAATGAAATAAAGGAGAAAGCCGACTTGAAAAAAATCTTCAAGAAGAATCAAATCATCATCACCGCCCTTGCGGTTATGATCGCGGTTGCCGGATACATTAATTATTCGGACAGCAGGCTGGCGGCAGGGGAAGATTCCAAGACAAAGACTGAGGATACAGCGAATACCAGCACCGTTCTGGAGGACATTGAGAGCCTGGATCTGGACATCGGGGATGACACGGCGCTGGCGGATACTTCCCAGGAAGAGGACGCGGATGTGCAGGAGACTTCGGAGACACCTGGAGAGGCGGTGCTGACAGGCGCCTCTACATACATGGCGCAGGCAAAGATCAGCCGTGAACAGGTGCGGGCGCAGAATAAGGAGACGCTCAACAGCATTATCAACAACACCGAGCTGTCCGAAGAAGAACGCCAGGACGCAGTGGAGAGCATGGTGAATATGACGGATCTGGTGGAGAAGGAGGCGGCGGCAGAGCTTCTTCTGGAGGCGAAGGGATTTACGAACGCAGTGGTGAATCTCACCGGCGAGACTGCGGACATCGTGATACCGCAGACGGAGATCGACGAGGCGAGCCGTGCGCAGATTGAAGACATTGTCAAGAGAAAGACCGGCGTCTCCCCCGAGAATATTGTTATCACACCGATGACACAGACAGAGGCGGAACCACAGACAAAAGAAACAGAGGCGCAGGAATAATGAGAAAAGCGGCACTCCGGAGAATAAAATCCGGAAATGCCGCTTTCTGCGGTCCGGGAAAGCGTGCCCTTCACATTACGCTTTCCGGCGGATAAAGATGCCGAAACCTTCGCCGAGCTTTCCGCCACGCTCCAGATAATCGGCGATATTCTTTTGCAGACGGGTGCGCCGCGGGAGCAGATCGGGATGCAGCTTCCAGTCTTTGCCGAACACCCGCCATCCGTCGGGAAAGTCCGGAAATTTGTGGACATTCAGGAGCGTGAACAGATCCGTGAACTTCTTTAAGTTGCCTTCAGGGAGCAGACGCGTAAGATCCGGATCCAGGAGCCAGGACTCCATGTAAAACGGGAACACCCCATTCGGAAAAGCGTCCGAGAAAAAATCCATGGCGTGCCGGAGCGAATCCTCCCACTCGTCTTCGGTGAGCGGGCCGCAGGAGGGGATGTGCAGGTTGATGACCCGGGAGCCATGTCTGACAGAGACGCCGGAAACCCTGCAGGGGTGGAAGGGGAAATCCCACAGCTCATACTGCAGCCTTCCCATAGAGAACCGTTTGAGCTGATAAAAGCCCGGATACCAGAACATCACGAAATTCCCGGGAACACCGTAGACCTCTTTGCATTCAGCGAGCTTCCACTTCAGATCCCGCATCGTCTCGAGGAACAGGCTGTCCGGGTATCCCTCGCGCGTATAGGCGTCCCGGAGCGGGAGAGCACACTCCAGCAGAAAGAGCAGGTTCATTGTATAGGGGTGGATGCTTGTGCTTTCCGCAAGCTTGGCAAGAGCCGCTTCCGCAGGCTCCGTGTCATCCGGAAGCTCCGTCATAAAATCTTTGGCCAGAGTCCGAAACGCGGACTCTGAGGGACTGTTCTTCAGCACACTTCGCTGTTCTTCCAGATATGCCCGGTCTTCAGGAGAAAATTCCAGATCTTTCATAAGTTTTTTCATAAATATGGTACCTCTTCAGCGTTTTGTATCGATCTATTATACCACGGGATTTTCACGCTGTTAAGACCGAAATCCCTTGACAGCCAAAATACCATATAATAGAATGATGCAGGGATCAAGCGTCCCAGGTGCAGGATAAGAGTGATTATTTATATATAGTATGATGAGGAGGCTAATTGTGGCTGATTACACGAAAGAAATTGAAAAGAGAAGAACGTTTGCAATCATCTCCCACCCGGATGCCGGAAAGACGACCCTGACGGAGAAGTTCCTTCTGTACGGAGGAGCCATCAACCTGGCGGGCTCCGTAAAGGGAAAGGCGACCGCGCGCCACGCGGTTTCCGACTGGATGGAGATTGAGAAGGAGAGAGGTATTTCCGTCACCTCCTCCGTGCTTCAGTTTAACTACGGCGGATACTGCATCAATATTCTGGATACTCCAGGACACCAGGATTTCTCGGAGGATACGTACAGAACCCTGATGGCAGCCGATTCCGCGGTTATGGTCATCGACGCGTCAAAGGGTGTGGAGGCACAGACGAGGAAGCTGTTCAAGGTCTGCGCGATGCGCCACATTCCGATCTTTACGTTTATCAACAAGATGGACCGCGACGCGAACGATACCTTTGAGCTTCTGGACGATATCGAGAAGGAGCTGGGCATTCCGACCTGTCCGGTCAACTGGCCGATTGGTTCCGGAAAGGTCTTCAGGGGAGTCTATGACAGAGACACACAGAAAGTGCTGACGTTCTCCGATACGCAGAAGGGAACCAAGGAGGGAGTCATCGAGGAGATCGCTCTCGATGATCCGCGCCTCGACGAGGTGGTGACGCCGGAACAGAAGGAACAGCTGCTTGAGGAGATCGAGCTGCTGGACGGCGCTGCTGCTGAATTTGACATCGAGAAAGTATCCAAGGGAGAACTCTCCCCTGTATTCTTCGGATCCGCGCTCACGAACTTCGGCGTGGAGACATTCCTGCAGCACTTTCTTAAGATGACGAGCAGCCCGCTGCCGCGTACCGCGGACTGCGGCGTGATTGATCCGATGAAGGAAGAGTTTTCGGCGTTTGTGTTCAAGATTCAGGCAAATATGAACAAAGCGCACCGCGACCGTATCGCGTTTATGCGCATCTGCTCAGGCAGATTTGACGCGGGAATGGAAGTCTACCATGTACAGGGCAATAAGAAGATGCGCCTCTCCCAGCCGCAGCAGATGATGGCGTCCGACCGCCATATTGTGGACGAGGCATATGCGGGGGACATCATCGGCGTATTTGACCCGGGCATTTTCTCCATCGGAGATACGATCTGCATGCCGGGCAGAAAATTTTCCTATGAGGGTATCCCGACCTTTGCGCCGGAGCATTTCGCGCGTGTGCGCCTGCTCGACAGTATGAAGAGAAAGCAGTTTGTCAAGGGCGTCAACCAGATTGCCCAGGAGGGCGCGATCCAGATCTTCCAGGAGTTTATGGGAGGCATGGAGGAGATCATCGTGGGCGTTGTTGGCGTCCTGCAGTTCGATGTGCTCAAGTACCGCCTGGAGAATGAGTATAACGTGGATATCCGTCTGGAAAACCTGCCCTATGAGCATATCCGCTGGATCGCGAATAAAGAAGAGGTCGATGTGGAGAAGCTTGTGGGAACCTCGGACATGAAGAAAGTCAAGGATATGAAGGGAAATCCGCTGCTGCTTTTTATCAATTCCTGGAGCGTGGGTATGACTCTGGACCGAAACGAGGGTCTGGTGCTCGAAGAATTCAGCAGAAATTAGGCAGAACCCCTTTTATTTTCACGGTGACTTTGGTATAATAATTGCAAAGTTAGCCGTAGGAGGTTGGTGCAATGACAGATAGTAAGAGAAATACTTATACAATATACGACGATGACACTGTTGGTACCGTGCAGATTGCGGACGAAGTCGTGGCAATCATTGCAGGGCTGGCGGCCACAGAGGTGGATGGAGTAGCTGCTATGGCTGGAAATATCACCAACGAGGTGGTAGGCAAGCTGGGAATGAAGAGTCTTTCCAGAGGCGTCAAGGTGGATGTGCTGGAGGGCGTTGTGTGCGTGGATCTGAATCTGATCATGAAGTTCGGGTACAGCATCCCGAAGACGAGCGAAGCCGTACAGGAGAGAGTGAAGTCGGCAATCGAGAACATGACCGGGCTTGAGGTATCCGATGTGAATATCAGCATCGCCGGCGTGGAGATGGAGAAAGATAAGTAAGCGCCCAGGCAGACGGCGATACCGCAAAAAAGCAATACGAAACCGCGGAGTGTCAAGACCCCGCGGTTCCTTGTATGTAAAGACGGAGGATGAGAATGAACAGAAGTAAACTCAGGGAGAATATTTTTAAGCTCCTTTTTATGACAGAATTTAACGGTGCAGAGGAGATGCCGGAGCAGCTTTCGATGTACTTTTCCGAGATCGAGGATCTGAATGAGAAGGACAGAGCCTACATGGAGGTGAAGTATCAGAATATTATGGACCGGGAAGCGCAGATCGACGCGCTTTTAAACGATGCGTCTTCCGGCTGGAAGACCTCCCGTATGAGCAAGGTGGATCTGACGATTCTGCGCCTGGCGGTGTACGAGATGAAGTTTGACGAGGACGTTCCGGTAAAAGTCGCCATCAACGAGGCAGTGGAGATGGCGAAGCGGTTCGGACAGGACGGTTCCGCTTCCTTTATCAACGGAATTCTCGGAACGATCAGCCGCACTCTTTCTGAATAAGAAAGCGGGAGGCGGCTGTGGAACGCATTTATTCGGTCGGACAGGTAAATACTTATATCAGGACGATGTTCACTCAGGATTTCATGCTCAGGCGCATCAGCGTCAGCGGGGAAGTGAGCAATCTGAAGTATCACACATCGGGGCATATCTATTTTTCTCTGAAGGATGAGAGCGGAGTGATTTCCTGCGTGATGTTCGCCGGATCGCGCCGCGGGCTTAGTTTTCTGATGAAGGACGGACAGAAGGTCGTCGTCACCGGGAGCGTGGAGGTCTACGAGCGGGACGGAAGATACCAGCTCTACGCGAAGAAGATTTCTCTGGAGGGCGCCGGCGCGCTGTACGAACGTTTTCTGGCGCTGAAAGAAGAGCTGGAGGAAATGGGGATGTTTGCCCCGGAGTATAAGCAGCCGGTTCCCGCCTACGCGAAGACGCTCGGCGTCGTGACCGCGTCGACAGGGGCCGCTGTTCAGGATATCCGCAACATAGCGCTGAGAAGGAATCCGTTCCTGCAGATTATTCTGTATCCTGCCCAGGTGCAGGGAGCGGGCGCGAAGGAGAGCATCGTCAGGGGCATTGAGACGCTGGACCGGATGGGGCTGGACGTGATCATCGTGGGAAGGGGCGGAGGCTCAATCGAAGACCTCTGGGCATTTAATGAGGAGGAAGTCGCGCGGGCGATTTTCAACTGCCTCACCCCTGTCATTTCAGCGGTGGGGCACGAGACGGACGTAACAATCGCCGACTATGTGGCGGATCTGCGCGCGCCTACCCCTTCGGCGGCTGCGGAGCTTGCCGTAGCGGACGTCCGCGGGCTGCTCGAGCAGCTTGCGGTCTGCGAAAGACGGATGGAGAATGCTCTGACGGCGAAGCTGGATGCGGCCAGGAAGCGCGCAAAGAACTGCCGGATGCGGCTGGCTTACTTAAGCCCTGAGAGCCGGATCCGGGAAAAGCGGCAGCTCCTTGCGGATACGGAGCACAGAATGCAGGAGCAGATGCTGAATATCGTAAAGGAATACCGGCATCGTTTCCTGCTTCTGGCGGAGCGTATGCGGGGGCTTTCACCCCTGGATAAGCTGAGCCAGGGGTATTCTTATATCCGGGATGGAGAGGGCAGAACTCTTACGAGCACGCAGCAGGTGGAGAGAGGAAGCGTACTGGATATCCGCGTGACCGACGGAAGAATTCTGGCGCGCGTCGAAGAAATCCGAAAGGGAGAGAGCTGATGAAGGAAAGAGATATGACAGTGGAGGAAGCTTTCGAGCTTCTGGACAGCGTGGTGGAGAAGCTCGAGGACCGGGAGACGACTCTGGAGGAATCGTTTGCGCTGTACCAGAGAGGCATGGAACTTCTGAAGCTGTGCAATGGAAAAATAGATACTGTGGAAAAGAAAATGATGCAGGTGAATCAAGATGGAGAACTCGAAGAATTTTAATGAAAAGCTGCAGGAACGCAGAGATTACGCGGAGCAGGCCATCCGGACATACCTTCCGGAAGAAGAGGGATTTGCCGCGCGGCTGATACAGGCGATGAATTACAGCATGACCGCGGGCGGCAAGCGGCTGCGCCCGATCCTGATGTGTGAGGCGTACCGTATGTTCGGGGGAGAGGGGAAGGAAATCGAGCCGTTTATGGCCGCGATGGAGATGATTCACACGCACTCTCTGATTCACGACGACCTGCCCGCGATCGACAATGACGAGTACCGCCGCGGAAGAAAGACGACCCATGCGGTGTACGGGGAGGCGCTCGGCATTTTAAGCGGGGACGCGCTGCTGAATTACGCGTATGAGACGGCTCTGCAGGCCTTTTTCCTAACGGAGAAGGCGGAGAATGTCCGGACGGCGCTGCAGATTCTGGCGCGCAAGACGGGTATCCGCGGGATGCTCGGCGGACAGAGCGTGGATGTCATGAATGACGGCAAGGAGCTCTCACCGGAGCTTCTGGATTACATTTACGTACACAAGACGTCAGCGCTTCTGGAGGGCGCGATGATGGCGGGAGCCGCGCTTGCCGGAGCAGGTGAGCGTGAGCTTGGCGTGATGGAATCAGCGGCGCGCAGCGCGGGCCTTGCGTTCCAGATCCGGGATGATATCCTGGACGTGACCAGCACAATGGAAGAGCTGGGCAAGCCGGTACACAGTGATGAGAAGAATCACAAGGTCACCTATGTCACCCTGAAGGGAATTGACGGTGCGGGCAGAG
>CAKNMY010000040.1 GCA_930989745.1 uncultured Lachnospiraceae bacterium | reverse complement strand
ACACCTGTCAAAGATTTCTACCATATTTTTGGAACTTGTGATAAAATGTACCGTGTATAATATCTTCAGTTAAGGAGTGTGAATCTTATGATAAAGCAAAGACTTGCCGCCCTGCGGAGCCTGATGGAAGCGCGGGGAGTGGATGCCTGTCTGGTGCCCACCTCGGATTTTCATGGGTCGGAGTATGTAGCGCCGTATTTTAAGTGCAGAAAATTCATCTCCGGCTTTACCGGCTCGGCGGGAACCGCAATTATAACGAAGAAGGAAGCCTGCCTCTGGACAGACGGAAGATACTTTGTTCAGGCAGCCAGGGAGCTCGAAGGCACAGAATTCATCCTGATGCGGATGGGTGAGCCGGACGTGCCCACAGTAGAAGAGTATCTGAAATCTCATCTCACCGCCGGACAGTCGCTCGCCTTTGACGGGCGTGTCGTAAGCAGTGCTATGGGAGAGAAGTTCGAGAACGATCTTGAAGGGGTAAATCTCGTCTATGACTGCGATCTTGTGGGAGACATCTGGGAGGATCGCCCGGCACTTACCTCAAAGCCCGCATGGATTCTTGAAGAGAAGTGGACAGGTGAATCCGCTTCATCAAAGCTTGCGCGCGTGCGCGCGAAGATGGAGGAGGCGGGGGCAAACGTCCACGTGCTGACCTCCCTAGATGACATTGTCTGGATGCTGAATCTGCGCGGCGACGACGTGCCCTGCAACCCGGTTGTGCTTTCCTATCTCGTGCTTACCATAGACGGCGGCACGCTCTACGTGATGGACAGCGTCCTGACACAGGAGATCCGCAGCTATATAGCGGGGCTTGGTCTCTCCATTCGCCCTTATAATGCGATTTATGACGATGCAAAGGAAATCAGCGGCCAGAATATTTTACTGGAGTGCGGCCATACAAACTACGCGCTGTGCCGTATTCTCTCCGGCAGCAACACGCTGAAGGATGACATGAACCCCGCCTCCTTAATGAAGGCTGTAAAAAATGAAACGGAGATGGCTAATATCCGCAAGGCGCATATTAAGGACGGAATTGCAGTCACAAAGTATCTGTACTGGCTGAAGACGAACATCGGCAAGATCCCCATGGACGAGATCTCGGTCTCTGAGAAACTAGAGGAGTTCCGCCGCGAACAGGAAGGCTATCTCGGACCGAGCTTTGATACGATTTCCGCCTACGGTCCGAACGCCGCAATGTGCCACTACTCGGCGACTCCGGAGAGCTACTCCGTTCTCGAGCCGCGCGGGCTCTACCTTGTGGACTCCGGCGGACAGTATTACGAGGGAACGACCGACATTACAAGGACTGTGGCGCTTGGAGAGCTGACTGATGAGGAGAAACTGCACTTTACGCTGACTGCGATGGGCATGCTGCGCCTCGGAAACGCAAGGTTCCTCCACGGCTGCACCGGTGTGAACCTCGACTATCTCGCCCGCGGCGTTTACTGGGAGCGCGGACTGAACTTCAATCACGGCACCGGACACGGCGTCGGTTATCTGCTGAATGTCCATGAGCGCCCGAACGGCGTTCGCTGGAGGCTGGCTGCAGCTCATCCGGAACAGGAGGTCTTCGAGGAGGGCATGCTCACTTCCGATGAACCAGGTATTTACATCGAAGGCAGTCACGGTATCCGCACCGAAAATCTGATGCTCTGCCGAAAGGACGTCCAGAACGAGTACGGACAGTTCATGCGTTTCGAGTTTGTCACACTCGCCCCCATTGATCTGGATGCCATCTGCACCGAGTACATGGAGGCAGGCGATGTCGAACTTCTGAACCGATATCACAGAGAAGTATATGAGAAGATTTCGCCGTATCTCACAGAGGAAGAGCGCGAGTGGCTCAAAGAGTACACGCGTCCGCTGTGTAAATAAAATTTATTCTGACAAAAATCCCTCCGCCGGGCACTCACAGCCCGCAGCGGAGGGATTTCTTGTTTTTCTTTTATTGTCCTATATGGAGCAGCAGATAATCCGCTGCCGACGCGGCGAGCAGCACCGCGATGCAGATGATGCCAAGCACACTCTTATAGCCCATAATCCGAAAGTGCTCTTTCCATCCGCTCTTCTTTGAGAATTTCTCCGGGTTCTTGCCCTTGACCAGCAGCATTCCGGCGATCACAAACATCGCCAGCGCTGCCACGAGCAGCAGCCCGTCCTTCATCACTTCCAGGCCTGACGCCACTGCCAGGCCTTTTATCAGAAAGCCGGCGAGAAACAGCACCGCGCCGAGCGCTGCCGAAAAGAGCAGCCCGATCACAAGGGCTTTTCCCCCGTCACGCAGCAGATCCTTTGCTTTTTCCATGCTTAAAACTCCTTACTGTTGCAGAAATGACATGCCACAAAGTGGCCGTTTCCAACGTCGCGCAGCGGCGGCATCTCCTGTCCGCAGATGTCCTTCGCGTACTTGCATCTTCCGCGGAACTTACAGCCCGGCTTCGTGTTGATCGGGCTTGGAACTTCGCCCTCAAGGCGGATCTTATTCTTATCTCTCTCAGCCTCAACCTCCGGGTCCGGAATCGGGATTGCGGAAAGCAGCGCCTGCGTGTACGGGTGGCGCGGGTTCGCGTAGAGTTCCTCTGATGTTGTCAGCTCTACGAGTGTTCCCAGATACAGAACCGCCACGCGGTCGGAGATATGCTTCACCATGGACAGGTCGTGCGCCACGAACAGATACGTAAGCCCCATCTTCTTCTGCAATTCCACGAGCAGGTTGACAATCTGCGCCTGGATGGATACGTCAAGCGCGGAAATCGGCTCATCGAGCACCATGAATTCCGGCTGTACTGCCAGAGCGCGGGCAATTCCGATACGCTGTCTCTGTCCTCCGGAGAACTCGTGGACAAAGCGGTTCGCATGCTCGCGGTTCAGACCTACCAGTTCGAGATACTTATAAATAATCTCCTGGCGTTCCTTTTTGTTCTTTGCCAGATGGTGGATGTCAATACCCTCCCCGATAATATCCGCAACCGTCATACGCGGATTTAAGGAGCCGTACGGATCCTGGAACACCATCTGCACGTCCTTCTTGAACGCAAAGCGTTCCTTGCCGGTCATTGCGTGCACGTCCTTCCCTTTATAGAGCACCGTTCCGTCCGTCTTATCATACAGACCGATGCAGGTACGGCCGCACGTCGTCTTGCCGCAGCCGGACTCTCCTACCATACCGAGCGTCTCTCCCTTGTAAATATCGAAGCTCACGTCGTCCACTGCCTTTAAGGTGGCATTCTTTCCGACTTTAAAATACTTCTTCAGATGCTGTACGGAAAAAAGGACTTCTTTATCAGCCATCTTATTCTCCTCCTTTCAGAACAGGCATTTCCACCTTTGGCGCCATCGGATGGTGCAGCCAGCACGATGCAGCGTGGCCATTTCCAAAGTCCGTCGCCTCCGGCATTGCTTCCTTGCAGATCGGCATACAGTAGCTGCAGCGCGTGCAGAACGGACAGCCGGCCGGCGGATTCAGAAGATCAGGCGGCGTTCCCGGAATGGTGGCAAGCTCCTGCTTGTTCTTTAAGTCCAGACGCGGAACGGACTGGATCAGCGCCCAGGTGTACGGGTGGCGCGGACGGTAGAAAATATCCTCGCATGTGCCGCTCTCCACGATGACTCCGGAATACATAACCGCAATTCTCTGCGCAATGTTTGCCACGACTCCGAGGTCATGCGTGATCATGATAACGGACGTACCGTTCTTCTGCTGCAGCCCCTTGATAATATCAAGGATCTGTCCCTGGATCGTCACATCAAGCGCTGTCGTCGGTTCATCACAGATCAGAATCTTCGGGTCGCAGGCGAAAGCAATTGCAATCATAACACGCTGGCGCATACCGCCGGAGAACTCATGCGGATACTGGCGCACCCTTTTTTCCGGCTCAGGGATACCCACAAGGCGAAGCATCTCGATCGCTTCCTTCTGGGCTTCCTTCTTCGTCATATTCTTATGGCCCATCAGGTTTTCCATAATCTGCTTTCCGACTCTCATTGTCGGGTTCAGGGAAGCCAGCGCGTCCTGGAAAATGATCGCGCATTCTCCGCCCTTGTAATTCTTCCACTGCTTTTTATCATAATTTAAAATGTTGGTTCCATTGTAGAGAATCTCACTGTCTTTCTTAATCTCTCCCTGCGGAGCCTTGATCAGTCCCATGATAGACTTTGCCGTAACGGACTTTCCGCAGCCGGATTCTCCTACGATGGCAAGCGCCTCCCCTTTGTTCAGAGAAAATGTAACGCCGCGCACGGACTTTACCTCTCCCGCGTAGGTATGATAGGAGACTCTCAGATTATTCACTTCCAAAATCGGTTTCTGTTCACTCATATTCTCTTCTCCTGTCTGCGGATTTTACTGACGTAATCTCGGGTCTAAGGCATCGCGCAGTCCATCTCCCAGAAGGTTGAACGCCATAACGATGATACAGAGCACGAGACACGGGAATAACAGCTGGAACGGATAGAACTCCATATTCTGCTGTCCCATGGAAATCAATACGCCGAGGCTGATTGCCGGCGCCTTAAGGCCGATTCCCAGAAAGCTCAGACCTGCCTCCGTAAAGATAAACATCGGAATGGCGGTCGCCGTGTCGAGGATCAGAATTCCCAGCATATTCGGGATATAATGCTTCATAATGATGTGCACCGGACTGGCTCCCAGAACCTCCGCCGCGTAGACGTATTCAGATTCCCTGAGCTGTTTGATCATACCGCGCACCTGGCGGGCCGTATTGCACCATGCGGTAACACTCAGGGCAACGAGAAGCGCAAACAGGTTATTTCCCAGCACCATCATGATCAGGATCGTCAGAAGCAGTGACGGGATGGAGTTGATAACCTCGATCACACGCATCAGTACCTCATCCACCCAGCCTCCGAAATGCGCCATCAGCGCACCGTAGACGGTTCCGATGACCAGTTTCAGAGCTGTAGCTACCAGCGCGATAACGAGCGAAGCGCGGGCTCCCACCCAGACACGTGAAAAGAGGTCTCGTCCGAGGTTGTCTGTTCCGAACCAGTATTTTGCGGACGGCTTCAGATTCTTCTCCACAACGTTCATGGACTCGTAATCATATCCCCTGATCAACGGTCCTACGATAACCATAATCACAAGAAGTCCCAGAACCACCAGGGATGCCATTGCCACCGGATTCTTTCTCAGTCTTCTCCAGGCATCCTGCCAGTAGGAAATGGTGGGACGGTCGATGCGGTTCGCCTCTTCCTGCGTATAGCCTATGATTTTAAATTTATCTGGTGTTAATGCTGCCATAGTTCTCTCCCTTCCTACCTGCTCTTTCCGGTCATGCTGATTCTCGGATCAATCGCAACGTACAGTAAATCCGTGATGAACAGCACCACAATATACAGCGCCGCCAGGATTACCGTCTCACCCATAATAATGGACAAATCCTGGTTATTGACCGCCGTCACATAATACTGTCCGATTCCCGGGATGGAGTAAATACTCTCGATAAAGAAGGAACCGGTGATGCACATCGCGATGGACATCGGAAGCTGAGTGATGACAGGTATAAACGAGTTTCTCAAAATATGTTTCCGGATAATCCGCGCCCTGCTCAGCCCCTTCGACTCTGCGGTCAGCACATAATCCTGGTTGATGACATCCAGCATCGAGGTCTTCAGCAGGCGGGCATACGTCGCGATATAAGTAAAGCATCCGGTCAGCGTCGGAAGTACGGTGTATTCCCATCCTCCGAACCATAAATCCTTGCCGGCAGGCCATCCGATCGTCGGGAACCACTGCAGGTTTCCTGCGAATACCTTCTGAAGCAGAAGTCCGAATATCAGATGGGGGACCGATATCAGCAATACCGACAAGGCTATGACAAGGTAGTCGATAATCGTTCCTCTCTTTACGGCTGCCAGGATTCCCAGCAGAAGACCCACAACGACACCGAGAGTCACCTGCTGGAGACCCAGGCGCGCAGACACCGGAAGCCGTGTTTCAATCAGTCCCTGCACCGTCTGTCCTGCATATACAAAAGATTCTCCGAAATCTCCCACGCAGATTCCCTTCATGGTAAGCACATAGCGCTCCATCATGGGCTTATCGAGCCCGTATTTCTTGTACAAATTCTCCTTTACCGTAGGAGACAGCTTGTCCGCACGCTCGGAAAGCGGATCGCCCGGCACTGCTTCCAGAAGGAAAAAGGTAGCCGTTGCAATCAGAAAGAGCGTCAGAATCATCTCTGCAAGGCGGCGGATTAAAAACTTACCCATAAATTCTCTCCCTTTTGTTATAGCAAAGAAGAGCTTACAACTCTATAAGCTCTTCCCTGCGTAAATTTAATGCATATTCAACACTGCTGCTTACTTCTCAATATAAGTTCTGTAAAGCTCCTGGCTCGCTCCGAAGGAGGATGTGTTGAAATCTTTTACCCAATTCTGATAGTAAAAATGCTTATCTCCGTAGTAAATCGGAGCGCATCCGCAGTCGTCCAGAAGGAGCAGCGTCTCCATCTCCTTATAGGTCTCAAGACGGGCAGCGGAATCCTGTACACCGCTTAAGGAATCAATCATTGCATCATACTCTGTATTGCTGTATCTTCCGTAGGACGGATATACGCCTGTCTTCATAATGTTTAAGAAGTCCAGAGGATCGTTGTAGTCGCTGGACCAGCTCCACAGGAAAATATCAAAGTTGCCCGCGTCTCTCTCAGACTGGAACATTGCGTAATCTCCCACTGTGTTGAGCTCTACCGTTACACCCAGATTCTGCTGTAAGGACTGCTGGATATACTCGCGCTCCATCTGCTCCTCTGTAGTGTTGCCGTAGTCCAGAAGAACCAGCTTGATGTCGCTTGGAGCGGTTGTAACGCCCAACTCGTCAAGCCCTTCCTGGAACAGCGCCTGCAGCTTCTCGGAATTTCCCGCGTACTCCTCATACTCAGCTTTGATCGGTTCTTCTACCTGGGAGCGGTAAGTCTCGCCGTCCATGGTGATGGCCGGGGAAACCAGTCCGTATGCCGCTGTGTACCGTCCGTAAACTGCGGATACCATCTCTTCTCTGTTAATGGAGTAGGAAATCGCTTTTCTGACTTTTACATTCTGCATCAGTCCGGAAAGTCCGCCGTTCTGGTGATCATAGCAGATCATCGCTGTCGTCGGGTACTCTGTGGAGAGAGACTGGATATTGCCGGCTTCCACTTCCGCGTCATACTTTGCGATATAATCTCCGGATGCGTCGAGCACATCGAGCTGTCCGTTATCGAACATGGTCGCTGCCGTTACATCCTCCGGTACGCAGTACCAGTTGATCTGATCAAGTTTAACTTCGTCTGCATCCCAGTAATTCTCGTTCTTTGTCCAGGTCATGGAGTTGTCCTCCACGAGGTCTGTCATGCAGTACGGTCCGTTGTATACGCAGAGCTTCCAGTCTTTTCCCCAGTTATCGCCGGCTGCCTCTGCGATATCCTGACGTGTCGGATACAGAGGCGTCGCCACCAGCTTAGCCTGGAAGGTCGGGTCTGCCTGCTTTAAGGTTACTTCAAAGGTATAATCATCAAGGACTTTGATTCCGACATCATCGATGGAACCCTGTCCGTTATAGTACTCCTCAGCTCCCACAACGTTGAAAATAAAGGATGCGTAATCGTATCCGTTTGCCGGATCGAGCAGACGTTTCCAGCCGTACTCATAATCCTGAGCAGTTACAGGCTCTCCGTCAGACCATTTTGCATCCTGTCTCAGATGGAAGGTGTATACCAGTCCGTCGTCCGATACATCCATGGACTCCGCTCCGGCATATACAAATTCTTCTCCGTCAGGTCCGGCAACGGCACGCATCAGCCCCTCGTAACATTCCGCCATCATCCAGCGCCATCCCATATCCTGAACGTCGTAATTGTTTCCGAAACTAACCGCGCGCAGATTGATCTGCTGCTCTCCGGCGTCCGCAGTATCTGTATTGCCGGATGTCGTGTCCTCTGCGGTAGATACGGTGTTGTCATCCGCTGTAGCTACCTCTGTTTCGCCGTCTCCGCCGCAGCCTGCGAACAGGCCTGCTGTCATGGCTCCCGCCAAAAGCAGAGACAAAAGCTTTGTTCTTCTTTTCATTTTCTTTCCTCCTTGATTTTCTATATTTATACGCTCCGCTTAATCGCAGTGCGTCATAATGCGTATAATCTCCTCATCCGTTTCGTTCATGGCGTTTCCGCCCAGACGGCAGACGTTGCGGATCGTATTCTCTACGCCTTTGGAGACGATTCCGTCCTCAGCATAGAATTGCTGACCGTTCTTATACATATAATATCCCAGGATTCCAGCCTCCACGGAAGAGGCGATCTTAGCTGCACAGGACGCTTTCGCGCCGTCGCAGAAAATACCGGAAACCGTTGCCAGAGAATTCACAAGCGTATGAGAGATCTCCTCCTCCCGGCCTCCGAAAAGGTACGCAATACCGCAGCCCGCCGCGCATCCTGCGCTTACGGCTCCGCAGAATGCGGAGAGCGGTCCTATGCCGTGCTTGATATGCACCGCAGTCAGATTGGAAACCACGAGCGCCCGGTAAAGCTCTTCCTCAGAACTTCTGAGCCGCTCGGCATACACGATTACGGGCACCGATACGGTAATGCCCTGGTTGCCGCTTCCCGAATTGATGACCACCGGAAGTTCGCAGCCGCTCATGCGCGCGTCTGAACCTGCCGCGGCCATTGCCTTGCTCATGATCTTCACATCATCGCCATACGTCTTTACCAGCGTGCTTCCGATATTTGCGCCCCAGTCGTGCTCCAGACCTTCCAGGGCAATGCTGTAATTATAGGAAATCTGACGATCCAGGACTTCTTTTACATCCGCGACCTCCACCTCTTCTGCAAATCTTACAATATCGCAGATACTCAGCAGGCCTCTGTCAGCCTTCTGGGGCTCTCCCTCGCAGACCGGAGCCTCCTCATGATAAATCATTTCCCCATCCCTGCGAATGTATGCAATGTTGCAGTGCGTCCTTGAAATTCTCACCTCGGCGCTGTGTCCCGCCGCATACACGGCAACCAGAATATCCAGCTTATCGCCGTCGGAAAGGGCCTTCACCTCGATAGGCGTCCGCTCCAGATATTCACGGATCTCCTGCTTCTGCTGCGCTGTCACCTGCGCGATCACTTCCAGCTTCTTATTCGGATCTCCGCCGACAATGCCGGCTGCCGCAGCTGCCGGGATTCCTTTCAGCCCATCGGTGTTCGGCACGATCACGCTTTTGACATTTTTGATAATATTTCCGCTCGCCTGGATCTCTACCCGTTCGGGCAGCGCCCCCAGTATTTCCCGTGCTTTTGCGGCACAGTAGGCAAGCGAGATCGGCTCCGTACACCCGAAGGCGGGAACCAGTTCTTCTTTAAGAATCTGCACATAGGTGCGGTATACATTTTCTGCCAGCCGCATCTGTTTACTCCCTCCTTTTCGTCTGCCAGGACTCCCAGATAGCAAAAAGCGTACACACCCTCCTGAACCCCCAGGATGTATGTACGTTTCTATAAGACTCCCTTGTATTATGGAAACATAAATCAGACTTTTTTTGACAAAAAGATTATAGCATAAAACTTGCATTACGAAAAATGAAAATATATAATATGTTATATCAGTTTTTTTAATAAGAGCAAACACCCCCGCCAAAATTTTTTCGGTATTTTACGATTTTGTCGAAAAGGAGCCAGAAATTTATGGAACTAAAAAACATTCACACGTTTATACGAGTGGCAGAATATCAGAATTTTACCAAAGCCGCCCAGGAACTGGGATACGCCCAGTCTACCGTTACTCTTCAGATTCAGCAGCTGGAAAACGAGCTGCACGCCAACCTGTTTGAGCGCTATGGAAAGCGCATTTCCCTCTCTGCCGCGGGACGGGAATTTTTAAAGTATGCATATCAGATTTCCAAATACGAGTCCATGGCGATTGAACATTTTCACCGCCCGGAAGAGCCGGAAGGTCACCTGAAGATCGGTGTGATGGAGACGCTGTGTTCCTCCGAATACCCGGAGCTCTTCTACACTTTTCAGGAGAAGTATCCGAAAATCACAATGTATCTGGAAATTCTGACCACACACCAGGCAATAGAAGATCTTGATAAGGGAATGTTTGACCTCATCTTTCTGCTGGACAAAAAGATCTCCCGTCCCAACTGGGAGACGGTAAAAGAATTCCCCGCAGATATCTCCTTCTTCTGCTCCAGCCGCCATCCTCTGGCAAATACCTCTTCCGTCTCTCTGGACCGCCTTCTCCAGGAACGGTTCATTCTCACGGAAAAGGGCTGCAACTACCGCAATGTCTTTGAGAATGATCTGGCGGCTGCCGGAAAGAAGCTGACCTGCGCCATGGAAATCGGCCATACGAGTTATATTATCCGGGCGGTCTCCCGCCAGCTTGGCATCGGGCTGCTCCCGCTCTTTACCCTGAAAGAAGCGCTGACAAAGGGAGATATCTCTCTGATCCGGGTCAGCGGCTATCAGATTCAGCTGTCTGTTCAGGTGATTTATAATACGCAGCGCAGAGTTTCTCTTCCGCTTCGTACTATGCTCAGTGAACTGAATCACTTTTATCCGGAGAAATAACTCCATAATTATGCAAAGAACTGCCATACGGAATGACTCTGCTTTCCCGATGGCAGTTCTTGCGCTATTTTATTTATTTCGGCATCGCTTCTTCCGCTTTTTCCAGATACGCGTTCTCCACTGCGTAGAACGCTCCGGCATCCGCTGCCTCTGCGTAGATGGGATTCACGGGCATCTTGCCGAGCACCGGAACATTCAGCTCCGCCGCAATCTCATCAATATGGCTGTCTCCGAAGATCTTAATCTGCTTTTTGCAGTCCGGACATTCCACATAGCTGTAGTTCTCCACAATTCCCAGTACCGGAATCTTCATCATCTCCGCCATGTTGAACGCCTTCTTCACGATCATCCGCACCAGATCCTGCGGAGACGATACGATCACGATTCCGTCCACCGGAAGGGACTGGAAGACTGTCAGCGGCACATCGCCTGTTCCCGGAGGCATATCCACAAACAGGTAGTCCAGATCACCCCAGATGACGTCGCTCCAGAACTGCTTTACCATATTCGCGAGCACCGGGCCTCTCCACACAACCGGGGTCTCCTCATCGGGAAGCAGCAGGTTGATGGACATAACCTTGATCTTGTTATCTGTCTCCAGCGGAAGGATATTGTCGTTCTCCATACGCGCCGGTCCTTTCAGGCCGTACATCTTCGGGATCGAGGGTCCTGTGATATCAGCGTCCATGATTCCCACGCGGTAACCCTTCTTCGCCATCATGTTCGCCAGGGAAGCTGTCACAAAGGACTTGCCCACGCCGCCCTTTCCGCTGACGATACCAATCACATGCTTTACCTCTGAATAAATATTTAATTCCACCTGAAAGGTAGGCTGCGGGTTCTGTCTGCTCGGGCAGCCCTCGCAGCTTTCTTTTGTACAGGTTGTACTGCTGCATTCTTTTGCCATTTCCTATTCCTCCATTGATTTTATTTAATAAAGCGGTCGATTGCCCTGGTGAGCTCTGTAAGCTCCTCCCGGTCACCGCTCTCTATGGCGTCTACGATACAGTGCTCGATATGATCCTGCAGGATCACCTTTCCCGTGTTGTTGATCGCCGCGCGCACTGCTGAGAGCTGAATCAGCACCTCGCTGCAGTCACGCCCCTCCTCCACCATTCTCTTGATGGATTCCAGATGCCCGATCGCCCTGGACAGGCGGTTTAAGACCGCCTTTGTATTCTGATGGGTATGCGTATGCCCGTGATGATGGGTGTGTTCCGTCACGGTCCCGTCTTCCTGGACATGGGTATGTCTCTCCTGTTCACTCATCGTCATCCCTGCCTTTTTCAGAACTCTGTAAATGTCAGTCTCTGATGAAGCCCTGCGGATTCCACATCATAGACGATGGAACCGTCCGCGCAGACTGCCTTTTCCACACGGAGCATCTTATCCGGAAACATGTTCTTCACATACGTGTCCAGATCGTCGGTGCAGATCTCTTCTATAAAATTATCCCGCGTCTTATTATTCGGGCATTCATTAAAAATCTGACGGATCATTTCATATTCTTTCATTCCGTGCCTCCGTTTCTTTCCTTCGCTTTTCTTACATTTTCCGCAGTCATTACTCATTATAACAGCCTCTCCGAAAAATACAACCCGTAGTAGGGGATAAAAAAAGTGTTGTTTTCTGTCTCCAAATGTCGTAAGATAAAAATTAACCTTTGTACGCAGAACGTACTTCAGATTAATTCTATGGAGGAAACATCTATGCAGCTTTTAAAAGACCGCATCTTAAAAGACGGCACGATAAAACCCGGAAATGTTCTTAAAGTAGACAGTTTTCTGAATCATCAGATCGATATTCAGCTTCTGAATGAAATCGGCAAGGAATTCAAACGCCGCTTTGCGGACTGCCCCATCACTAAGATTCTCACCATTGAGGCGTCTGGTATCGGAATTGCCTGTATTGCAGCACAGTATTTCAATGTGCCGGTTGTATTCGCCAAGAAAACGCAGAGCATCAACCTGGACGGGGAGATGTACTGCACAAAAATCGAGTCTTTCACCCACAAAAAAGTCTACGACGTCATTCTTGCAAAGAAATTTCTCACAGCTGAAGACCATGTTCTTGTGATCGATGACTTCCTCGCGAACGGCTGCGCCCTGCTCGGACTTCTGGACATTGTGAAAAAGTCCGGCGCGACTCTGGAAGGGGCGGGCATTGTAATCGAGAAGGGCTTCCAGCAGGGCGGCCAGATGATCCGCGACATGGGCGTACGGCTGGAGTCTCTTGCGATCATCGACTCCATGACCGACGATTCCCTGACTTTCCGTGACTGATCTTTCAGTCCCGCAGCCACTGCCGTATCTGCTCCCACTCTGCCGTCAGGCGCTCCAGGCTCCACGCCGCATTGGCAGGACTGGTGCTGGGAAGCTTTATTGCTTCCCGCCCCGTCACGGGCTGCAGATATTTCCGGTACAGGTTATAAGACGCTGCACCGTTGCAGAAGATCTGCCGGATATCCGCAGTATCCAGGATACAGCCCAGATCATTCGGAATCACATCCCGAATACTGCTGTCACTGGAACCCGCGATCGTGCAGGACGCAATCACATCCCACACAGCAAGATGCCCGTCAAGGAGCATCTTTTTCTTTTCTTCCACCGTCCGGGGAACGGGAACCTGCAGAACGCCTGCCGTCACCTTCCAGAAGCGATTCTGGGGATGATGGTAAAAGAACTTTCCCTCCCTGGATTTTACAGACGGGAAGCTCCCCAGAACCAATACCCTGGAACAGGCATCATAGACCGGGGGAATCTCATGGACTTCCCCCTGCGCCTTATTCGTCTTCATCAAACTCGACAATTGTATAAAACCCCCTGTCTGTCTGATTGATCTCCCGCACAATTCCGCGGGTCGATTTCAGGCGTTCATACGCCTGGTAATTTCTGCTCATCCCCACTGCCGGAGTGATCGTATAATAATAGGACGTGGGCAGAGCGCTCTCCGTAATCTCCACTTCCTGTCCAACCTCCAGAAGTCCCTGGCGTTCCATCTTAAATTCCATCTGTCTCATTTCTCATCTCTCCTTTCTCATAAGTATAAATCACTGGCAGAAAAATGCAACCTGCCTTTTGCGTATAAATTTCTCATTTTCGGAAATCCTTAAATATGCGGTGATTTTTTGTGGAACTTGACCTATCTTTCGGCGCCATCTTTAAAAATTTCCACAGTTTTTTGTGTCCCGGCTTCTTTACTTCTTTTTTTTATTTCTTTATAATTATATGGTTGAGACAATATTTTCTCAACGTTCCAATGATACGTTACTGTTCCATTCGGAACGGCGACAACTGAATACATATAAAGGAGAGTAAAACATGGGTGGAATTTTTGGAGTAGCTTCAAAATCAAATTGTGTTTTAGACCTGTTCTTCGGAATTGATTATCATTCTCACCTCGGCACCAGAAGAGGCGGTATGGCGGTATACGGGCCAAAAGGCTTTGACCGCGCCATCCACAACATTGAGAATTCCCCGTTCCGTACCAAGTTTGAACGCGATGTGGAGGAGCTGGAAGGAAATCTTGGAATCGGATGTATTTCCGACAATGAACCCCAGCCTCTGCTGGTACAGTCACATCTGGGAAGCTTTGCGGTAACGACCGTCGGAAAGATCAACAACATGGATCAGCTGATCGAACATTCCTACAAGAACGGCTGCACGCATTTTCTTGAGATGAGCGGGGGCGGCGTAAATCCCACTGAGATGGTGGCATCCCTGATCAATCAAAAGAGCACTCTGGTGGAGGGTATCCGGTATGCCCAGGAGATGATCGACGGCTCCATGACCCTGCTTGTCATGACTCCAAAGGGAATCTATGCCGCGCGTGACCGCCTCGGAAGAACTCCTCTGATTATCGGTCGGAAAAATGATGCTTACTGTGCGTCCTTTGAAAGCTTTGCATATATCAATCTCGGCTATGAAGACTATCATGAACTTGGCCCGGGCGAGATTGTCTATATAACTCCCGAAGGCATGGAATGCATGCGGGCTCCTGGAAAAGAAATGAAGATCTGCTCTTTCCTGTGGATCTACTACGGCTATCCTACCTCCACATACGAGGGTGTCAATGTCGAGGAGATGCGCTACAAATGCGGAGATATGCTGGCTCGCCGCGACACAGCGAAGCCTGACATCGTTGCAGGTGTTCCGGATTCCGGAATTGCCCACGCAATCGGCTACGCGAACCGCTCCGGAATTCCGTTTGCCCGCCCGTTTATCAAATATACGCCTACCTGGCCGCGTTCCTTCATGCCAACGCAGCAGAGTCAGAGAAACCTGATCGCCCGCATGAAACTGATCCCGGTTCACCGCCTGATCAAAGATAAGAGCCTGCTTCTCATCGATGACTCACTTGTGCGCGGCACCCAGCTTCGGGAGACCACAGAATTTTTATACCACAGCGGTGTCAAGGAAGTTCACATCCGTCCGGCTTGTCCGCCGCTCCTGCACGGATGTAAATATCTGAACTTCTCCCGCTCCAAATCCGAGCTTGACCTGATCACCCGCCGCGTCATCCAGAAACGCGAGGGAGAAAACTGCAGCAAGGAGATTCTTGCCGACTACGCAAACCCGGATTCCCAGAACTACAAGGAGATGCTCGAGGAAATCCGCAAAGAGCTGAACTTTACCTCTCTCTCTTATCACAGACTGGACGATATGATTGAGTCCATCGGTCTTGAGCCGTGCAAGCTGTGCACCTATTGCTGGGACGGAAAAGAATAATCAAATCACACAGGGGCTGTCACAGACAGCCTCTGATTTTATACGGCAAAAACCGGGAGAAGCAAAAATCAGCGGCTTCTCCCGGTCATGGATTGTACAACTTTCAGTTTATATTATATAGTATCATATGCAAAACTTCAAGAAAAAAATTGCCCCATATCCGTAAATTATGCACTCAGGTTATTATATTTTGCCAAATCGGTCGCTAAAATAACTGTGTACAGCTTACATGCAAAAGGAGGAAAGCATGAACATAGATTACCAGTCTATTGGAAAACGGATAAAGACCGCGCGCATTCGGATGGACATCACGCAAGAGCGGCTTGCCGAGCTGGTTAATCTGTCTCCAAGCCATTTGAGCAATATCGAGACTGGTTCCACGAAGCTGAGTCTTCCGACGATTATCCACCTTGCCAATGCTCTCCATGTGTCCGTTGATGAACTTCTCGCGGACAGCGTAGTGCAGTCAAAGCCTGTTTTTGAGGATGAGATTCAATCCATTCTGAAGGACTGCGACGACTATGAAATCCGAATTATTGCAGATATAGCTGCCGCCACCAAGCGGACGCTGCGAAAAGAAGCGAACCTGAGAAAGGCGAATTCTTCCCTATGACGCTGCATCTGTTGGCGGAAAGTGAAAACTGCCGCGGATTCCATTTTGGAATCTGCGGCAGTTTTCATATTATGGTTCCGCCTATCTCAGAGCCTCAACATCCGTCGGATCCCAGAACCAGTCTAACGGGATCTTCTGCATATACGGCCTGTCGTACGGCTGGAAGTAATTATCGCCGATTGTTACCTGTGTACCGATAGCACAGTTTTCGTAGATCCATCTCGCATCGCGCACGCACAGGCGGATACATCCGTGAGATGCCGGGGTTCCCAGCTTGTTAAACTCTGCTGCCGGAAGGCTGAAGGTTACATTGTTCGGGTCTAAGCACGCTACGGAGTGGAAATACACGCCATTGTACACGCGCGTCGCAAATTTGCCCCAGGACGGTCCTATAAGCTCCTTCACCCTGAACTTCGCAGAAGTATAGAAAGTTCCTGCAGAAGTTGGGGTCTCCGGAAGTCCCACGGAACAGATCATCTCTTTTACCGGAATGATATAGCCGTTGTCTCCGTCCTTTGCGTACACTGTCACGATGCAGGCCGTGCGGTCTACCTTCAATACGTAGGAAGACTGCTGGCCGATCAGGGTATCCAGATCCTGCAGGAGCTTGCCGTCCGCCTGGAAGTAATACTTATAACCGTCGATGTAATACCATCCATTGCGGTAGTTCACGCCTCTGTCATCGAAATAATATCTGTCCTCTCCAAATCTGTGCCATCCGTCCGCCAGACGTGTTCCGTCTTCCTGAAGATAATATACATTATCTCCTACCTGCTGCCAGCCCGTAGCCATGATACCGTCCCCGCGGAAATAGCGGTATGCGCCGTCAATCTTTACCCAGCCGGTCTGCATAATGCCGTCCTCGCTGAAGTAATACTTATAATTGCCGATCTGCTGGAAACCTGTCACCATATGTCCGGATGCGTTCAGGAAGTATTTATGGCCGCCTGACTCTACCCAGCCTACGCGCATTGCGCCGGAGGCGTCGGTCAGATACCAGTATCCCTCATCCTGGAACCATCCAAATGTCAGAGCTCCGCTTTCCTTATTCATGAAGTAATATTTTCCTTCATCCAAAACCCATCCGTAGCTCTTCTGCCCCTCTCTTGAGCAGTAGTAATACGTTCCGTTATCCAGAACCCAGCCGGAAGCCATCTCGCCGGTCTCTGGTCTGAAATAGTAATCCTTACCGTCTATATTCTGCCATCGGTATATCCTGTGTCCGTCAGTCTCATCCAGGTAATACCAGGTCTGACCGAGCTGAATCCAGCCGGTCTGCTTCACGCCGCTGGCATTGCAGAAATAATAGGCGTCTCCGTCCTGAATCCATCCTGAACGGATGCCGTTGCTGTCCAGATAATACCATTTGCCGTCTTCCGGATCCTGCTGCCAGCCCATCAGCTTCACGCCGTCCTTGCAGAGATACCATTTGCCGTCTTCAATGTTCCACCCATCCTTCAGATTCGGGTTCTCCTCACCGACAAGTCTTCCCTCCTCATCAAAATGATAGGTAATTCCATCAATCGTCAGCTCCGTATCCACAACCGCATACCCGGTATCCTGGTCAATATAGTAATGGCTGCTTCCGTCATCTACCCAGCCCTCGGCCACAGCGGCGCCGTTATTCTTCGGGTCGTAATAGCGCTTGCCCATATAAGTGCCGTCTTCCATGACCGCATGCCAGCCGCTGGTTCTCTGACCTATCGAGCTGTTCTGGGGCATGTCGCCGTCCTGTGTCTTCTCCTGGAGATAATATCTGCAGATGTCGCCGTTCTCGTCCTCGGCTTCCACCTCTCCGGTGCGCATATAGCCGTTCTCGTCAAACAGATAATATGCTTCACCGATCTGCACCCATTTGTCCTGGTCGGTGTAATATTCACCATTCTCAGCATCGGATGTCTCGTACATAAATCCGTTCGATGTCTCAATCCAGGACGGCTCCGTTACCGTATCCTCATCTCCGGATGGATCTTCTGTTGTGTCAGCATCCTCCGGCGTCTCCGTATCCTCCGCAGTCTCAGCATCTGCCGGCATCTCCTGGTCTTTTGATAAAGCTCCCTGCTCTGTATCCTCTGTTGCGTCCCCGGGAACCTCTGTCTCTTCTCCGGCAGCCACCGGTGCGCTCACCTTTTCAGCCAGTTCACTCTCCTGACGGACATCTCCCGTATCCGTACCGGGAGCCGCATATGCGCTCATGATAGGAGACAGTCCCATGCTGGCGCAAAGCGCGGCGATCATCAGCTTCTTTTTCTTCATACTCCCTCTTCCTTTCTATCTATGTAAGCAATTTATTGTTTCCAATTACCTTATGTATAATTTACTACATTTTTGATAGAAATGCAATCCTCTCCGACCGCTTAAAATCTTACAATTCTCTTATGGTATCGCCCTTCCTGCTGATGTTTCTAAAAACTATCCTTGACTTCCCGGATGAAATTTTTTACAATCAATGAAAACATTGTCAAGGAGAATGATCGTGACTGAACAGGAATTTAATCTATATTTTAAGCAAAAAAATTATGACTATATAGAGGACTTCCGCGTGGATAATGCCGTTATCCTGGCTGCGGGCTTTGCCTCCCGATTCGCCCCCCTGTCCTATACCACGCCGAAAGCGCTTCTTCCGGTCTGCGGAGAAGTACTGATCGAGCGCCAGATCCGCCAGCTGCTCTCCGCGGGAATCCATGAGATTTTCGTGGTGACAGGCTATAAGCAGGAGATGTTTGCATACCTTACAGAGAAATACGGCGTCCGCCTCATTGAGAATCCGGAATATGCCTCCCGCAACAACCACGCCTCTATCTATGCCGCCAGAGACGTTCTCGGGAACTCCTATATCTGTTCCGCGGACAACTATTTTACCGAAAATCCGTTTGAGAGCCACGTCTTCCGTTCTTACTACTCTGCCCTGTACGCCCGCGGCGCGACAGAAGAATACTGTCTGACGACAGATAACAGCGGGCGCATCACCGATGTACGCATCGGCGGAGCAGATTCCTGGTACATGCTTGGCCATGTCTACTGGGACCGTGCATTCTCCAAAAGCTTCCTCTCCATTCTGAAGCAGGAATACGATCTTCCTGAGACAAAAGATCTTCTGTGGGAGAAAATTTATATGAAGCATCTGGATGCACTTTCCCTCTATATCCGCAAATATCCGGACGGAATCATCTATGAGTTTGATACGCTCGATGATCTGTGCGCATTCGATCCATCCTACGAGCAGATCCGCAGTTCTCTGCGCTGAATACACAAAAGGGAGATGCCCGTCTTTTGCATCTCCCTTTCTTACTTAATTCAGCCTCACAGCAGTTCCCGATGCTGTGACCATCAGCATTCCATTGTTTGAGCCGAGCACCTCATAGTCGATATCCACGCCGACTACTGCATCAGCTCCCATGGAATAAGCTCTCTGTTCCATTTCTTCCAATGCCCTTGTTCTGGCATTCATCAGCTCTTCCTCGTAAGTGCCGCTTCTGCCGCCGAACACATTAGTAAGTCCTCCCATGAAATCCTTTACCATATTTACACCGGCAATTACTTCCCCAAAGACAATGCCCTGGTATTCCAGAATGGTTCTTCCCTCCACAGATGGTGTCGTTGTGATAATCATGCGCTTTCTCTCCTTTCGGATCTGTTATTCTCCCAGACCGCTCTCAATCAGTCCTACAAGTGCCTGGAGCGCCTGCTCCTCATCCTCACCTTCGCATACAAGTTCAATCTCATCTCCGCACTTCACGCACGCTCCCAGAACACTCAGTACACTCTTGGCGTTCGCGGTTCCTCCGCGGAATGTAAATGTGATCAAAGATTTATATTTAATTGCCTCCTTGCATAACATCCCCGCGGGGCGCAGATGAAGGCCGGTCGGATTCTTAATTGTTACCTTCTGACTAATCATGTTTGTCATCTCCTATTCACTCGTCGTTGTATTTCCAGTTCCGGATGCGGAATCAACCTTCTGATTGAGGCGGATATTCGCAGTGACGGAATCAACCAGCGTGTATCCCTCCGGAAGCGTGACGTTCACCGGAACAGTATACTCACCTTCCTGCTTTCCGCTCAGATCGATGCTCGCTGTAACCTGATTGACATCAAACTCCTCCAGATCACTGCCATTCTCCCGAATACGCAGCGAGATTACATCCTGCGTAAAGGTTACATACAGCCCATCTGCAGTATTCTGTCTCTGGATCTGTGTGACCGGAAGATCGATCTCCTTGCTGTCCACAGGGAGTACCGTTCCTTTTACAATGACCTCCTTATTCTCGTCATCATAAATCCATACAATATCCTCCGGAAGGTATTTCGTAATATCAACGCTGACCTCAAAGTCCACTCTCGGGCGTTCGATCTGGATCGCTTCATCCGGTATCGTAATCACGTTTCCGTTCTCCTGCAGAGTCTTCAGAGCTTCATCCGTACCTGCCACCGTCAGTTCATCCGGCGTCGTGGTGATCTCTGTAACCTGAAATCCTTCCGCCGCGCCGCCGTCATATTCCACGTCCAGCGTCACACCGGAACGCTTCTCCCACAGCGTAATCTTCGCAGTGGCTTTCAGGGAATCACCGGAATTAAAATACAGATACTGCAGATCTGTCTCCTGGAATTCTTCCTGGTTATTGTCATATACTTTGAGATCTACCTGGCGCGTCTCATCTTCGCTGAGGCCGTCCACATTTACCACCGCCCGGATGCTGCCGATCTTATTAATAATGGATTCCGGCCCGCTGACGGATACGATATTCGGTTCCATGGTAATTTTTCCCACCGCGTAGTTGGAATCAGGCTTTCCTTCCTGGGTGACCGCTATTTGAAAATCTTTTGTCTTCCTCTCTTCAATCTTAACTTCAATATTCTGAGGAACCGCTGTGACATTCTCCGGTTCGATTCCCGGAACGGTTACGCTCACCGGAACCATGACAGGGTCTGCCTCCAGATTCATATCTTCAATCTGCGTCAGATCCGCAACTGCCTGAATATCCGTAAGACTGTCCAGTACGGACTTTCTGCCCGTCACAATCACAGTAATCGTCTGAGATTCATTCTCCAGCCGCGCAATCTTTCCGAATGTATCCTCAATGTAAGCCCCGTTCTGAACGGTAACCGCCACATTCTTGAAAGACCTTGTCATAATCGGATCAGTGCTTCCGGAAACCAGCACCCAGATTCCAATGGCGATCAGCACAGAGATAAGCTTTAAGGCGAGATTATTTGTCAGATGTTTTTTCATGTTTTCCACGCCCTTTCCCCAGTTTTATTCTGGCATTCTCCACCGGAACGTTTTTCTTCTGAATGGTATGCAGTTTTTCCCGAAGCTCGCTTGGGGTCACTCCGACCTTGATCTCTCCTCCCATCGCATAGGATACTCTTCCCGTCTCCTCGGAGACGATAATTGTCAGAGAATCGCTGACCTCGCTGATTCCCGTTCCGGCACGGTGCCTGGTTCCCAGTTCCTTGCTGATCTCTCTGTTGTCCGACAGAGGCAGGTAACACGTTGCGGATACGATCCGGTTGCCTCGTACGATTACAGCCCCGTCGTGCAGAGGCGTATTATGTTCAAATATATTGATCAAAAGCTGGCTGCTCAGTACAGAATCCAGCCTGATTCCTGTCTTAATGTACTCATCCAGATTGATATTCTGCTCAATGACGATCAGAGCCCCTGTCTTGACTTCCCCCATATCATATGAGGCGCGGACCAGTTCGTTGATCGTATTGTCGCTAAAACGGTTGTTGTCCTCCTTTGCGCTGTCAAACGCAATGATGGACGAAAGTATCTTCTTTTCCCCCAGCTGCTCCAGGGCCTTTCGCAGTTCCGGCTGAAAGATAATGAGTACGCCGGTGATCGCGACGTAACTGATCTTCTCCCAGATCCAGAGAATCGTGTGCATCTGGCAGATCTCTGCCACCAGCAGAAACAGTCCGACTAACAAAATTCCCTTTAATAGCGTATACGCCCTTGTATTCTTGATCCAAAGCAGCAGGTGGTATACAAACACGGCAATGATGATAATCTGTACGATATCCATTACGGAAATCGCCTGTATATCCGGCCAGGAAAAGCTTTTGATATACACGTTCATCATTCTCCACAGGGTGTTCATATGTCCACATCCTTTCTGCCTTTTTTATCTTTACTATTATTTCTTTATTTCTGGAGGTTTTCCAGGGATTCCTCCAGCTTTGACTCAAAGTCCACATCTTCATAATCGGGTTCCTTCGCCGCCGCAGTATGGCGTACAGCGCTCTCCGCCTCTTTTTCGGCAAAATCCTCCTCCTGGTCCGCCCGGATTGTCTTGACTTCTCTCTGAGGATTTGTGATGGAGATCTTCGGAACTGCCTTAACATAGTAGTAATACTCGTCATCCTCGTACTGGAGATACTCCGTACGGCTGTAATCCACATGGTATACAAAAAACTCCAGAATCAGAGAAATTACGCACGAAATCACAGCTCCCACAATCAGCACCGGGATGTTGCTGTC
>CAKNMY010000039.1 GCA_930989745.1 uncultured Lachnospiraceae bacterium | reverse complement strand
GTAAGCTGCGAGAGACAAAATATAAAAGAATGGAAGGTGAGGACGTGGGAGAAGTGATTTTGCAGATGAAGGGGATTGACAAGTCCTTCCCGGGAGTCCATGCGCTCAAAAATGTGGAGCTGGAGCTCCGCAGAGGAGAGGTTCATGCGCTGATGGGCGAAAACGGCGCGGGAAAATCCACGCTGATGAAGGTTCTGACCGGTATCTACTCCAAAGATGCGGGCAGCATCATCTACGAGGGGAAGGAAGTCGAGTTTACAAATCCCAGAGAGTCCCAGGACGCGGGAATCTCAATCGTGCACCAGGAGCTCAACATGATGAACCATCTGACGGTCGCGCAGAACATCTTTATCGGAAGAGAGCGGATGAAGGGAAAGCTGATCAATGACCGGGAGATGGAACGGGAAGCGGCAAAGCTGTTTGAAAGGCTGAAGATCAGCATCGACCCGGGCGAGATGATGGGCAAACTGACTGTAGGAAAGCAGCAGATGTGCGAGATCGCGAAGGCGATTTCCAAGGATGCCAAGGTTATCGTATTTGACGAGCCGACCGCTGCGCTGACGGATGCGGAGATCAATGATCTGTTCGAGATTATCAGAGAGCTGAGGAGCAAGAACATCGGCATCATCTACATTTCGCACCGCATGGATGAAATCAAGCGGATCACAGACCGCGTGACAGTCATGCGCGACGGCGAATATGTGGGAACGCTCGTAACTGCCGAGTCCACGAAGGACGATATCATCAACATGATGGTAGGCCGTGTGGTATACGAGGATCCGAAGCAGAAGAGCAGCGTACCGCCGAATGCCCCCGTTGTGCTGAAGGTTGAACATCTGAACGCGGGCAAAATGGTGCGTGACGTAAGCTTCGAGCTTCACAAAGGTGAGATTCTCGGATTCTCCGGACTGATGGGCGCAGGGCGCACGGAGACGGCGAGAGCGCTGTTCGGAGCGGACAAAAAAGAGAGCGGGGATATTTACATAAACGGCAGGAAGGTTGAGATCAAGAGTCCGCAGGATGCGGTAAAATATGGCATCGGCTATCTCTCGGAGGACAGAAAGCGCTTCGGATGCATCGTCGGAAAGAGCGTGGCGGAGAACACCACGCTGGCATGCCTGGAGAAGTTTATGTCCGGAATCTTTATCAACAAGAAGAAGGAGCGGGAGGTTACCCAGAAGTATGTAGATGAGCTCAAGACGAAGACTCCTTCCGTGGATCAGATGGTGAGAAACCTCTCCGGAGGAAATCAGCAGAAGGTGGTCATCGCAAAATGGCTGGCGCGTGACTGTGATATTCTGATTTTTGACGAGCCCACGAGAGGTATAGATGTTGGTGCTAAGAGCGAGATTTACGCGCTGATGAACGAGCTGGTGAAGGCGGGCAAGTCGATCATCATGATCTCCTCCGAGCTGACGGAAGTCCTCCGTATGAGCGACCGCATTGTGGTGATGTGCGAAGGCAGAAAGACCGGTGAGATACCGATCGAGAAGGCGACGCAGGAGAGCATCATGCATGCGGCAACATTGAGAGAATAACGGGAGGAGAAAAGGTATGAAGGCAAAAAATTCACTGGGAACACAAAAGCTTGCCGCGGTGATCGCGCTGGTGGTTCTGTTCGTATTTTTCAGTATATTCGGAGATGGATTCCTGAAGTATTCCACAGTAATCAGCATCTTTGACTCGCTGTATTACATCGGATTTATGGCGATCGGCGTTACGTTCGTCATCATCACAGGCGGTATCGACCTGTCAATCGGAACTGTATGTATCTGCTGCGCGCTGATCGGCGGCACGCTGTTTCAGAAAGGCGTTCCGATGGCACTCTGCCTGATTATCATTCTGATCATCGGCGCTTTGTTCGGACTTGCCAATGGACTGATGGTATCGGTGATGGGGCTGCCGGCGTTCATCGCGACGCTCGGTACCATGATGATCACCAGAGGTCTTGGTTCCATCGTGACGAATACCGCATCCGTGACATTCCCGACAGGAGACGCGGAGGGCGCGTGGTATAAAAGCATTTTTAAGCTGCAGTCGCAGAATCTGCCCCAATCCATGCTGGCAGGTATCCCGACAGGATTTATTCTTCTGGTTGTACTCGCGATTATCATGGCAATTATCCTGAATAAGACGCGCGTCGGCCGTTATATCCTGGCACTTGGAAGCAACAAGGAAGCGACGAGACTTTCCGGCGTGAACGTTGTAAAATGGGAAACGCTTGCATTTGTGATCAGCGGTGCGTTCGCAGCACTGGCAGGAATCTCCTACGCAGCGATTTACTCAACGCTGATGCCGGGCACAGGAAACGGATTTGAGCTGGATGCCATCGCGGGCGTAGTAATCGGCGGAACATCCCTCTCCGGAGGTGTTGGATCAATTTCCGGAACCCTGATCGGTGTATTCATCATGGCGGTTCTGAAGACGGGTCTTCCGTTTGTAGGACTTCAGCCGCACTACCAGCTGTTCATCACAGGTTTTGTTCTGATATTTGCAGTATTTATGGACGTGCTCAACAGAAAGAAGCGCGGATAAAGAAAAGGACGATAGCGGGGAGACCCGTTATATAAAGGAAAGGTAAGGAGGTCTTTTACATGAAAAGAAAGGTATTGGCACTCATTTTAACAGGAGCAATGGCATTCTCACTGGCAGCCTGCGGCGGACAGGACGAGCCGGCGAGCACGACGACAGATACGGATAACACTGAGACTGAGGATACCACAGATGACGCGGCGGCAGATGATACGGCTGAAGAAGAGGAAAGCAGCGCTTCCGGAGATTACAGCGATATCAAGATTCAGGTAGTTGCAAAAGGATTCCAGCATGACTTCTGGAAGGCTGTAAAGCAGGGCGCGCAGCAGGCAGGAGAAGATCTGGGGTTAAAAGAGAACCCGGCAGACAACTTCGTGGGACCAAAGTCAGAGACAGATATTCCGGAGCAGGTAGAGCAGATTAAGAACGCGATCAACAAGAATCCGGACGCAATCTGCCTGGCAGCGCTGGATACCACGGCATCCCTTGACCCGATCAACCAGGCGATGGCAGCGGGAATTCCGATTGTAGGATTTGACTCCGGTGTTCCGGATGCTCCGGAAGGCGCTGTAGTGGCGAACGCCGCAACAGATAACTATGTAGCCGGCGCTATGGCGGCAGATGAGATGTACAAGCTGATCGAGGATAAGGTTACAGATCCGGCGGAGACTGTAAGAATCGGAGTAGTCTCCCAGGAGGCAAACTCTCAGTCTATCGTGGACAGAACTCAGGGCTTCCTCGACAGAATGGTAGAGCTGATCGGCGAGGGCAAGGTTGCTATCGAGGGACACGACAAGTTCAATCTGAAAGCTGACGGCGCAAAGGTTATCATGGAAGTTGGAATTCCGGCAAACGTGCAGGATGCAGAGTGTGTTACTGTTGCACAGAAGATTCTTGGCCAGCAGGACCTGATTGCTGTTTATGGATCCAACGAATTTGCTAATAAGAATATCATTACAGCTAACCAGAACCTGAATGTACTCGGCGCTGACAAGATTATCGCAGTCGGCTTCGACTCCGGCAAGCTTCAGCTTGATGCAGTCAGAGACGGCATATACGCAGGAGCAATTACTCAGAATCCGGTACAGATTGGTTACAAGGCAGTAGAACTGGCAGTCAAAGCAGCAGCAGGCGAGCCGGTAGAAGACGTTGATACAGGATGCCTGTACTATACAGCAGAGAACATGGACAGCGAAGAAATTGCTCCATGCCTGTACGAATAACAGAAGGAATAGAGGACGCTGCCGCGCGAGTAGTTCATCACTACCGTGCGGCAGCACTTTTTATGCCCCGATGTGCGCGGAAGGCGATCTTTTGGTAAAATTGACAAAATTTTTCTGTCAATTCTGTTCGCTGTGTAGTAAAATAGAGGATAGCAGAAGAAAAGAAAGGGGTATCTATACCAATGGTGAATTTTCAATATTATACGCCCACGAAAGTGGTGTTTGGAAAAGACGCTGAGACGCAGACAGGGGCTCTCGTAAAAGCCCAGGGCTGCAAAAAGGTCCTCGTGCACTACGGAGGAAAGAGCGCGAAGAATTCCGGCCTTCTGGATCGGATCTGTGCCTCTCTGGACGCGGAGGGAATCGCGTACGTCCTGCTGGGCGGCGTGGTGCCGAATCCGAGGCTTTCTCTCGTATATGAAGGAATTGAACTGTGCAGGAAGGAAGGCGTGGATTTTCTCCTCGCTGTGGGAGGAGGAAGCGTGATTGATTCTGCGAAGGCGATCGGCTACGGCCTGGCGAATGAGGGTGATGTCTGGGATTTCTATTCCAAGAAGCGGGAAGCCGCAGCGTGCATGCCCATCGGAGCAGTGCTGACGATTTCAGCCGCTGGAAGCGAGATGAGCGATTCCTCTGTGATCACGAACGAGGACGGATGGCTCAAGCGCGGGTATAACAGCGATCTGTGCAGATGCCGTTTCGCGGTCATGAACCCGGAGCTGACGTATACGCTGCCAAAGTATCAGACTGCCTGCGGCTGCACCGACATTCTGATGCACACAATGGAGCGCTACTTTACACAGGAGGAGCACACAGAGCTCACTGACCGTCTGGCGGAGGGACTGATGAAGACCGTCATGGACAGCGCGCGGGTGCTGATGGATGAACCTGAGAATTATAATGCGCGCGCTCAGGTGATGTGGGCGGGAAGTCTCTCCCACAACGGACTCACCGGCTGCGGCACGGTCGGCGACTGGTCATGCCATCAGCTGGAGCACGAGCTGGGCGGCATGTTCGACGTGGCGCACGGCGCAGGACTCGCGGCAGTCTGGGGAAGCTGGGCTCGCTATGTATATGAAGCGAAGCCGGAGCGTTTCGCGCAGTTCGCGGTAAATGTGCTGGGCGTGGAAAATGATTTTTCAGATCCCTGCGCTACCGCTCTTCGCGGCATCGAGCGCATGGAGGAGTTCTATCATTCGATCTCCATGCCGGTAAATATACGCGAGCTCGGTGTAGAACTTACAGATGCGCAGATTGATGAGCTGGCCGAGAAATGCAGCTTCTTCGGAACGCGGACAGTCGGACAGTTCCGGGCGCTCGCAAAAGAGGATATGCGCCGTATCTATGAGATGGCAAGAGGTTGCAAATAAAGACGTTTTTTTTGACAAACAGGGTTCTTACAATAGGAAGGACCGTGGGATAAAATAAAATATGAGGATATGCAAGGAGGTTCCCCAATGAGTACATATTATTTAGCAGTTGACATCGGAGCGTCAAGCGGACGCCACATTTTGGGACACATGGAAAACGGAAAGATGCAGCTGGAGGAGATTCACCGCTTTGAAAACGGAATGGTAAAAAAAGACGGTGAGATGTGCTGGGAAACGGACCGGCTCTTCAAAGAGATCGTAGCCGGACTGAAGAAATGTAAGGAGATTGGAAAGATCCCGGTGAGCATGGGAATTGATACCTGGGGCGTGGATTTTGTCCTGCTGGACAAGGACGACAAGCTGCTGGGCAATGCTGTAGGATACCGCGATAAAAGAAATATCGGCATGGACGAGAAGGTCTATGAGAAGATTTCTCTGGATGATCTGTATGCGAGAACCGGTATTCAGAAAGCGATTTATAACACGGTTTACCAGCTGATGGCGGTAAAACAGAAATATCCGCAGTACATGGAACAGGCGGAGACACTGCTCTTTATTCCGGATTATCTGCATTTCCTTTTGACAGGCAGAAAGGCAAACGAGTACACCGAGGCGACGACCGGACAGCTTGTAAGCCCTGTGACCAAGGATTGGGACTATGAGCTTATGGATATCCTTGGCTATAAGAAAGAGATGTTCCAGGAGCTTGTAATGCCGGGCACATCTCTCGGAGGACTCAGAAAAGAGCTTGTGGATGAGATTGGCTTTGACCTGGAAGTTGTAGTTCCGGCAACGCACGATACAGGTTCCGCAGTGCTGGCAGTTCCGGCAAATGACGATGACTTTATTTACATCAGCTCCGGCACCTGGTCTTTAATGGGTGTTGAGAGGATGCAGGCAGACTGCTCAAAGAAGAGCTGTGAGCTGAATTTTACGAACGAGGGCGGCTACGGCTACCGCTTCCGCTATCTGAAGAATATTATGGGACTGTGGATGATTCAGTCCGTGCGTCATGAATTCGGTGATAAATACGGCTTCGCGGAGATCTGCGCGGAGGCTGAGAAGAATAAGGACTTCCCGTCCAGAGTGGACGCGAACGACGAGTGCTTCCTGGCTCCGGAGAATATGACCGAGGAAGTAAAGAATTACTGCCGCAGGACAGGACAGCAGGTTCCGGAGACGCTCGGTGAGATCGCGACCGTGATCTACGCAAGTCTGGCAGACTGCTACGCGAAGACGGCCTCGGAGATCGAGGAGATTGCAGGAAGAAGCTTCAGCCGTATTCACATTGTGGGCGGCGGATCAAACGCAGGCTACTTAAACGAGCTGACAGCAAAGGCTACAAAGAAGGAGATCCACGCAGGACCGACCGAGGCGACTGCGATCGGAAATCTGACCGCACAGATGCTTAAAGCAAAAGAATTCGCCAGTGTGGAGGAGGCGCGCGACGTGATTCACGAGTCGTTTGATGTCAAAATCTACACGGCATAAATAAGGAGGAATCATAATGACAACTAAGGAAAGATACGAATCCGCAAAAGAGATTTACGCAAAGATCGGAGTGGATACGGACAAAGCCATGGAGATTCTGAAGAATATCCCGATTTCCATGCACTGCTGGCAGGGCGACGACGTCGTTGGATTTGACCAGGACGGACCGCTGACCGGAGGAATTCAGACAACCGGAGATTACCCCGGCAGAGCCAGAACCCCGCAGGAGCTGATGCAGGATATCGACGAGGCGCTGAAACTGATCCCGGGCGTGCATAAGCTGAACCTTCACGCAAGCTACGCGATCTTTGAGGAAGGCGATCATGCGGACCGCAACACCCTGGAGCCGAAACACTTCAAAAAGTGGGTGGAGTTTGCGAAGGAGAGAGGCATGGGACTGGATTTTAATCCGACGTTCTTCTCACATTCCATGGTAAAGGATAACCTGACACTCTCCAGCCCGGATGAGACTGTGCGCAAATTCTGGATCGATCACGGAAAAGCCTGCCTGAGAATTTCCCAGTATTTCGCTGAGGAGACGGGCATGCCGTGTGCGATGAACATCTGGATTCCGGACGGATACAAGGATATTCCGGCTGACCGCCTGGGACCGAGAGCGAGATTCAAAGATTCCTTAGACCAGATTTTATCTGAGCCGTATGATAAATCCAAAGTATATGTATGCCTGGAGTCCAAGGTCTTCGGCATCGGCATGGAGTCCTACACCGTAGGCTCCAGCGAGTTCACCATTAACTATGCGGCGCATAACGGTATCCTGAGCCTGATGGACAACGGACATTACCATCCGACTGAGGTGGTTTCCGATAAGATCCCGTCCATGCTGTTATTTAATGATAAGATTGCGCTGCATGTGACGAGACCGGTTCGCTGGGACAGCGACCATGTGGTTCTGTTCGACGATGAGACGCGAGAAATCGCTAAAGAGATCGTGAGAAACGACGCCATCGACCGCGTGCTGCTGGCTCTGGATTTCTTCGACGCGAGCATCAACCGTATTGCTGCCTGGGTAAACGGTATGAGAAATATGCAGAAGGCGCTGTTATACGCGCTGGTAACGCCGTATCAGCAGCTCAAGGAACTCCAGGATACCAACCAGTTCACGAAGCTGATGACCATGCAGGAGGAATTGAAGGTATATCCGTTCGGCGATGTATGGAACTATTTCTGTGAGCTGAACAATGTGCCGGAGAGAGAGGACTGGCTGGCAGAGGTTGAGAGATATGAAAAGGATGTCCTGTCTCTGAGAAAGTAACAGGCAGCCTTCTGTTAAGAGCTATACTATATCCAGGAGAAGGCGCCGGCAGCAGCCGGCGTCTTCTTGACAATATCCCGATGGAATACAGAAAAGAAGTGCTGGTTCCAAAGGGCGAAATCTTTGGAACCAGCACTTCTTTCTATAATTCAAAATTAGAAGGAAGGAGCCAGTGTCATTGTATGCCACTGGCATATGAAAAAGAAAATATAAAGTTATTAGCTTTATCTGTATCCAAGTATAGACAAAAGTTGTGAGAATAGTATTAGTAAAATTTGAACGTTTTGTGAATATATCGGTACGAAAATATGAATCGGCAGCAAGGTGTTTTTTTGCTGTAATGGGAAAGGAGCAAGAGAGCCATGATTAAGGGATTTAAGATGAAACTGTATGAGGGACAGGCGGAGGAGTATGAGAGACGCCACAACCTGCTCTGGCCGGAGATGAAGGACATGATTCACGAGCACGGAGGAAAGAATTACACGATTTTTCTCGACCGGGAGACCATGACGCTGTTCGGCTATATTGAGATTGAGGATGAAGAGCTGTGGGCGAAGGGCGCGGACACGGCGATCAACCGCAAGTGGTGGGACTACATGGCAGATATCATGGAGACAAATCCGGACAACAGCCCGGTGTCCATTGACCTGCAGAATGTATTTCATCTCGATTAGGAAAGATAAATGAGGAGGCACAAAATATGTGTCTCCTCATGAGAATGTGCCTGCGCAGGAAGTCCGTAAAAGGGCTTCTTTTTGCTTTACTGATAAATTCCGTTGACCGTGACTTCAAACACCGCGTCTTTTCCGCTCAGCTCCTCGCTGGAGTAATTATCCGGGAAAGTAACTTCCACACTGACCTGATCTCCCGGGTGGCTGCCGATGAGCTGCTCTTCGAAATCATCGATATAAGTGCCGGAGCCGATGACGAGATCCGCGCCGTTTCCATCCGTGCTGCCGCCGTCAAATTCGACGCCGTCCACTGTGCCCACGTAGTCGATATTTACGGTATCGCCGTCCTGGACAGTGAGAGTGGAATCGGTCGAAAATTCGGTATCGTCAGAGGATTCGCTTTCTGTGCTTTCTGCTTCTGCCTGCGCCGCCTCCTCTTTAGAGCGCTGTACGGTGTCGAAGACTATGGCGAAGATCAGCGCCGCGACAGCCGCGCACGGAATAAAGTATTTCAGAAAGACATTCACTTTCCGGATCCGTTCCCGCTTCTGGCGTTCTCTGGCACGCTGCTGCTGCGCCAGCTTTTTGTTCTCTTTTTTCATAGTGATTCGTTCCCCTTTGCTGATATAGTATCTGGCCTGCCGGGAAACAGCCGTACCCGTTTCGGCAATCCCGGACAGCTACTGTAATTTTACCAGATAAATGTGGAAAAACTGTGATGCAGCAAAAAAACTGCGCTTTACATCCCGCTTTTTGAGTGATATTCTGTGAAAAACAGCACAGAGACGAGGAGAGGGGCATGCATCAGGAGTTATTGGATAAATTAAAGCAGATTACAGAGGAGGAACGGCGCATCCTGGAAGGAAAACGGACGGTTGAACGGGAACTGTATACTTCGGGGGAGGATTTTACCGTGGACAGCCGCAAGATGCTGGAGGAGGGCGAGCTGATTACAGTGCGCACTCACACCAGATTTATTCATTTTCCGGAGCACCGCCACAATTATGTGGAGGTGATCTACGTCTGCCAGGGGTCCATCACGAATTTAATCGACGGCAGGGAAGTGGTGATCCGGCAGGGCGAGCTGCTTTTCCTGAATCAGTATGCCTGCCACGAGATTCTGCCCGCCGGGGAAGAAGATATCGCGATCAATTTTATTATTCTTCCGGAGTTCTTCGATGTGGCGTACACGATGATCGGGAGAAACAATGTGCTTGCGGATTTCCTTGTGGACGTGCTGCGCCAGGACGGGGACCGGGGAGAGTATCTGCATTTTAAAGTATCTGAGGTTCTGCAGATCCAGAATCTGCTGGAGAATATGATCTACTCGCTTGTGACAGGCCAGGAGAATCAGAAGCGCATGAACCAGACCACGATGGGGCTGTTATTCCTCTATCTGATCGACTCGGTACAGTATGTGGAGATGCGCGTGCCGGATCAGTATGACAATATGATCGCCATGACGACGCTCGATTATATAGAGCAGAACTACCGAACCGCCACACTCACTGAGCTGTGCGCGAGGCTCCACCTCCCGATTCACGCGTTGAGCCGTATGGTTAAAAAGAGTACAGGATTTAATTTTAAGGAACTGCTCCAGCGCAAGCGCCTCAATAAGGCGGTGACGCTCATGTGCGATACCGATCTGCCGATCAGTGACATTATCGCCGCCGTGGGATACGAAAACAGCAGCTACTTCCACCGGGTTTTCCGCGAGCGCTATCATATGACGCCGCGGAATTTCAGAGTGAAATATAAGCAGGGAGAAAAAGTGCGGATATAGAAGACCGCCATACGTCCTTTTGGCTATTGCCATCTCGTGCACCATCATGTAGAATATCCTTGATTACACAGAAAAAACGGCAGGATGTATGCCCTGCCCAAAAGGAGTATAGATTCATGAGTATATTAAATGTGGAACATCTGTCCCACGGCTTCGGAGACCGCGCGATTTTCAATGATGTGTCCTTCCGTCTGTTAAAGGGCGAGCATATCGGACTCGTCGGCGCGAATGGAGAGGGAAAGTCAACCTTTATGAATATCGTTACCGGAAAACTGATGCCTGATGAAGGAAAAGTGGAATGGGCCAAGAACGTCCGGGTCGGATATCTGGATCAGCACAGTGTGCTGGAGAAGGGAATGACGGTCCGGGACGTGCTGAAGTCCGCTTTTTCGTGGCTTTTTGAGATGGAAGAGAAGATGAATGAGATCTGTGACCGCATGGGAGAGGCATCCCCGGAGGAGATGGAGGCGATGCTCGAGGAGCTTGGGACAATCCAGGATATGCTGACCATGCACGACTTTTACATCATTGATTCCAAGGTGGATGAGGTTGGCAGAGCGCTGGGTCTGGACGCGATCGGCATGGATAATGATGTAACGGAACTCTCCGGAGGCCAGAGGACCAAGGTGCTGCTGGGCAAGCTGCTGCTGGAGAAGCCGGATATTCTGCTGCTCGACGAGCCGACAAACTATCTGGATGAGCAGCACATCAGCTGGCTGACGCGCTATCTGCAGGAGTATGAGAACGCGTTCGTACTGATCTCGCATGATATTCCGTTCCTGAACAGCGTTGTGAATATTATTTATCACATGGAGAACCAGGAGCTGAACCGCTATGTGGGCGATTACGATAAATTCCAGGAAGTGTACGCCGTGAAGAAGGCGCAGCTGGAGGCAGCGTACCGCAGGCAGCAGCAGGAGATCAGCGAACTGAAAGATTTTGTGGCGAGAAATAAGGCGCGGGTGGCGACGCGGAATATGGCGATGTCCCGCCAGAAGAAGCTGGACAAGATGGATATCATTGAGCTGGCGCAGGAGAAGCCGAAGCCGGAGTTTAACTTCCGCGAGGCCAGGACTTCCGGAAAGCAGCTTTTTGTCACAAAGGATCTCGTGATCGGCTACGACGAGCCCCTCTCCAGGCAGCTGAATCTGGAGATGGAGCGGAGAAGGTCGCGCTGGTGGGAGCCAACGGCATCGGAAAGACGACGCTGCTAAAGAGCATTCTGGGCCTGATCAAACCGCTGTCCGGCTACGCGCAGCTCGGGGATTACCTGTACATCGGGTATTTTGAGCAGGAGAGCGATACGAAAAATACGTCCACCTGTATCGAGGAGCTGTGGAAGGAGTTTCCTTCCTATACGCAGTACGAGATTCGTTCCGCGCTGGCAAAGTGCGGTCTGACGACAAAACACATCGAAAGCCAGGTGCGTGTGCTCTCAGGCGGGGAGCAGGCCAAGGTGCGGCTGTGCAAGCTGATTAATAAAGAGACGAATCTGCTGGTGCTCGACGAGCCTACCAATCATCTGGATGTAGATGCCAAGGAGGAGCTGAAGAGGGCGCTGAAAGCATATAAGGGGAGCATTCTCATGGTCTGCCACGAGCCGGAGTTTTATGAGGACATCGTGACAAGCGTGTGGGACTGTTCCGAGTGGACAACGAGAATCTTATAGGGTAAAATGGAGAAAATGAACTATAAAATAATCATTCAGTACGACGGAACCCGATACGACGGCTGGCAGAAGCAGGGAAATACCGCGAATACGATCCAGGGCAGACTGGAAGCCGTGCTGAGCCGTTATGCCGGAACGGATGTGGAAATCCATGGGGCGGGGCGCACGGACGCGGGCGTACATGCCCTGGGGCAGACGGCAAATTTTCATCTCGCGCAGGAGGCGGATACGCAGGAACTTCAGGCGTATCTGAACCGGTATCTGCCGGATGACATCGAGGTCACAGAGCTTTCCCGTGTCCCGGAACGGTTTCACAGCAGGCTGAACGCTGTGGAGAAGACTTACCGCTACCGCGTGGAGACCGGGGGGCGGAAGCATGTCTTTGAGAGAAAGCAGATTTACCGGATGGATACCGCTGTGCCTGCGCTGGATCTGGAAGCCATGAAGAGGGCGGCTGCAGTCCTGGAGGGGACACACGATTTTAAGAGCTTCTGCGCCAACAAGCGCATGAAGAAGTCCACAGTTCGGACACTGAAGCGCATCGGGATTACGAGGCAGGGCACGGAATACATTTTTGATTTCACGGGAGACGGATTCTTATATAATATGGTAAGAATCCTGACGGGAACTCTGCTGGAGGTCGGACAGGGAAAGCGGGACTGGAATTCCATGCAGGAGCTGCTGGACGCAAAGGACCGCTCACAGGCGGGATTTACGGCACCTGCCCAGGGACTGACGCTGGTGAACGTGCGGTACTGATCAGGGAGGAAAGAGAAATGAGAGAATACGATTATCTGATTGTGGGAGCAGGCCTGTTCGGCGCTGTCTTTGCCCACGAGGCGGGAAAGCGGGGAAAGAAATGCCTGGTGATTGAGAAACGCAGCCACATCGCGGGCAACATTTATACGGAAGACGTAAACGGCATCCAGGTGCACAAGTACGGCGCGCATATTTTCCATACCTCAGATGAGGAAGTCTGGCAGTATGTGCAGCAGTTCGCGGAATTTAATCACTATATCAACTCTCCGGTGGCAGTGTATAAGGACGAGCTGTACAATCTTCCGTTCAATATGAACACATTCAGCAAAATGTGGGGCGTGCGCACTCCTCAGGAGGCGCAGGAGAAGATCCGAAGCCAGATCGCGGATCTGAATATTACAGATCCGAAGAACCTGGAGGAACAGGCACTCTCTCTTGTGGGACGCGATGTGTACGAAAAGCTTGTGAAGGGCTATACGGAGAAGCAGTGGGGACGCGACTGTAAGGAACTTCCGGCATTTATCATCCGCCGTCTGCCTCTGCGGTTTATCTATGACAATAATTACTTCAACGATCCGTATCAGGGCATCCCGAAGGAGGGCTACACTGCTATGGTGAAGAAGATGCTGGGCGATACGCCGGTGCTTCTGAATACCGACTATTTTGAATTCCGCAAATCACATCCCGATATTGCCGGCAAGACGGTATTTACAGGAATGATTGATGAGTATTTCGGATATGAAGAGGGCGTGCTGGAGTACCGGTCCCTGAGATTTGAGGAGGAGCATCTCGACTGCCCGAATTTCCAGGGAAATGCGGTGGTCAATTATACGGAGAGGGACATTCCTTACACAAGGATCATTGAGCATAAGCATTTTACTTTCGGGCAGCAGCCGGATACTGTGATTACGAGGGAATATCCGAAGGAATGGAAGCAGGATGACGAGCCGTACTACCCGATCAACGATGAGAAGAATACCGCGCTTTACGGAAAGTATGAGGAGCTTGCCGCGCGGCAGCCGGAGGTTATTTTCGGCGGAAGACTGGGAATGTACAGATATTTTGATATGGATAAGGTGATTGCCGCAGCCCTTACTGCTGTGAGAAAGGAATTTGCCTGATGATGAAGGAATATGAAGTGACAGATACACCCGCGGCCTGGGAGGAGCAATATTTCCGGGAGACGGACAGAGACGTCCGCAGAAAGATTCTGGAGGACGCGGCGAAGGAGCATGGAGAGACTGCGCAGATTATCCTGTGCAGGAAGATCTGGGAGGCGCGTTATCTGCCCGTGGGAAAGGAACCGAGACATATTGATCACTTTATCCGCGGGTATATGAACATGTATTATATTGCCCGGTCTCTGAAATCCGTATTTCACAGAAAGGTGGCGGACAGGGATCTGGATAAGATCCGGGCAGACCTGATGTTTTCTCTTTTGGAGGAGGCGGAGTACGCCGGGAGTGCAGAACAGACGCTGTACCGGGAATATGCAAATATGGTGCGGCTGTATCTGGAGCTCTGTCTGAAGGACAGAAGTTACGGTTCCGCCATGTTCGGCGTTATGCGGATGAAGGAGGAGAAGCTGAAGAAGAAGATTGCCTCGGATATCTGCGGGACAGCGGTCCGGGTTCCGAAGGCAGCGGGAAAAGAAGAAGAATTCTCAGTCTTTTCACGGGCTGCCAGAGATACGCTGTATCAGATGTTCCCGGAGGATCACACAATATTTCAGGAAATATTCGGAGCCGGCGAGTCCCGCTGACTTCGGATTCAAGGTAAGGAGTACGCTCTATGAAGATTTCAACAAAAGGCAGATATGCGCTGCGGGTTATGATAGATCTGGCGCAGCATCAGGGAGAAGGGTATATTTCCCTGAGGGATGTCGCAAACCGCCAGGAAATCTCCATAAAATATTTGGAAATGGTGGTCAGTATTCTGCACCGGTACGGGTTTGTCAGAAGTCAGCGCGGTAAGAGCGGCGGTTATCAGCTCGCAGTTGCAGCCGAAGAATGTACGGTGGGAGCAGTGCTGAAAGCCACGGAGGGAAGTCTTGCGCCCGTGGCGTGTTTAAGCGGCGATACATTCTGCTGCGGAAGGGGAAGCAGCTGCCCGACGCTGCCGCTGTGGAAAGAACTCAGCGAGGTAATTGATCGTTTCCTGGAGAGCAAGACGATTGCCGAGCTTGCGGAGAACACGCAGAAGGAGGGAACTATATGAGAGAGGACAGCTATGCGGTACGGCCGCATCTGATTATTCTTGGAGGCGGGCATGTGGCGCAGCCGCTGTGCCGCCTTGCGCGGGTCATGCAGTACCGGATCACAGTCATGGACGACAGAGAGGAATTTGCCAGTCCCAAGTGGTTCCCGGACGCGGATGAGATTATATGCGCGGATTTTTCTGAGCTTCATAAGCGGATCCCTGAGGGAAAAGAAGATTATTACGTTATCATCACCCGCGGGCATCAGGCGGATCAGCTCTGTGTGGAGCAGATTCTTCCGAGAAGCTCCGCTTATGTCGGAATGATAGGAAGCAGGGCAAAGGTGACCCGCTGCCGTCAGCTTCTTCTGGAGCACGGATTTTCAGAGGAGGATCTGCAGCGGCTGCACGCTCCCATCGGGATACGGCTCGGGGGCCAGCTTCCGGAGGAAATTGCGGTGAGCATTCTGGCGCAAATCGTGGAGGTAAAGAGCGCCAGGGAGAAGATAGTCCGGGATCCTGCAGTGGCGAAGGCGCTGGAGCAAAAGGTGCCCGGCGTGCTGCTGACCATTATTGAGAAGTCCGGCTCGGCTCCGCGGGGCGTGGGGAGCCGAATGCTGGTGGCGGATACCGGAGAGTGTTATGGAAGCATCGGCGGAGGAGCCATTGAGTATCAGGCGACAAAGGATGCACTGACTGTGGAACTTCCGTGTGACAGGCATTATGACCTGTCTCTTCGGGATGCCGGCAATCTGGGAATGGTGTGCGGCGGCGCGGTAACTGTGCATTTTGAGAGAATAACATACGAGAAATAGGAGGAAATACCGATGGGATTACAGCAGGATGTAGTGCTGCGCCAGATCAGAGATATGGAGCGGCTTCTGGCACAGCTTTTGCTGAGAAAGGATTTTTCTGAGATTGAGGAGACTGCCGAAAGTCTGGCCAAGAGAGACGGAAGGGTTCCGGAGAGCGGAAACGCGTTTCTGGATACCCTGGTGCGCATGGCCGATCAGGGAGACGTGTGTGCGGCGGAAGATCTGCTGCTTGAGAATATCCCTGCGGGCGATGAGTCTTATCTGGAGCTGGCGCTGATATTTTACCTGCATGTGAGCGAGATGGAGGATGAGCTGCTGGAGAACAGCAATTACTCCAAGGAAGAGATTCCGGACGGGCTGGAGATGCTGGCGGAAGCGTACGGCGTCAGCGGCATCCGCATGTGAGGCGGGAATGGAATGAAGATTATCATATCGCCCGCGAAGAAGATGAACAGCCTCGGCAGCGAGCTGGGAGAGACGACGGAACCGGTATTCCAGGAAAGGGCAAAATACCTCAGGAGCCGCCTGCAGGCCATGAGCCTTCAGCAGTTAAAGGAACTCTGGCGCTGCAGCGACAGGCTCGCGGAGGAGAACTTCCGGCGGCTGCAGGAGTATGAACCAGGTGTCTGCCTGACGCCGGCGCTTCTCGCCTACGAGGGCATCCAGTATCAGTACATGGCCCCGCAGGTCTTCACACAGCGGCAGTGGGAATACTGCTGCGGGCATCTGCGGATTCTCTCCGGACTCTATGGAATCCTGCGCCCTATGGACGGCGTGATTCCCTACCGGCTCGAGATGCAGGCAAAGCTCTCCGGAGAGGGGTACGCGAATCTGTACGAATTCTGGGGCAGCGCGCTGTATGAGACACTGGCGCAGCCCGGGGAGTGGATTTTAAACCTTGCGTCAAAAGAATACAGTCAGGCCGTTGAAAAGTACCGCACTCCGGATGTTCCCTTTATCACCTGCGTATTCGGGGAACTCGCGGATGGAAAGGTGAAGACCAAGGCCACGCTTGCGAAGATGGCAAGAGGCGAGATGGTCCGCTTTCTCGCGGAACGCGTGATCACCAGGCCGGAGCAGATCCGGGAATTTACCGGTCTGGGCTTCGTGTTCGATGAGAAGCGGTCATGCGGTGAGACGCTGACATTTGTAAAGCCATAAAAGACACAGAATGGGGCTGCCAAACGGCAGCCCCATTCTGTGTCAAGTGTCAGAGATCGCTGCGCAGAAGCGCATACATCTTTATATCGAGAACGCGCCCATTCTTGACCGCGTTGCAGCGGAGCGTTCCTTCACAGGAAAAGCCAGCCTTCTCCAGAACCCGGCAGGAGGCCGTATTGTAGGCAAAGGGCTCTGCAAAGATGCGCAGGATGTCTGTGTGCTCAAATACATAAGAGCAGATCTGCCGCACCGCCTCGGAGGCGATTCCGTGTCCCCAGAAGCTTTCTCCGAGATAATAACCGAGCTCTCCGGTGCGGGAATGGACATTTTCAGCGCGCGTCACGCTGATGCTTCCGGCGAGAGCGCCGTCTGCGAGAATGGCAAAGGCATACAGTTTTTCCGGATCTGCCTGAAGTGTCTCGCGGATAAAAAAATGCGCGTCCTCCAGCGCATAGGGAAATGGAATGCCGTCGCGCAGATTGTCCTGCACTTTTCTGTTGTTGATAAGCGGCACCAGGGCGGGAGCGTCCTCTGGCGTCCAGGCTCGAAGTGTACAATCCATATTCAAAACTCCTTTCAGCTCTGTTATTACATGGTATTATACCGCGAAACGCATTGACTTTCCATATGCCTCAGTGTTAATCTATAAAAAGACATCCCGCCCGGGCCTGAGCGGCGGGAAGAGAACGACTGTGAGGGAGAGTTTATGGATTTACACGCGATAAGGGGAGACAGGCGCGGCACCTGTCTTCTGCTGACAAAAATCATCGTATTTGCCGCAGTCTTTTCCGTGGCAGGAGATATTCTGCTGAGAATATGGCTGAATGTCGGGGAGCTTGTAAATGAGGAGGGGCATGTAATCCTTGGTTTTATCCGGAAATTCCACTACAAATATCTGCTGGCGGAATACGTACTCTGGTGTGCGCTTCTGTTCCTGATTCTGACGTACGGACAGAAGATCGGTGACTTTGTGTACCGCTGGAGGTATGTGATTGCTCTGTCGGTTCTTGTGCTGTGTGTACTGCTGGATATCAGCGGATCCTCCATCCATGCCTGGGCAGACTGGGTGGAGACGGACGCGGACGGAGTGCTGCTGGGTACGGAGCGTTCAATCCGAAGTGACGAGTGGGCGCTCAATACGGCGTTTGCGGTGAGTCAGACCACCGATTATGCGGGATCGGCATTTTCCTACTACAGCGATATCATCCGGGGCGCGTCCACGGACACGTTTATCGTATATGGACAGCCGGTGTGGGATATTGCCGAGATCTTCCGCCCGTTTCACTGGGGCTATCTGCTGTTCGGAGCGAGCCGGGGCCTGTCCTTTTTCTGGTGCGCCCGTCTGCTGGCGCTGATTCTTGCCGCGTTTGAACTGGGTATGCTGATCACAGGAGGCAGGCGTCTGCTGTCTCTGACACTGTCGGGCATGCTGTCCTTTTCATCCATGCTGCAGTGGTGGTTCGCGATCAACGGGCTGGTGGAGATGCTTGTGTTCAGCTTTGCGGCGGTGGTTATCCTGCACAAATATATGCACACAAAGCGGTACGGGCGCCGCGTTCTGTACGCGCTGCTCCTGACGGAATGTGCCTGCGGTTTTGTGTTCACTTTTTATCCGGCGTGGATGGTGCCGATCGGATATGTGCTTGCAGGCCTGGGGCTGTGGGTTATCATCTCCTCCCGGAAAGAATTTCACTTTGAGGCAAAGAAGGATCTTCCGATCATCGGCCTGTTCGTGGGACTGACGGCAGCATCTCTGGCATATGTGCTGCTTTACCGGTCCTGGGATACGGTGCAGCTTACGCTGAACACCGCGTATCCGGGAAAACGTCTTCAGCTTGAGCCGATCTCCTGGGATAATATGGGAAATTATGTGGCGAACCTGTTTACGCCGCTCCGTGATATGTCTTTTACATCAAATAACGTGGAGTGTTCTTCTGTGATCAGTTTTATGCCTCTGGGAGCCATCCTGTGCGTCTGGGGCATGATAAGGAGAAAAAAGGCGGACAGCTTTGCCGTTCTCCTTCTGGCTGTCTCGGTTCCGCTGACCATATTTACGTTTGTGGGCATGAATGAGACGGCGGCGCGCCTTACGGGACTGAGTTTTTCCACTCCGTTTCGGACGCTGCCGGTCCTGCATCTTCTGCACTTGCTCCTGCTGTTCCGGGCAGTGGCTCTGATGGAGAGATCCATGCCCCGGCCGGCAGCCGTGCTCGTCGCTGCGCTGATGGACGCATGGATACTGAAGATGGCATATGGCTGTGTGGGGGACTACCTGCAGCCTGAGATGCTGGCTCTGGCGGGTGTGATTCTGTTTCTGATGATGTTGTTCCTGCTCAGAGCGTCCGGAAGTGTCAACATGCAGCTGCTGCTGGGCGCATGCGCGGCAGTTGCGGCCTTTCTGGGCGGCGTATACGTTAATCCCGTACAGCATGGGATTGAGGAACTGACCGGGAGCACACCGTATCAGATGGTGCAGGAAGTTGTCGAGGAGGATCCCCAAGGGCTGTGGATCGTGGAAAATACCGCGTACCCCCTGACGAACCTTCCGATCACCGCGGGAGCGCCCACGATCAATTCCACCAATGTCTATCCGAATCTGGAGCGCTGGGAGCTGCTGGACCGCGATCACTCGGATGAGGAGATCTATAACCGCTATGCGCATATCCGCATCGACCTGACCGAGGAGGAGACAAAGTTTATCGAGGGGGAGACGCCGGACGTATTCTCGCTGCAGTTAAACTATGAGAATCTGGAGACACTGGATGTCAGCTATATCCTTGCCACCCGCGATCTTTCCGGATACAGCGGGAACGAACTGAAGCTGGAAGAGCTGGATCACCAGGGAGAAGTGTGGATCTACCGTGTAGACTATATAGGATAGAAAAAATGATGTGGCGCCGGGGTATTATCCCAGCGCCACATCCAGAATCATCATCAATACAAATCCGGCTGCAAATCCGATCGTTCCGATATTGCTGTGTTCGCCCTCTGATGCCTCGGGAATCAGCTCTTCCACAACGACATAGATCATCGCGCCTGCGGCAAAGGACAGCAGGTAGGGGAGCAGCGGCGTGAGAAAGCCGGACAGAAGGATCGTCACGGCTGCTGCAAGGGGCTCCACAATCCCTGAGAGCGCGCCGCAGAGAAAGGCTTTTCCTTTCGTCATGCCGGACTCGCTTCTGAGAGGAAGGGAGATGATCGCGCCCTCCGGAAAGTTCTGGATTGCGATTCCGATGGACAGCGCGAACGCGCCCATCAGCGTGATATTGACATTATCGGAGAGCATTCCCGCAAATACCACGCCGACTGCCATTCCCTCGGGGATGTTGTGCAGTGTCACGGCGAGCACGAGCATCGTGGTCTTCTTCAGATGGCAGTGTGGTCCTTCCGCCTCAGAAGATCCCATATGAAGATGAGGCACCAGGCGATCCATGCAGAGCAGAAAGAGGATTCCAAGCAGAAATCCGACTGCTGCGGGAACAAAGGCAAAGCGTTTCATGGACGCTGCCATATCCATAGCTGGAATCAGAAGCGACCACACAGAAGCCGCCACCATCACGCCGGAAGCAAATCCGAGCAGACTTTTCTGTACGAGCGGCTTTAACTGATTCCTCAGCAGAAATACGCATCCTGCGCCCAGAGCGGTTCCGGCAAACGGAATCAGCAGACCAATCAAAGTTTCCATATCAAACCTCCATATTTTTATATTTTTCAATCTAACCCATCATACCACAGAATCTGAAAAATAGATATAGTTGTTCAGATCTATTGTAAGCTGCTCCTCTCTGAGATATAATAATAGCAGCAGTATAAAGTGCGGAAATTTTATACAGACGGATTCCCGCGGAAAGGAAGACAATAATTATGAACAACTATGCAGAGATTAACAAAAAGATAGAAGAGATGCAGGATGAGATCATCGAAGCTATCCGGGACAATGTGAAGATCAACAGCATCAAGGGCGAGCCGGAAGAGGGAGCTCCCTATGGAAGAGGACCGAGAGCAGCGCTTGACAACGCTCTGGAACTGGGCGAGAAGCTGGGCTTTAAGACCGGAAACGTGGGGAACCGCGTAGGCTGGATCGAATTCGGAGAAGGCGAGGAGATGGTTGGAATCCTGGGACATCTCGATGTCGTGCCTCTGGGTGAGGGATGGAAGTATCCGCCTTTCGGCGCTGAGATCCATGACGGCGTGATGTACGGAAGAGGCGTGCTGGACGACAAGGGGCCGACGATCGGAGCAATCTTCGGCATGAAGGCAATCCGCGATCTCGGGCTTCCCATTGACCGCAGAATCCGTGTGATGTTCGGAACAGACGAGGAGTGCGGATCCTCCTGTGTACACTATTATATTGAAAACGGCGGAGAGCTTCCGACGATCGGATTTACGCCCGATGCCGAGTATCCGCTGATCTTCTGCGAGAAAGGCATGACCGGATTTGAGATTATCAAAAAAATCGAGGATGAGGGAAATGTAAAGGTCGTAAGCTTATCCGGAGGAACAGCTGCAAATGTAGTTACTCCCAAGTGTACGCTCGTGGTGGAGGGCGATCTGGACATCCCTGAGACCGAGGGAATTACGGTCACGAAGGACGGCGGCAGAACAACAGTGGAAGCAGTCGGAGTCGGAGCACACGGCAGCACGCCGCATCTGGGAGTAAACGCTGCAATCAGGCTTTTTACCGCGTTAAAAGATGTGCCGTTCGGAGGAGATTTCCAGAAGGTCATCGGATTCCTGCTTGAGAAGCTGGGGACGGAGACGAACGGAAAGAAACTGGACATTTACTATCAGGACGAGGAGACAGGCGAGACTACGGTCAATCTGGGAGTCCTCAAATATGAGAACGGCGTCTTTTCCTGCACGCTGGATATCCGCTATCCGAAGAACGCGGACGCTCCAACGGTCGTGAAAAACGTGACAGCAGCGGCTGCAGCATATGATCTTGAGACTGCTGCAGGAGATTCCGTTCCGGTACTGTATGTCTCCAAAGAATCCGAGCTGGTGCAGAAGCTGATGAAGGTCTATGAGGCGCAGACCGGAAGGGACGACAAGCCCATGGCGATCGGAGGCGGCACCTATGCCAAGGCATTTAAGAACATGGTAGCGTTCGGCCCGATCTTCCCGGGACAGCCCGACGGCATCCACCAGCCGAATGAATGTGTAGCGGTGGAGGATCTGATGAAGTCCTTAAAGGTATGCGCAGCAGCGATGTATGAGCTGGCTGTCAAATAATCTGATATACAAAAAAGCGTGCAGGCACAATGTCCTGCGCGCTTTTTGTATGGTTCAGTCCAGGTAAAATATTACATCTCCTGCGACAGCCGGATGAAATCCTTCAGGATCTGGTTCCCCTGCAGGGACTTATAGTAAATTCCCATGGACAGAGGCTTCATGTCCGTTATCGGAATCTTTACAAGAGCGATATCCGGCGGAAGAAAGATTCCGGGGATGACCGCGGAGCCGAAACCCGCTCCGACGAGCAGCAGGATGGTCTCCGGTGAATCACAGAAGTACATGTCTGACGGAGAACGGTTTTCAGCCAGTGACCGCTGATAGCGCAGGAGCCCTGAAGGTACATGAAAGGGCGCGGAGCGAATCTTTAAGATGCTCGATGAAAAATCCGAGGAGGACAACGGCTATGTGGAGCTCGTAAATGCGAAGGAGAATCCGGACGGTACACTTACTGAGACAAAGGAGCGTACCGGAGTCTGGGCGTGGAAGCATCCGCATAAAGCGGAAGGAACTGTCACCTATACCCGTCTGGAGGGCGATGTGACATTTAACGATGTGGATTTCGGATACGATGATGAAAAGATCGTGCTGCACAATATAAAACTGTATGCCACACCCGGACAGAAGATCGCATTCGTGGGCAGTACCGGAGCCGGCAAGACCACGATCACCAATCTGATCAACCGCTTTTACGATATTCAGGACGGTAAGATCCGTTACGATAATATCAATATCAACAAGATAAAGAAAGCCGACCTGCGCCGCTCCCTGGGTATGGTGCTTCAGGATACGCA
>CAKNMY010000038.1 GCA_930989745.1 uncultured Lachnospiraceae bacterium | reverse complement strand
GGCAGACTGACAGTATTTTTTGAGGAACCATTCTGGATAGGCGTGTTTGAACGCATATCGGGAGGCAAGCTATCTGTATGCAAAGTTACGTTCGGTGCGGAACCGAAAGACTATGAGGTATATGATTTTATCCTGAAAAATTACTATCGGCTGCGGTTTAGTCCAGCTGTGGCAGCTGATGTAAAAGAAGCTGGCCGAAATCCGAAACGGGTACAGCGAGAAGTGCGCAAACAGGTAAAAAATACCGGGATAGGCACAAAATCGCAGCAGGCTTTGAAATTACAGCAGGAGCAGTTGAAAACTGAACGCAAGGCCGTTGGACGGGAACAGCGGGAAGCGGAGAAACAGCGGCAGTTTGAACTGAAACAGCAAAAAAAGAAAGAGAAGCATAGGGGCAGGTAGCGCCTGCCCTCGCTTCTTTTGAATTTGTGCAAAAATAATATTCAAATTTGGAGATTAGATTATGAAACGGGAATTAGGAATTGCCAGATGTGGACTTGCCTGTTGCGTATGTTCTGAAAATGTGACCTGCAATGGGTGTAATTCAGGCGAATGCCCGGATAAAGACTGGTGTGAAAATAGAAATTGTTCAATTGCTAAAAATCTTGAGCACTGTTATGAGTGTAATGAAAAATGCAGAAAAGGATTATTAGGGAAAATTAAACCGTATGCTTTTACCGTGTTTGCCAGAAGGTATGGTGAAGATTACCTCTTAGAGTGTCTTGAAAGAAACGAGAAAATGGGAATAGTTTATCACCGTGAAGGTATAAATGGAGACTATGATGATTTTGATGATGTGGAAACACTGATAGAGTTTATAAAAACAGGACATAGATGAAATAAAATGATGGATTTGATTGAATTAAAACCGGCAACAGAAGAGGATGCGGAATGTCTGCATAAACTGCAGATCGAAGCATTCACGCCATTATATGCCAAATATCAGGACGGCAACACAAGCCCCGCGAAGGAAAGCCTCGAGAAAGTAGCTGCGAAGATTGCTGATCAGAATTCGGATTTTTACTTTATTATATACCGGGGCGAAAAAGTCGGCGGCGTGAGAGTAAGATGGCATCAAGGCAATAAAGTATATCAGGATGTTAAGTGGATATCCCCCATTTTTATAATTCCTGAGCAGCAGAATAAAGGAATTGCCGGCAGGGTAATAGAACGGCTGTTCAATATGTATCCGGATACAGAAGAATGGCGATTAGATACTATAAAGCAGGAGGCGGGCAATTGCCATCTCTATGAGAAGTGCGGCTTTGTCAGAACCGGAGAGGAAACGATAATTAATGAAATGATAACGCTGGTGAAGTATGCGAAAAACTGCATGGAAAGAACAGAATGCAGATGAGATAAGCAGACTTATGCAAAAAGGAATTGATTTTTAAACTCTTTCCAGATATAATTACATATGGAGATTAAAAATTTACTTTCAGATTCTCCGGAAGTAGAAGAAATCGACGGAAGGAAAGATCTGATCTGGTAAAAAGAACGTAACTGAAAAAGATGACAAACGTGAGTCAACAGACTCAAAGATACTCAAAATCCAGAGTATTCGTTGGTAACGTAAAACCACTGGAATTACAGGAAAGAAGCGCCAGTGCAGGTTGAAACAGTCCTGCTAACTATAGGGTAGAACCTTGATGGCTGTAATTGAGTAATGGTAAAAAAGTCCACGAAAACCAAGTGGCAAACAAAAAAATCTTAAGAAAGGAAAAGCTATTTAGATGAACAACCTATATCTAATCAATAACATGAATTTATAGGTATGTACCGATGGCTTAGTCGGGAATTTACGACTGTGGAGTGTACGGAAACTTGTGAGTAGCGTGTTGTTTGCAACCGCCAAAGCATACACGTTGAAGCAGTAACTATAAATCGTGAGATTGTAGCGAATCATCTAGCATATACACATTTGTATATGTTTTTAGTAGCAGGACGTATTGATGCAGATTACCAATGACATTCTTTATGTGGGAGTTAATGATCACGAAGTAGACCTGTTCGAGGGGCAGTATGTGGTTCCCAACGGAATGGCTTATAATTCCTATGTGATTAAAGATGAGAAAATTGCTGTTATGGATACAGTAGATGCGAGATTTGTCCATGAATGGCTGGATAATGTCGAGAACGCACTGGATGGCGCAAAGCCTGACTACCTGATCGTACAGCATATGGAGCCGGATCATGCAGCGAATATCCATAACTTTATGAAGACTTATCCGGATACTACAGTAGTGGCGAATGCCAAGACTTTTGTTATGATGCAGAATTTCTTCCGGAGCATGGATCTGGAAGGAAAAATGTTAGAGGTGAAAAACGGAGAATCTCTGACATTGGGCAAACACGTGCTGACATTTGTATTTGCTCCTATGGTTCACTGGCCTGAGGTAATGGTAACTTACGACAGCACGGATAAAGTATTATTTTCCGCAGATGGCTTTGGAAAGTTCGGAGCTCTGGATGTAGAAGAAGACTGGGATGATGAAGCACGCCGCTATTTTATCGGCATTGTTGGAAAATACGGAAAACAGGTGCAGAATCTTCTGAAAGTAGCAGGAACACTCGATATTCAGACAATCTGCCCTCTTCACGGACCGATTCTGAAAGAGAATCTGGGCCACTATATTGAAAAATATGATATCTGGTCCTCCTACAGTGTAGAGTCTGAGGGCGTTATGATTGCCTATACTTCTGTATACGGCCATACGAAGAAAGCAGTGGAGATCCTGGCATCCAAGCTGGAGGAGAAAGGCTGTCCTAAAGTTATCGTATGCGATCTGGCCAGAGAGGATATGGCTAAAGCTGTGGAAAATGCTTTCCGTTATGGAAAACTGGTACTGGCTACCACTACTTACAATGCGGAGATTTTCCCGTTCATGAGAGACTTTATTGAACACCTTACAGAGAGAAATTACCAGAACCGTACGATTGGTCTGATCGAAAACGGCAGCTGGGCGCCGCTGGCAGCAAAAGTCATGAAAGGAATGTTTGATAATAGTAAGAACATTACCTGGATGAAAAATAAGGTAACCATTATGTCTTCTCTGAGCGAAGAGAACATGGAACAGCTGGAAAACATGGCTGCAGAGCTGAGTAAGGAGTACATTGCCCAGTCCTCAGATAGGGCAAATAAAAAAGACATGACTGCACTGTTCAGAATCGGCTACGGTCTGTATGTGGTGACCTCTAATGACGGAACAAAAGACAATGGTCTGATCGTCAATACAGTTACTCAGCTGACAGATAATCCGAACCGTGTGGCTGTGAATATTAATAAAGCAAACTATTCCCATCATGTAATCAAGAAGACGGGAGTTATGAATGTAAACTGTCTGTCCGTAGACGCTCCTTTCGAGGTGTTCAAAAATTTCGGATTCCAGAGCGGACGTACAGCAGATAAGTTTGCAAACTGGGAGACCATGCGTTCTGATAACGGACTGGTATTCCTTCCGAAATATATCAATGCATTTATGTCTCTGAAGGTAGAGCAGTATGTGGATCTGGATACTCACGGTATGTTTATCTGTACTGTAGAGGAAGCACGCGTTATGAGCGATAAGGATACCATGACTTATACCTATTATCAGAATAACGTAAAACCGAAACCGGATACAGAAGGAAAGAAAGGATTTGTCTGCAAGGTCTGCGGATATATCTATGAAGGCGATGAACTGCCGGATGATTTCATCTGCCCGCTGTGCAAACACGGGGTTGCAGATTTTGAACCTATCGAGTAAGAGGATTTTCTGATCGCCACAGATCAAAAGTTCGTAAGAATATTGAGAAAGCCCATAACCTCCAAGTTATAGAGAGGTTGTGGGCTTCTTTTGTTATTCCTCCTGGACAAAGCGAGGGAACTTTCAAAAATGAACATCACTCTGAAATATGGAGAAGTTCATTTTTTTTGTGTTGTTTTTTTGAATATTTAATGCGAAAACAATATTTCAAAGTTGCAAAGTTCGGAAAATTACAAGTAGAATAGTGCTATCGAAAGAAAAAAGAAAGGATGGATGTGAAGTGAAAATGAAAAAGCGCGGAGGAATACAAAAGACTTCCAGAAAAAGAAACAGGGCATTGACATGTATGGCACTTCCGGGTGTTCTGCTTTTGTTTACCTTTGCTTATATTCCTATATTTGGTTTAGTGCTGGCTTTTAAGGATTTCCGATATGATTTGGGATTTTGGGGAAGTGAATGGGTCGGCCTTGAGAACTTTGAATTTTTCTTTAAGTCTAACAGTGCCTGGGAGGTGCTTCGCAATACGATAGGACTGAATTTCCTGTTTATTGGAGGTACCTTGGTGGTTTCTGTGGCCATTGCTCTTATGATGAACGAGGTCAAGAGCAGGGGCTTTACAAAGGTAGCTCAGACCATAATGTTTTTCCCGTATTTTATTTCCTGGGTTGTTGCAGGATATCTTTTATATACATTTCTTCATCACGACTACGGTATCCTGAACCAGATCCTGAATTTCTTTGGTTTGGAGAGCGTGGCATGGTATTCGAGAGCGGAGTACTGGCCGGTGATTCTTATGATTATGGCCATATGGAAGGGAGCCGGCTATAACAGTATCGTTTATTACGCGGCACTGATGGGCATTGACGACAATTATTATGAGGCGGCGGCTTTGGACGGAGCCAATCGATGGCAGATGATATGGAAAATCAGCCTTCCCATGATTCGTGGGGTTATTACTATTATGACGATCCTGGCTATCGGCAGAATCATGTATGCGGATTACGGAATGATTCTCAGTCTGACCAGGGAACAGGGAGCATTGCTGTCCACCACTGATGTGCTGGATACCTATATCTTACGGGCACTTCGGGTAACTGGAGATACGGGAGTCAGCTCTGCGGTTTCATGTTTCCAGGCTGTGGTAGGATTTCTGCTGATCATGGGATCCAATATGGTGGCCAGGAGAATAGACGAGGAAAGTGCTTTGTTTTAAGGAGGAGTGGTAGCGTGAAAAAAGGAGCCTCGCTGGGATCAAAAATTATTATTTATACTGTTTTGATTTTGTGTTGTCTGATCTGTATCATTCCGCTGATTACGGTGGTGTCTGTCTCTTTTTCCGATGATATGCGGCTGATCAAGGAGGGATACGGTATTCTGCCCAAAGGATTTTCACTGGAAGGATATGAGTACGTATTTCGGGCGCCTGCTGAAATAATCCGTGCTTACGGAGTGACCATCTTAGTAACGATACTGGGGCTGGTATTCGGCGTGAGCATCAATGCGCTTCTGGCCTACGTATTATCTGTGAAAGAATACCGGTTTCATAAGCAGCTGACGATTTTTCTGCTGATTCCCATGCTGCTGAGCGGAGGTATTGTATCTTCTTATATTTGGATAACGAGTTTGAATCTGAAAAATACCTTGTGGGTCATGTTCGTGCCGTCCATTGTGTCGCCCTGGAACGTTATCATGATGAGGACATTTTTCTTAAAGCTGCCCTATTCTCTGAAGGAAGCGGCCACTATAGACGGAGCCGGGCAACTTACTATATTTACTAAAATCATTTTGCCTTTGTCAAAGCCGGTGCTGGCTACGATCGGAATGCTCACTGTGCTGGCCTTCTGGAATGACTGGTACGCGCCGCTGCTGTATATTACGGATCCGGAACTGTACAATCTGCAGTACCGCCTCTATCTCATTATGAAAAACGTACAGGAAATGACAAAAGCCGTAATGAATGCGGGAATGAATATCAGTCTGAAAGATTTGCCTACAGAATCTATGCGTATGGCTATGTGTGTGATTTCAGCAGGACCCATGTTGTTTGTATTCCCCTTCTTCCAGAAATATCTGGTAAAGGGCCTGACGGTGGGCGGAGTGAAAGAGTAACGGATAAGGGAATGTAAATTGCGGAAGCGATTACAGATAAAAAATAATGCTTAAGGAGGACAAAAAATGAAAAGAAAGCAACTGTTTGCACTCGGATTAGCGATGGTTATGGCATTTGGTGCGCTGGCTGGCTGCGGAGACAGCGGGAACACGGAAGGCGGCTCGGGAGACAGCAGTGATTCCACAGAAGCTGCGGAGAACGGAAACGATACGGCGGATGACGGCGGAAGCGGAGAAGTGGTAACAATAAAAATTCATACTTCCGGAAGTGCACAGGAAGGCTGGGATGAGGTAACGGCAGCTCTGGACGAGTATACATCTGAAAAAATCGGCGTGGTGGCAGAGTGGTCTTTACTCCCGGATTACGGAAACCAGATCAACACGATTATCGCTTCCGGAGAAGAATACGATGCCTGCTTTACATCTAACTGGCTGAATCCCTATAATGTAAATGTGGGTAAAGGCGCTTACATGGATATTACGGATTTGCTGCCGGAAGCAGCGCCTACGCTGTATGAGTCTTATCCCGACTATTTGTGGGAGGGCGCAAGTGTAAATAACCGTATTTATGCGGTTCCCAATCAGCAGATTGTGGCACGCCAGATCGGGTTATGGGCGCCTAAAGAGATTGTGGAGGGAACCGGAACCGATATCTATGCGGGAAAGAAGCTGACAGACTTTAAGGATTATTTCCAGAAGGCATATGAGCAGTATGGGGCAACAACGCCGGGTATCTCCTTCTCAGAAGCGGCGTCTTACTGCGGATATGAGTACGTGACTGACTATCTGGCCTGCGGAGTCATTAGTATGGACGATGAAACCGCAAAAGTGGAAAATTTTTATGAGACAGACGCGTGGAAATCTGTGATGGAAGAGCAGAAAGAGCTTCGTGAGCTTGGTGTGGTGAAGGCAGAGGAAGCCAATGACCGTCAGGCCATGAAAGTATCCGGAATTTACAGCGGTACCTATAAGCCGGGTGTAGAAGCGGAGGAGAGCAATGTGTACGGCATCGACATTGTATATTCGCCTACAGATATTGAGCCTTATGTTTCCACCAGCAATGTTACAGGTACGCTGTGGGCTGTTTCCAGTACGTCAAAGCATCCGGAAGAAACTCTGAAGTATCTGGAGCTTCTGGAAACTGACCCATATGTCATCAATCTGATTGCCTACGGAATTGAGGGCGTTCACTATGAGAAGGTAAGCGATAATGTAGTAAGGCCTATCGAAGGTGTCAGCTATGCGCAGCAGTCCTGGGCATGGGGCAATGTATTTAATACTTATACGCTGGAAAATCAGGAAGAGGATGTCTGGGAGCAGACCAAGGAAATGAATGACAATGCCAGGAAATCCCCGATTCTGGGATTTGGATTTAACTCGGAGCCGGTGCAAAATGAACTTGTAAACGTAAATACCGTAGTGACAGAGTATTCCGGAATATTGACGGACGAGCGTGATATGGATGAACTTTACGATCAATTCCTTGCGGATTTAGAGGTGGCCGGAGTTGATAAGGTAATTGCGGAAATGCAGAGCCAGATCGACGAGTTCCTGGCAAACAAATAGGAATTGATCAGAAGCAGGAATTACATTTAAAACTGTCGCGCCAGCGGTTGCAGAATCGCTGGCGCGACAGTTTTTCACGGACATTTGGGCTGAATTTGGGCAACATTGACCCGATTGGGCATATTTGATATACTGAAAATAAATTACGTGGGAGCATGGAGGAAGTACACCAGCCGTCAGGAGGGATAATTAGATGGTAATAGGATCCGGAAAGACGTTAAAAGGACATTTACAGAAGCTTAATAAGGCAGAAAAGCTGCAAAACGGAAAAGAGAAGAAAAAGGAATTCCGCAGAATTTTTTGGGGGATTTCTATAAGCTTGATTGTTACTGTCTGCCTGTGTATGGGCGTGATGAATCAGGTAGTACGCACTCTGATTACGGAGCAGAACGTGAATGATGCCATGGAAATGTTCACGGAGATTCAGGGAGATTTCGAGGAGCGGAATAACGCTGCCAACCGTCTGGCTACCCAGATACTTCTGGATGACGTCTGTCACGACATGTTGTACGCAGGGACGGATAATTCGCTGGAGAGCTGGGTGCTGACTCCTATTTATCGCCAGATTAATCAATATCAATGGAGCAATCCTATGGTGGATTCGATCTATCTTTACAACAGAGCTCAGGAAGTGTTTCTTACATAAGAAATTTGGTGGGGGGAGGTTCAAAAGTCAGATTTTTGGGACCAGGAGATTGTAGAGATACTGGAACATCCGGAGAATTATGATACCGGGGATTTGATTCGCAGAAGCATAACTGTACGGGATGTGCAGAAGCGGGAATGGAGCGAAACAACATACTCGTATGTATTGTTTACCGACCAGAAAAAGAACGGGAACGCCGTGGTCATCAACCTGAAGATGGATGATTTGGTGGAAAAGCTTCAGAATTTGACTACCATGGAGGACAGCCGCCTGACGATTGTTAATGAGAGAGGAGAGAAGCTTCTGGACGTGCAGACCAGTCCCATCGAGGAAACTGAGAAGCTTAAAGATGAAATCTATTCCATGGAAGAAGCAGGAGAATCCTATCGAAAGGTGGAAGTGGGTAATAACACGTATTTTGTTTCGTATCTCTATTCAGAGGATACTGGCTGGAATTATGTGAAAGTGACAGACTGGAATTCCATGTTTTCCTTATTGCGGGAACTGAATCGATGGTTTGTGGGCGTGATCTGCGTTATGATTATCGTGGTTTTGGCGGTTGCTCTGGGGAACACGCTCTCCGTGATCCGGCTTCACACCCAAATGGAGAAAGTGTACCGCGCAATGATCCCCCATACGAACGTATTTCAGCAGAAAGAGACTTTCCTTAATAATTTCATCCATAGCCGCAAGCTGTTTTCCAGAGGACAGCTGCGGGAGGAGATGGAGCGGATAGGATTCGGAGTATCGGATGAGTCCTGTTATACACTGCTGCTGTTGCAAATCGAGGATTACGACAGGTTCGTGGATACATACGAGGAAACAGGAATTTATAATATGAAGTTTTGTTTTCAGAATATCTTTGAAGAAAGCTTCAGCGAAAAGTTTGGGGTGGCGGGTCTGATTAATCAGGACAGCACCATAACGTTTCTCCTGGAAGTATCCAAAGTTACGGATGTCTGGGAAACCATAGAATCCTGCTTCCAAAGCTTTTGCGGGAATGTGGGGATTTTTGTTCCATGGGAATTTTTTTGCCTTGGAACCAGGCAGCAGGTAAGCCTGGAGAAAATTCCAGAGCTTAATAATGAGATGCAAAAGTATGTACAGGAGGGATTTTTCTATCCATCCAACAGCTGTATTAACCTGGAGCAGGTACGAAGTGAGCATAGTGAGAAAGCGCATTTTCAGCAGCCGGGAGCAGAAAAATGGGAGAGAGCGCTGCAAAGCGGTCAGAATCTTTCAGAGCTTTACCGGGAACTGGTACAAAATCTCTGGCATTGCAATATGGCGGAATATATGCGTGCGGCCATGTGGGTAGGGATTACAGTGACACAAAACGCGGACAGCTTTCTGCGCGAAGAGACAGATGTCAACGGGCTGCTGAGAAAGCTGAGCAGGTGTGAGAAGGCTCAGGAAGTCAATGCGCTGTTTGAAGATCTTTTTACCAGATTTGATCATCGGCAGCAGGAAAAGGGTGAAAAAAGCGGTGTGGCAGGCAGGCTGGACACGATAAAGGAATATATTGCGTCTCATTATACAGATTCCAACCTTACGCTGAAAACTCTGGGCGATGAGTTCGGCATATCGCCCAACTATCTGGGTCGTCTTTTTAAGAAAGATATGGGAATGTCTGTACAGGAGTACATCAATGAGGTGCGGTTAAAAAATGTCCTGCGCGAGCTGAAGGAGACGAAGGACTCCGCCAAGGATATTGCGGAGCGGAATGGATTTATCAGTTCCAGTAATTATTTTTACACTTATTTCAAGAAAAAGGTCGGCGTGACTCCTCAAATGTACCGGGAGATGAACAGAGAGTAAAGCGGTTCGCGGATACCTATGAGGAAAATGAAAGCACAGTATTAAAAATAAGAGAGAATTGAAAGATTTCGCAGTTGTTGTAGAAATATTAATTGTGTAGAATAAAGTCGTGAAAACAGCAGCAGGACGGAATACCAAAGGATGAAGCTCGGCATTGCATACCATTTTTGCCTGAGCAAAGCGAAAGGAAGGGATATAAATATGCTGGAAAAAGTGGAAGAATGGGAAAAATTACCCAACATTACGAAGCGGAAGAAACGTCTCGCGGCAGAGATAAAATTTGCCTGGCAGCTTGCCCAGAACGTGGACAGCAGCTGGCTCCCGCTGGTGGAACAGGCCATGGAGCAGACTGCAGAGGCGGAGAAGAGCGGCGACTGGAGTGAGGCGCTGGTAGCCCGGGTGGAAGAGCTTCTGTCCCCCATGGCGGCGGCAGCAAAGGAATATCGGATTATCTGTCCGGCCCATGCCCATATCGACATGAACTGGCAGTGGTCCTACGACGAGACGGTTACCACAACCCTGGATACCTTTGAGACCATGCTGGACATTCTGGAGGAATATCCGGAATATAAATTTTCCCAGTCCCAGGCATCGGTTTACCGGATTGTGGAGGAGTACGCGCCGCAGATGCTGGATAAAATCCGCAAGTATGTGAAGGAGGGGCGCTGGGAGGTAACAGCCTCCACCTGGGTGGAAGCGGATAAAAATATGCCCGTGGGAGAAAGTTTTGCCCGCCATGCCCTCTATACCAAATCTTATCTGGCGGATCTGCTGGAGATTGATGCGGACAGCCTGGATATTGACTTTGAACCGGATACCTTCGGACACAGCCGCCATGTTCCTGAGATGGACAGTAAATTCGGTGTGAAATATTATTATCACTGCCGGGGCAACGATGGCGGACCATGTCTGTATCGCTGGAAGAGTCCCTCCGGAGCGGAGCTGATCATGTACCGGGATCCCTACTTCTATCTGGGTTATGTGGGAACAAATATTGCGGATGCCGTTTTGGATTTGACCAAGTCTACGGGATTAAAGACCGTACTTCGGGTGTACGGCGTTGGGGATCACGGCGGCGGACCTACGAGAAGAGATATTGAGCTGCTTCTGGAGATGGGAACCTGGCCGATTTTCCCGGAGATTCGCATGGGAACCTTCAGAGAATATTTCCAGGAGGCAGAGAAGATCCGCGACAGCCTGCCGGTACTGGATGAGGAAATCAACTTTATCTGTGATGGCTGCTATTCTTCTCAGAGCCGTATCAAGGCGGAAATATTCGCAGCGAGCGTTTCCTGCGGGATGCGGAGACCTGGACGGCCTTTGCCAATCAGAGTGCAGGATATCAAAAGAATTATCGCAGAGCCTGGGAGAAGGTGCTGTTTAACCAGTTCCATGATATCCTCACCGGCTCCGGCGTTCAGGCCACCAGAGAGTATGCCTGCGGACAGTACCAGGACGTAGAAGCGGATACCAAGACAGGAAAGAAACAGGCATTGTTAAGCCTTGCAAAGCAGATCGATACCTCGCAGATTGCCGGTTTAACTGAGCGGGAAACTGTACTTTCCGCCGGGGCCGGTCATTCCCAGGCGGAGGGAAAAATCGGTGAAAACAGGATTTATCATTTATTTAACAGCAGCCAGGAGCCATATTGCGGCGGAGTGGAAATTTATGTCTGGGACTATGAAAAGGATCCGAAGAATCTCAGCTTCCAGGATGAGAAGGGAAATATCCTGACAAGCCAGTTTTTGGAGCACAAGCACTATTGGGGGCATAATTATGATAAATTTCTGGTGGACGTGGACATTCAGGCCTATGGCTACAGGACGGTGGTGACAAAGCAGCTTCCCGTAACCAGTCTGGAGCCCGGCTATGTGCATGAAATGCGCCGTCAGCATGAAGAGACATTCGTTTTGGAAAATGAGCACGTCAGAGCCGTAATTGATCCGTTAAGCGGGGCTGTTGTCTCCTTTGTGAATAAACATACCGGGCAGGAAACTCTGGATGCAGGCCGGGGAGGAGCCAGACTTTGCATTATTGACGAGGCCAACAATAAGTCCATCACAAACTGGAATAACAGTATGAGCTCCTGGTTTGTGGGAAGACACAAGAAAGTGGAGCCTGTCACCGAGGACGTGGAGCTGACGCCTGGTGTTGCCGGCAGCCTTCGCAATTTCGTAAAAATGAAAGGAAAACTTCGGGACAGCAGCTTTGTGCTGGAGATTGGACTGGATAAGGACAGCAGGGATCTGGACTTTACTCTGGAATGCGACTGGCGGGAATTTGGCGATTCAGACGGAAGAATTCCATCCCTTGCTTTTGCGGCGCCTCTTCTGGAGCAGAAGGAGGAGTATCTCTATGACGTTCCGTTTGGAGCGGAACGGCGTGGCCCTCTTCATCTGGACCGCCCGGCCAATTCCTTTGTGGCGGCGTCAAACGGTCTGATGATGATAAGCGAGGCGCGCTACGGCTTCCGGTGCGCGGACGACAGCATTTGCTTAAAGCTTCTTCGAAGCTCCACGGACCCGGATCCTATCCCGGAAATCTGTATCCACAAGATGATGTTCGCCCTGTCTTTGCCGGAAGAGCAGGAGAAGGATGCGCTGATTCGAAAGGCCCAGGCAAAGTATACCGACATTTCGGTACTTTCCGGCCGCCGTCATCAGGGCACATTACCTGCGGCGGGAGCCTTCTTGCAGCATGCAGGCGCGTCTGTGATTTCAGCTGTGAAGACGGCGGAATACGTGCCGGGCGCCTTGACGCTGCGGCTCTATGAGGTGCTGGGACAGAATTCTGAAGAGAAGCTGACCTTCCAGCAGCCGGTGAAGCGTGCCTGCGTGGTGGATATCACAGAGAAACATGTTCTCTCAGAGCTGCCATGTGAGGGAAATGAGGTACATTTGCAGACACTGCCGTATCAGGTAATGACTGTGATTGTGGAATTGTAAAAAATATAGGAGCTTATTCCATACGGCAATAGGGCATGGACTGCCGCAAGTACGGCAGTCCATGCCTATTTCTGGTTGCTTGGAAGTTTATAGCTCTGTCTGATTATTTTCAACTTTACTATTTATCTGCTGCACACGCCTTTTTATAGTTATATATTGTAAAACCCAAATGAAAAAATAGATTGCAAAGAAGATTCCAAAATAACTTAAAATGCCTAAAATACTGTGATCCATCCAACGCATAAAGTACGCAATTGGAAAAGTGGAAAGAGAACATACAATTAAGTGTGCTGCTGTCTGGCGAAGAATACTCCAAGTATCTATTTCCCATATAACTGAAGCACCCGCCCATGCCGCGCCATACAATAGAGAGCATATTGCCTGCAGTAATACTGCATTGATTTCCGTTCCGCAATCTGCAATCAATTCAGGAACAACCGCATAAAAATTGCCGTCGCCTGCAGTTAATGAAATAACGATTGTAATCATGGTGCTGATTGCTACTCCGATTGGTGCGCCAATTAAGCACCGAATAAGCACTTTTTTCTTCATATCAATCACCTCATATTCCTAACACTTGTTTGATTTTTGAAACGTATCGTCTTGAAACATAGGTAACGGTGCCATTAGTCAATGAAACACAAATTGTTCCGGTATAACTTAAATCAAATTTTTTGACCTTTTTTAGGTTGATAATTTCAGAATTAGATATACGGACGAAACTCGTCTTATCAAGCCTTTCTTCAAGTTCATACAGCCGCAACCGCAGCAGATATTCCCCGCGGCCCGTTACGGCAATTACTTTGCCTTTTGATGAATAAATATGGAAGATATCCTGTTGGTCTAAGATTTCCAATAGATCTCCCTGAAATCCTGTCAGGATTTGCGGCGTTTCATCAGCGATTTTTCTTATGAGGGCATTTACATCGTCGGTAATTTTTTCAGTGACCACAATAACTTTAGTTTCCTTGCAATTCGTGTCAATTTTTATTTCAATTTGCATTTTTACACCTCCCGTCCCCGTTACAAATACAGTATAAAGAATATGAAAAAAGATTTCTACAGTTTATCTATAAATGGTCTTTTTCAGAACATAGTTGGTCTGATAATTTTATAGCAGAAAACTGCGTGCATGTTTGGCAGCAAATAAATGGATTGTAAGTGAAATTTCTGTCCGGTATAATAAAACATGACATACAGTTGACATGTTTTGCGTTGTATAATGAATATTGTGAAAGGAGAATGATTATATGAGGTATATATGGATTGATGAGTATTTATTAAGTAAAAAAGGAGTTACCAGGGATCTTCAGAAAGATTGGAACTGGATTCGCTATCAGATCGGCGGAAAGATGTTTGCAGCGGTCTGTTTAGACCAGAATGATGTGCCGTATTATATTACACTGAAACTGGATCCACCCGAGGGAGATTTCTTAAGACAGCAATATGAGGATATTGTTCCCGGCCATTATATGAATAAAACGCATTGGAACTCTATTAAGCCGGACGGGGAAGTCCCGGATGATCTGTTAAGAGATTTATTAGATAAATCTTATAATCTGGTGCTCAAAGGATTCAGCAAAAAGAAACAAAGGGAAATTTTAGGAGATTTGTCACTGACAAACACAATAACCTGAAAGGATCCTTCCTTGTCAGAAGAAGAGTTTGAAAAAAATATACAAGAACGGATAGAAAGACTGAGGAAGGTGTGAAAGCAGCAGGATTTTAGATTATAAAATGAACTGACTGGCTTCCCACCTTCTCTCCTTAGTACTCCCAGGCAAAGCGCAGAATCCTATTCCCCAGGATTTGCCCGCCAGCGTCAAAACAGATGGAAGCTGTGTTATTCTCTGGAGTGACAGTCTGTGTATCCAGCGCTGTGCCGTCAGCGGCATAGCCTGTCACTTCTGCGGAGCTGATTCCGCTTCCCATTTCAAAGGCCTGGTAATCCGTAACCTCCGCGGGAGTATATTCTTTTTCTGATACCGCATGATGAGATTCATCGTATTCCGTTATGGTAAAGGCGGCTGCCGGTTCCGCCAGCGTAAAGGTAACGAAACTGGGATAATCGATACCTTTGAAGGAGCACCCGTCAGTAATGTCCGCCGCGTCAAAGTAGGTTTCCGTATCAAAGTACACGCCCTTCTCATCGTGATATAAATAATGTGCTGTTACGGAATTTTCGGAATCGTCCTTCAGGTCATAGGCAATGGTTCCCTCCGCCCCAACGGTGTCATCGTCGAGATTTGCGCCAAAAGTCAGCTCGGTCAGGTTCTGGTCTCCGGCATATGCCTCCTCCGCGCTGGCATTAAAGTAATAGATACAGGCAGCATCCAGGTCAAAGGTATAGTTATGGTCCGCATAGGCGGCATATATTTTTTCGTTTTCGGGAAGTTCCTGTGCGCTGTTTACAAAAATCACGCCGATAGCGGACTCGTAATCCGGCGTGAACTCCGCCGTTTCGGATGCGACACAGGCGGAAAGGCTGAATAATGAAGCCAGTGTGAAAATGATGGCAGCAGATTTTTTCATAGTGAATACCCCCTTTTTCTTATGCACTGATCGTATCAAAAAACTCTTTAGATCAGCCGAAACATTTCTTAATATTTATTGAATTTTCCTGCTCCCAACAACTTCTCAGAGCGTTCCTGATGCGGTATAATACACAGAGATTACAGAAATCAGATCAGGAGACGATGGGTATGGTTTACACTTTTGGAATGGCATTCTTCCTGAATATTCCCCTTGTTCTGGCAGAATACATATGCTGCTTGATATTGACTTATGCCCTGACGAAGCAGAAGCCGGAAATAAAGAGGGCGGTACTTATGTTTTTTCCGTACAGTTTTCTGCTGATCATACCGTCATCCGTATTTTATATTCAAAATATGTTTGGGGAAGTATATACGCTGCTGGCGCTCAGCCTTTTGGAAATCGCAGGATGGAGCCTGACCCTGCGGATAGTTTACGGAGCGTCATGGGGAAATTCTCTGGTTACCGGTTCAATGGCAGTATTCCTGTATGGCATAACAGATGAACTGGGAGGATTTTTTCTTACGCAGAACTTCAATTTAAGCAGTCCGGTCGGACTGGCGGCCTATATGGTAAGCACGATTGCAGAAATACTTATTTTCGGACTGATTATTGCGGGAATAATTCTAAAGTGCCGTCTGGCTGAGGCTTATAATGGTTTTCTGCGGGGAAACGTTCCGTTTCGCCATTGGAAAGCAGTTATTGTTTTGCTTCCGGTGCTGAAAATAATGTGCGTTGAGATCGCGAATGAAAGGCTGATCCTGAACAACAGCAATCCCATGATTTCTCTTTTGTTTCTGCTTATGATTATCGGTGTGCTGAATTACGCATTTCGCTGTGATATGCAGCAGAAACGGCTTCAGGAACAGCAGGCAAGCCTGGAGCAGCAGAAAATGTATATTCAGAATCTGGAGAGTGTGCAGAGGGATGTGAGGATTTTCAGGCATGATTTTAAAAACCGCATGGCGGGAATCCGGCTTCAGGCCGATGAGGGAGATATCCGCGCAGTTCAGAAATTTATATCAGAAGTGACAGGGGATTTTGAAAAGAAGGTGGGTGAAAAGATTTTTCAGGTCAGCCAGATGGGAAATATACAGATTGCGGAGCTGAAAAGTTTGCTTGCTGTGAAGTCTATGGAAATGCAGCAGAGAGACATTCCTTTTCGTCTGGAAGCAGCGGTTCCGGTTACGTCTTTGAGTATGCCGGCAGGGGATTTGTGCAGAGCCGTCGGAATACTTCTCGATAATGCCATGGAAGAGACAGAAGCGTTTCTTCAATATGGAAATACTGCGGAAGAAGAGCATCCTGCTATTGCGGTCACGGCGGTATTTTGCCAGGATGTGTCAGGTGTAAGCATCATAGTACGCAATCCGGCAAGGAAGAAGGTTTCGCCTTCACGGATATGGGAGGATGGATATTCCACAAAAGGAGCGGGCAGAGGCACCGGTCTGGCAAGCCTGCGGCGTATTGTAGAGACGTATGATAATGTTTTTTCCAGGACATACCAGGAAAAAGGATTTTTCATTCAGGAACTCAGTGTAGGAACAGGAGAAAACAGTAAATGATCCCTATTTATTTATGTGATGATGAAGAAGCGGTGCGCAGAGAAATCCGGCAGGTGCTGGAAAAGGAGATACTGATTTCAGGCTATGACATGGAAATCGTCTGTGACAGCAAAGATCCGCGGGAGATTTTGGAAACTCTGGCTGAAAACCGACGGAAGGGGATATATATTCTGGATGTCGATCTGAAAAACGAACAGTATTCAGGATTTACTTTGGGACAGGCGATACGGAGGATAGACTCCAGAGGATTCCTGGTCTATGTTACCGCATATGGTGAACTGGCATTTGATACGTTCCGTTATAAATTGGAGGCGTTGGACTATATTGTAAAAGATGATCAGGACAAAATGTACCAGGGAATCAGAAAGGCGCTTGAAATCATTAATGAGCGGCTCAGTGAAGAACGCGGAGAGGACCGGCAGTATTTTACGGTAAAATTTATGGATACGGTCCGGCACATACCTGTGGACGAGATCCTTTTCTTTGAAACCGGGGGAAAGAGCCACCGCATTATTTTGCATGGGCTGAAGGAAAATATGGATTTTACAGGAAGCATAAGAGAACTTCAGAAGGAATTGAGCGGTCAGTTTGTCCGGGTACACCGAGCGTATCTGGCGAATGTCAGTCTGATTAAGGCGCTGGATATCAGGGAAAAGAAAGTAGTTTTTGTTAATGGAGAGAACTGCCTGTTTTCCCGCAAATCGAAAAATGAACTGCTGAGCCTGCTGGGGTATACAGAATAGTCGGTGCGACAATTCAGGCATGAACCGGACATTTCAGGCAAAAATGATCCTTAGGTAGATCCAATGTGCAATAATGTAATATCATTGGATCAGGAGGATAATAATATGGCGAAAGAAGCAAAAGTATGGGAGATTATCAGGAATGTAGGGTATGAACCGATTGAAAACCGGAGTATCGTAGTTTCATATGCTCCGGAAAATCTGAGCGAGGCGATTGTAAAATTTCTGGGAGTCAGTACAGAGTTTTTTGTTCTGCAGATCTGCCGGGATGAGCTGGTTCTTGTTCCCTTTGGGAAATTGGCGTGGGGCTTGAAAAAGGACGTTACATTGTCGCTGCCTTTTTCTGAGATTAAGGATATTGAGGTGAAGAAAGCGGGACTGAATGATTATCTCACGATCAGAACGGAAAAGGATGTGATCACTCTGTCAGTGCAGCAGAAGGAATTGAGCTTTTTGCGCAGCTCCGGTATCCTGGGCGGAAGCTGGCACAGCGAAAATATGGATGAGACTATAAAAATGCTTCAGGAACTGGCAGAGGCACAGGTATAAAATTTTATCGGAGGGATCGCATATGGCAAATATGGGATATGTTATGCCCACGCATATCATAGCCGCTGCGGGAATTGTAATAAATGAGAAGGATGAAGTCCTTATGGTAAAAACCCATAATTCAGGATGGGTATTTCCCGGCGGGCAGGTGGAAGTCGGGGAAAATGTAATTGATGCTGTCAAAAGGGAAGTTATGGAAGAGACGGGCGTCGATATTGATGTGGAAGAAGTGTTCTGCATTTCCTCCAATACTGGAAAATATCCCGGTTATAACGGAGTGAAAGAAGTACCGACAAAAATTATGCTGGATTTCATTTGCAGAGCCAAAAGCGGAACACCGCGGCCCTCTGATGAAAATTCAGAATCTGCGTATGTCTCAAAGGAAGAGGCTCTGAGGCTGATTCACTCGCCGGCCATTATGGAGCGGTATCAAGCGTATCTGGAGTATACCGGAAGGCCGATCTATCTGGAGTATGTAACCAAACCGTCTTTTGAACTGAAATTGAAACGGCTGATTTGATATTTGTCAGCGGATACATACGTTTTTAGAAACCCGCCGGTCATTGCTGTCCGACGGACGGAGGAACAGGGCTGCTGCACGGAGCTGGTGCGGCGGCCCTGTTTTCTGCGAAATCGAAAAAAAAAACAGATTTCCCGTCAGAAAGACATTCCCCGGATCGTTATATTAGATAAGAGCGCTCGAAAAGAAATAGAGAGAGGAGGGAGAAAACGGATGCTGCGGCGTAGAAAGAAGCAGAAAGAAACGGATCAGCGCAGGCTGATGGAACAGATTTATGAGATGTATGAGCAGAAGCTGTATGCAGCGGCCTTCAGCATACTGGGGCAGGTGCAGCAGGCGGAGGACGCGGTGCAGGACACGTTCGTGAAGCTGATAAAATATCTTCCGCAGATTACGGCAGCGGACGATGAGAATACGAAGCGGCTGGTTTTTCGGATTCTGAAGAATACGGCGATTGATCAGTACAGAAAGAATCACAGGGAGAGCGAGAGACTGACGGCAGAGGAGTGTCTGGAACAGGAGAATACGATTGTGGAATTCCCGATGAAAAGTGTGGAGGACAGAGAGTTGCTGGAGAAAATCTTCCGGCAGATTCCTCAGGAGGCGCTGGAGGTGATCCGGCTGAGATGCTATTACGGATTTACCAACAGAGAGACAGCGCAGATCCTGGATATCAGTGAGGATGCGGCTTCCAAACGATTGGAGCGGGCGAGAAAATTAGTGGAGAGTAAGCTGGAGGAGGTTGAGAATCGTGAAAAAAAGCAGGACAGAGTATTTTCTGAACCGTATCGGGCGGTTAGAGGAAGCAGAATTATCTGACAGAGCTGGGGAAAGACATGTATTTTCCAGGGAGTATGAGCTGAAGAAAGAGCGGATGCTGCGGAGTCTGGAGAAAAAAGAGAAAAAAGGTATGACGGGAAAAGCAGCAGCGGCCATTGTTACAGCAACGATTTTGACGACTTCCATGGGAGTATATGCAGCTGTCAATCTGTTTACAGTTCAGGTAACTGAGGAGAACGGAGATCAGGTCAGAATCCAGGTGGAAAACAGTATGGAGGGAAAGGCATATCCAATAGAGATAACTGCCGGGTATCTGCCTGCCGGATACGAAGAAAGCGAGGATGGGAAATATAGTCTTGGGGGAGAAAGAGGGCGCAATGGACTGACAATTACAGATGAAGGCTGGTGTCCCAACTGGGGGCAGGCGATGGAGTATATCGTAAGTGATGTCAGTAATGCGGAGACCCTGCAGTTTCAGGATGCGCAGGGAGTATTGATTACGCATGAGGGATACGAATATCCCTATAATATGAATCTGTATTATGAAGAAAGCGGACATATTGTCTCTGTATACGCTGCTCAGGAAGTCTCCAGGGAAGAACTGATGAAAATCTGCGAGAACCTTGAGATCACGGAAAAAGAGGGAAGTGCAGAGGAAACACCAGTCTTTAAGATACCGGAGAGTGAGGAGGCAGAAAGAATCTATATTGGAGCGGATCATATTAAAAATGTGGGAGATATTTTCCCAAGTGCTTTTAACGACGGCGTAAATCTGAAAGTTACAGATATCACAATAAAAGATACAGTAAATACAGAACTGCTGAATGAAAATACGACGGCAGATTATGGGCAGCTTCAGGAATATCTGGATGGAAATGTTTTCAAACCTTACGATAGATATGTTGAGGAGTGGAATGACCAGAAGATGGAGCAGATACCGCTGAATACTGTACCGGTGAAAAATGTAGAAGTGACAATGGAGGTAACAAATACCACGAGCGAGGCAATGGCGGATGTAAATCTGCAGCCCAGTGCAAAGCGATATGCGCAGCAGGAAGATGGAACATATACGGAAGACGGCAGTATTCCAGGATACGAAATGCAGGATAGCTTCCGTGGAAGCGGAATTTATCTTCCCGCAATCGATGGATTCCCCTATTATTTTGATTCATCCGCTTTCAGTCAGAGCACACATTTTTATAATATGGAGCTGCAGCCGGAAGAGACAAAGACGGTACATCTGTGGTTCGCTGTTCCGGAAGATGAGATCGGAAACAGCTATCTGAGCTTTAATCTAAATGCGGAACAGGAATATTTGACTCTGATAAAGATAGAATAGCAGCTTTTACAAACAGAAGGATATAGAAAGAGCAGAGAATTTCCATCTCTGCTCTTTTGCGAGTTTACGGATTACAGTTCTGACAAGGACTGTATCCCTGCTCGATCAGCTCCTCCCGTGAAAGTGAGCTTTCTTCCTTATTTTTATCACTCATCGTCCCAACGGAATCGCACGAAGGGCGGTGAAATTTCTTGCTTCTCGTGTTCAGAATGTACACGGACTCTGTATTCTCCGAGCTGTCGTCGGAAGGCGCGGCGGTAGGCGTGACAGCGGAAGCGCTGTCCTTTTCCGTTACACCGGCTGCCTCAAGCTCTTCGCCGCTGCGGTAGTCCGTGCAGGGCTGCGCCGACCAGGTGATGCTGCTTCCGTCGGAAACGGCGGTCAGGGTACCCTGCAGGTCGGTGCGGTAGAGGTCGCAGCCGCGGCTTTGGATTGTTTCCATGATCTCGCGGTGCGGGTGTCCGTATGAATTGGAGAGCCCGCAGCTCACAACAGCGGCGGACGGATCCACAGCGTCAAGAAAAGCGTCGGAACTGGAGGTGCTGCTTCCGTGATGTCCGAGCACAAGGACGTCGCTTTGCAGCGCCTCGCCGGAAGCGATCATCTCAGCCTCGCTGTCCACCGAAGCGTCTCCGGTAAAGAGAAAGCTGGTGTCCCCGTCCTCCAGCCGAATGGCGACGGAGTAGTCGTTGTCGTCGGAATATTCGTCCTGGATGGGGGAGAGCACAGTAAAGGAAGCGTTCCCCAGCTCATAGGAGTCGCCGGGCTCGGGATGAGTGACTGTCAGTCCCTGCGCGGCGGCTTTTTCCTGGAAGGAATCGTAGATCTGGCTGTCCGCCTCATAGTCGGGCGCCAGTACGACTTCCGTGTCATAGACATTGAGCGCGCCGACCAGGCCGCTGATGTGGTCAGCGTCGTAGTGTGAGGCAATCACATAGTCGAGCTCTGTGACGCCCTGATCCTCCAGATACGCTACCACAAAGGAGGACGCGCCGCGGTCGCCGCCGTCGTACAGCAGATAATGTCCGTCTGACTCCGCGAGAATCGAAAGGCCCTGTCCGACATCGAGCACCTGGACAGTGAGATCGCCCGGTGACTGTGCGGTTTCCGAGGAAGACTCCCCGGGCTGCGTTTCCTGCGCAGCGCATCCCGTATAAAACGGCAGGGAAAGGAGAAGAAGCAGTGAGGTCAGAATGCCAGCCTTACGTTTCATCGTGTGATTCCTCCTCGAGAACTAATGTAGCCACTGCCTTCTCATTGTACTGGGAGGAGATGATTCCTCCGTCTGAGAGACGCGAGTATACGCCCGCGAATTGTCCGTTGTACACAAAGAGTCCGGACATGTTGCTGTACGGCTTGAACTGTGCGTTTGGGTCCACAAAGTAGATATTGTCCGTGCGGTAGGGCGTACAGTATTCCTGGTAAATGTAATCTTTTCCCCAGTACTCTTCCACGTGTTCCTTCCACTCCTGCGGCGTGTCGTCCACGCCGGCGAAGACGCCGCGGGAAGCGTAGGAGTCCAGCGGTTTGATGATCCAGCGGTCCTTGGTGTTCAGAATTTCTTCCTTATTACAATGGCGCTCGTCGAGCAGGTTGGTGTACGGTACGTGCGCGCGCACAAACGCACGCTCTTCCTCCGTCAGCAGCGCCAGTGTCTGCTCTTCGTGAAGCAGTTTGAACAGCCATTTGTTGTGAATGATCTGCGTGCAGAAAGAGCCCATGACGCAGACGTCCTGATGTTTTACCGCCTCGATAAAGGGCTGTACTTCTTCATAGTGCTGCATGACATCCGTGGTCACCGCACGGCGGTAGACCAGATCGATGGGCCTACCGGACGGGGAATACAGCGTGTGATCCCGGTAGGTAAGCTCCGTGATCTCGCAGATCTCACACGCATAGCCGGCGCGCTCAAAGCGGCGCTGGAATTCTTCAAATTCCGTGATTGAGCAGTGCTCGAGGAAGTCCACGATGGCGATGTACGGCTTTTCCACCGCTTTTTCATAGGTGCGGTACAGCTTCAGCATGGTTTCCACCCAGGTGTCGAAGAGTTCGTAAGAGCGGAAAGTATGTGATTCTGCCATTTCCTGATGCGTGATATTGAGCCGGATCGCCTGATTCAGGACAAAATCCTCGTTCATGGCGCTGGTTCCGTCCGTATTGATCTCGCAGAATTTAAAATCAAAGGTATCCTCGTCAAAGAAAATGTCGAAGCGCGCAATGGGAAGCACGCTGTCGTAGAGGTTCGGCACGAGGATCAGCTCCTCCAGTTCGGGAGAAAAGGGAAAGCTCTTCCGGTATTCAGGATTTCTGAGATATTCCCGGATGACCTTTTCAAAGATGCCGTAGGTGACGGACACGATCTCCTGGAACCGGCGGATTTCCTTCTGAGTGAAAACCTTCGGAATGTGCAGGGTGTGTACGCATCTTCCGTGATACGCGACAGAAGAGTGCTCCAGGTAATTTTTGATCTCCAGAGCGTTTTTTCTGTTCGCTTCGAAATTTTGTTTTATGAGGGTTTCATATTGGTGTCTGATCTCTTTCATATATACTCCTTTGCCAATGTTTTGCAGTCCTTTGCGAGTCGCCAGAAAGGAAGCAGGTAAATGCGCTCTTCTTCTTCCAGATGTTCCTCGGCAAGTGAGAGAATTTCACGGAGAAAATCCGGAGCGCTTCTTTTATAGATCGTGCCGTTCCAGCCGTGTTCCATGAGCGAAGCCTCGCTCTCGCGAATGTCCGCTTCCGAGACAGGGAAACGTTCGTTGAATTCACGAAGAACGCTCCGACGGAAGAAGAGGCCCTTGATAAAAGCCAGATAGGCCAGGACATACTCCAGGGGCATACTGTCGCCTCCGCGGATCTCCACATAATTTTTCAGGCGCACATCGAGGAAGGTCATGGACAGGATATGCAGGATATCCTGGCGGGTGAACTCCCTGTCAGACCAGATCTGAGCCGCGGTGTGCTTCCCTGTATAGAGCGGTCCGTCGCTGGTGGGAACGAAAATCAGAGGCAGGCGCATCAGATAGTCCGCGTAGGCCGAGAAGCCGAAGCCGTCGTCAAAGACGCCGGGAAAGATTCCGCAGCGGGGAGCGTCCACGTTGTTCCAGATATGGGTGCGGGCGAGATACTTCGGGTAGGGTGCGCCCTCAAATACCGGCGTATTGTCGGTCAGCAGTTTGATCGCCGGCATCAGCCGGAAAGCAGCGCGGTACTTTAAGATAAAGTCCTCCTCGCAGCAGTAGTCCACGGAGATCTGAGTGGAGGCGGTTCCGCGCATCATGTTGGCGCCGAGGGTGCCTGAGTCCTGGAAATATTTGTCCATGTAGGCGTAGCGCAGCTTTGGAATCAGTGGCAGATCGCGGACGCGTGACTTCGGATGGTAGCCCAGCGTCACGAGCTCATAGCCGAAGCGCTCGAGCACCGGGAGGATCTGCCGCAGAAAACTCTTGTAGATCTTATAGATGACCCGGATGCTCTCTTTTGGCACAATACTGATCTCGAGCTGGCCGGCGGGCTCCAGCGTCAGCGAATAGTCGTTGTTCGCAAGCCCCAGAAGCGCTCCGTTGTCGAGAATCTGCTCGGGATAGGAGCCCGAAAGCTCTGCGAGGATTGCCTCTACGCCCCGTTCCCCGTAATAGGGGACGCTCTCTTTTGTATCTCTTCTTATAACAAAGTGTTCGATCTCCACGCCCAGCTTCTGGATGCAGTTGGATTTGCAGCCCTGCTGGAAATAGGAGACTAAAAGTGCATGATTTTTTTCCTGTATATTCATATGCTGCTCCTTTGCGTAATACGTTTACATAGTAGCACGTTAAGAAAATGTTGTCCAGGATGACAGAAATTTTTAAAGT
>CAKNMY010000037.1 GCA_930989745.1 uncultured Lachnospiraceae bacterium | reverse complement strand
AAGACAATATAAATTTGTTTTTGGATTATGTTATTGATGAAACAAAAGTAAAAGACATAATGTTTCTTTGTATATCAAATTCAACAAATTAGAAAACTGTTTTGTAATAGTAATTTCCTTCCATGAGCAGAAATATCCTCTTACATATTAATTAATTGGGAAACGGAGGCGGCAGTTATGGCAGAGAAGAGAAGAAGAGATTTTTGCATCGAGTGCAGGAGGGAAACAGAATACTTTCTGCGCCGAAGGAATATCGTAAAAACTATAAAAGATAAAGAATATACCTTTGGGATTACAGTCGCTATTTGCGCAGAATGCGGTGAGGAGATGAGCATTCCCGGGTTAATTGATAAAAATGTGCGGGAAATTGATGAACAGTATAGAGCTGTGGAAGGGCTTGTGACGACTGAAGATATTGAAAAGCTTATGAAAATCTATAAGATTGGAAAAGCGCCGTTATCCCTCGCACTTGGATTTGGAGAAGTTACGATTCCGAGATATCTGGAAGGACAGGTTCCTTCCAAAGAGTATTCAGATATCATAAAGACGGCGCTGGCATCTCCTGCATACATGAAGAAACGGCTGAAAGAGAACAGATTTAAGCTAACCGACGCGGCATATAAGAAGGCATGGACAGCTGCAGATAGTTTAGAAAGCCTGTTCTCCGTGTCAGAGAAAATGCTCAGAGCTATTGCCTATGTTTTTGAAAAGCTGGAAGAAGTGACACCGCTGATGCTGCAGAAACTGCTCTATTTTATTCAGGGCGTTTATTCTGCTCTGTATGGTAGGCCTATTTTTGCTGAAGACTGCAGAGCCTGGATCCACGGACCGGTTTTTCCGGAAGTATATGACCTGTTCAGAGATTTCAGATATAATCCTATTGATGACGCGCGGTTTGCTTTGATCGAAGGCACTGCGGATGCTCTGACGGAAGAAGAGAAGAAGGCGATTGATCTTGTTGTAAATACCTTTGGTATGTATGGCGGCAAAGTCCTCGAGCGGATTACCCATAATGAAGATCCCTGGAAAAACGCGCGGAAGGGATATGGAGAAGGCGTCCCATCGAGTGAGCTTCTGCCAAAGGACAGCATTATGAAATACTATGAAGCTGTGAATGCCAAATATGGAATTGCCGCGGAAAGCGGTCTGATGAATTATATTCATGACATGTTAAGAGACACATCAGATAATGAGCTGTAAAAGCAGTTTATTTTTCCATACGTTTCAGGCATAACAAGTTCCTCTAAAAAAGTATTGTACATTAAAGGAACCGCGATTTATAATATAGAAAAATAATACAGCGCCCAAGCTCTTGACAGGGAAGTTTCATGAAATTCCCGGCTTGAAGCGCTTTATAGATGAAACATATATATGGAAGGAAGTATATAGTGATGACAATTGAGCATAAGACATTTGAGGAAGAACGGGCTCTTTATGACAGCCACGGATTGACAATAAGAAACTGCACATTCGACGGTCCTGCAGACGGGGAGAGCGCCTGCAAAGAGTCCTCGGATCTTACGGTGGAGAACTGCTTTTTTAATCTGCGCTATCCGTTCTGGCACGATCACAATCTGAAGATCACCGGCTCAGAGATGACGGAGAACTGCCGCGCGGCTCTGTGGTATTCGGATCAGATTGAGATCACCGGGACAAAGATGCATGGAATCAAGGCGCTGCGCGAATGCAGTGATGTTGTGATTCGGGATTGTGACATTATTTCCCCGGAATTCGGCTGGTCTGTAAGGGGAATCCGAATGGAGGATACCACGGCTTCCAGCGAGTATTTTATGATGCGGGCGGAGAATCTGACGTTTAAGAATGTGAATTTCCAGGGAAAGTATTCGTTCCAGTATATTAAGAACGCGGTTTTTGATCACTGTACCTTTGATACGAAGGACGCATTCTGGCACGGCGAGAATGTCGTTGTACGCAACAGCACGGTAAAGGGTGAGTACCTCGCCTGGTATTCCGACGGCCTTACTCTGGAGAACTGCCGGATTATCGGTACGCAGCCGCTGTGTTACTGCCGGAACCTGAAGCTTATTAACTGCGAGATGATCGACACGGATTTATGCTTTGAGAAGTCAGACGTGGACGCGGTTATCACAACCCCTGTCCTCAGCATTAAAAATCCGAAGTCCGGTACGATCCAGGTTCCCTCAGTGGGAGAGATTATACGGGACGACAGTACGTCTGAAGGAAAAATCATAATTTCCGACAGATAGGAAAGAACAGAAAAATACGGATATCAGCGAGTGCGGAAGCTGTTTGATGCATCTGCGCTCGTTTTTGTTTGCTGTACAAATAACGTTAATGGTGATAGAATGTTATCATAAAACTCCGCCGCCGAACAGGCGGCATGAATCCAGGGATGCCAAATGGTATGACAGAAAGGGGATTGTGAATCATGAAAGCCAAATACATAACAATTGAAAGAGAATACGGAAGCGGCGGCACAAAGATTGCACGGATGCTTGCAGAGAGAACGGGTATTCCCTGCTACGGTCAGGAGATTCTGGAGGAGGTGTCCAGGAAATATGATATTTCAGTGGACAGGATCCAGAGCTATGAGGAATCTGCTACGAACAGCGTTCTGTATTCCATCTACATGATGACGCGTGCGGCGGCGGGAAGCAGCGATATGCTCTCGGCCGAAGGCCATATTTATGTCGCAGAGCAGGAGATTATCCGTCATCTTGCCGCAAATGGCTCCTCGATTTTTCTGGGGCACTGTGCGTCCGAGGCCTTAAAGGATCAGAAAGGCATTGTGAAGGTGTTTATCCGCTGCAGCGATGAGAATGAGAAGAGAGACCGGATTGTCCAGGAATACGGGATCGACGCGGACCGCGCAGATGTCGTCAGAAGGAAGTTTGATAAAAAACGTTCCAACTACTATTACGTGAATACCATGAAAAAGTGGGAGGATCTCAGAAATTACGATGTTGTCCTCGACAGCGCGGTGCTGGGGATCGACAAGTGCGCGGATATGCTGGAAAGCCTGATGAAATAGCAGGGAGGTTAGTGGTTTGACGACAAGAGAAGAAGCGCTGGCCTATGGCCTTTCATTTCCGAACACTTACCAGGAAGCGCCGTTTCATGACAGCAACTGGCAGCTGGTGAGGGTGAAGGGCAGCAGAAAGGCATTTCTGTGGACATATGAGAGAAACGGCTATATCAATCTGAATGTAAAGGCGGATCCGGAGTGGCGGGATTTCTGGAGAAGCGCGTATCCGTCGGTGACTGCGGGATATCATCAGAATAAAGAACACTGGAATACGATTATCCTGGACGGGACGATTCCGGATAAAGACATCAGGCGGATGATAGCCGAGAGCTATGATCTCATTACAGACAGCCCCTCGCGGCGGATTTATGAGGCAGTGAAGAAGATCCCGAAGGGTCAGGTGGCTACATACGGCCAGGTGGCGCGTCTTGCCGGCAATCCGGGGATGGCGAGAGCTGTCGGGAACGCGCTGCATCGGAATCCGGATCCCGATACAGTTCCGTGTTACCGGGTGGTTAACGCCAAAGGCGAACTCTCGGGAGAGTTTGCCTTCGGCGGCCCCGGAGCACAGGCAAAGCTTCTTGAGACGGACGGCATCGAAGTGACAAACGGCAGAGTGGATCTGAAGAGATACGGGATGAAGCTTTGATCTGTACGGACAGCTTTACAAAGATTTCATCCCGCCTTTATCTCGATTCAAAGATACTGTGATATGATGAAAAAAATTCGGTATAACCGTTCACTGAGGAGAGGAATTATGAAGTTTAAATTGAATGCGCTGGAGAAGAAATGGGTGCTGTATGATATCGGGAATTCGGCGTTTACCCTGCTGATTTCCACGATCATGCCGATCTATTTTAATTATCTGGCAGAAAATGCCGGGATTTCCGAAGTAAATTACCTGGCATACTGGGGATACGCAACCTCGATATCAACGGCGATCGTCGCTGTCCTGGGACCGACGCTCGGAACCCTGTCGGACGGGAAGGGGCGCAGGAAGAAGATTTTTCTGGGCGCGCTTCTGGTCGGAGCTATAGGATGTGTGCTGCTCGGGTTTATGCAGTCATGGCTCTGGTTCCTGCTGCTGTTTGTGATCGCGAAGTCTGCGTATTCCGTAAGCCTTGTGATTTACGATTCCATGCTTCCGGATATTACGACGGAAGAGAGGATGGACGAAGTATCCTCCAGGGGATATGCATGGGGCTATATCGGAAGCTGCATCCCGTTTCTGTGCAGCCTTCTGCTGGTTTTGTTTTACGATGCCCTCGGCATTTCCATGATGACGGCAATGGGAATCGCGTTTCTTCTCGTAGCTGTATGGTGGGCGGCGATGACAGTTCCGCTTCTGAAGGCCTATCGCCAAAAGAACTACCGCACAGCGGGAGAGAGAGCTGCAAATTCCGACAGGCGGCGCGTGCGGGATCTGCTGTCTGAAATCGCCGGACAGAAGAAGGTTCTGTTCTTTCTGCTTGCGTTTTTCTTCTATATTGATGGAGTTTACACGATCATCGATATGGCGACTGCCTACGGGACGGCGCTGGGGCTTGATACCACCGGCCTGCTGCTTGCCCTGCTGCTGACGCAGATCGTGGCGTTTCCGGCTGCGCTGATTTTCGGAAAGCTCTCCGGAAAGTATGCTGCTGCCAGGCTGATTTCCATCTGTGTGGCCGCCTACTTTCTGATCGCCCTGTACGGCATCTTTCTGAAAGAGCAGTATCAGTTCTGGATTCTGGCCGTGGCCGTCGGTATCTTCCAGGGAGCCATCCAGTCTCTGTCGCGTTCTTATTACGCGAAGATTATTCCGGCAGAGCGGTCGGGAGAATATTTTGGAATTTATGACATCTGCGGAAAAGGAGCCTCCTTTGCGGGCACCATGCTGGTCTCCGCCGTGAGCCAGATCACAGGGAATGTCAATCTGGGCGTGGGTGCGCTTTCCGTTATGTTTTTCGCAGGTTTTCTGCTGTTTGGCAGGGCGGACCGGACAGAGCGGCGGGAACAGGTGACTGCCTACTCCGGTGAATGATCCCGTAGATCCCGATTACCCCGATCATCACGAGAGAGGATGCGGGGGAGACGAGTCCGTATATTCTGAGATTCGATATCCCGGCGTGCACCAGCAGAAAGAGAACAGGCACACGGATCAGCAGCGCGCCCGCGCAGCAGTTGAGCATGGTAAAGAGCGTTTTTTTATGGCCGTTCAGATAGCCGTTCAGACAAAACAGGAAGGATACTGCCAGATAGTCAAAGCTGCATCCCCGAAAGAACGGCATGCCCGCGGCTCCCATGCCGAGCACCGCCACGGTAAGGAAGTCTCCGGCAACATTGCAAACGCAGGCGATTGCCACAAAGAACAGAGGGCTCAGGGAATCTCCGTATCCGCGCAGCACTGCGCTGAGCGCGTTGTATTCGCAGATAAAGAAGATTCCCAGACAGCAGATAAAGATGTATCGATACGCCTCGTCAAAGGATTCCCCGGGAATCTGCAGCAGACGCAGGATATTGGAGATATTCAGCAGCAGTATGACTGTCAGGAAAATGGAAAATACGCCGAAAAAGGTGATCGTGGTGGAAATGGATGTTTCCACCTCTTTTTGCTTTTTCATGCCGGCATATTTGCCTACCAGGATCGTTCCCGCCATAGTAAAGCCGGTGATCAGGCTCGTGATGATCTGGGTGACCTGTGTTCCCGTGGAAACGGCCGCCACGCTTTCGGCAGGGCAGAACCAGCCGATTACCATCAGATCTGCGGCGCCGTAGAGCGCCTGGAGCAGGTTTGCAAGCAGAAATGGAACAGAGAAGCGCAGCAGCGCTTTTAAGATTGGTCCCTCTGTCAGGGATATTGTACGGTTCATCAGTAAATTCCTCCTCAATTAAAACGTTGACTGCATTTTAATACTGTTTTTCGCGAAGAATCTGTAGCATAGACTACAATTTCGGATTTTTTTGTGTTATGATAGCGGAGGAAAGGAATCAGTTTATGGAACAGATAAAAATCCCGGAAAAATTATATGACTGCTTTGAGCATGCCGGACGCAGCATTACGTATGCGCCTGGAGAGACTGTCTATCTTCAGGGGGACTCCGCCGACTGTCTGTATCTGGTGAAACGGGGGCGGGTGCGCGCGTTTTATGTCACAAGGACAGGGAAGGAACTGACGTATGAGATTATCGAGAAAGGAAAGATTATCGGGGAATCCTCTTTTGAGTGCTCAATGAATGGAAAGAGCAGAAAGTTGTGTCTACTTCCTACGGAAAGATTGAGATTCTGAACCGGAAATATCTGGAAGAGCTGTTCCCAAGGAGGGTAAAAAACGTATGATAAAAGCAATAGGTAAGTATTTTAAGAGCGATATCGTTCTGACGGCATCCTTTCTTCTGGCGGCAGCGTCGTGTTTTCTCGTGCCGCCGAACGAGGAGTATCTCGGCTACATCGATTTTCACACACTGATCCTGCTGTTCTGCCTGATGGCGATTATTGCGGGACTTAAAGAGCTGAATTGTTTTCAGTACATCGGGAATCTGATGCTCGAACGGGTAGCGACACGGCGCGGAGTGGTGTTTACGCTGATTTTTCTGTGCTTTGTGAGCAGTATGCTGATCACAAATGATGTGGCGCTGATTACATTTGTGCCGTTTGGGATTATGATGCTGGAGATGGCAGGCCTTACGTCAAAGCTGTGCCTGACGGTTACGCTCATGACGATCGCCGCGAATCTCGGAAGTATGTTTACGCCGATCGGAAATCCGCAGAATCTGTATTTGTATTCTCTGTCAGACATGGGAATCGGAAGATTTTTCCTTCTGATGCTGCCGTATACCGCTCTCGCTGCGGCCGTGCTTGTGATTGCCGTGATGGTGCGGTTTGAGCCCTCACAGATGAAGATCGAGGTGAAGCGGAAGCCGCTGGCGAAAAGAGGAGAGATTGCGTTTTATCTTGTGCTGTTCGCGCTCTGCATCCTGACGGTGGCGGGAGTCATTCCGCACGCGGCGCTGTTCGTAATCGTAACTGCGGGTATTCTGCTGAAAAACAGAAGACTGTTCGGCAGAGTCGATTACTCTTTGCTTCTGACATTTCTGTTCTTTTTTATATTTGTGGGAAATATGAAGCAGATGGAAGGACTGAACGGACTGATCCGCGGACTTGTGGAACACCATGGACGGCTGATCAGCGTGGGAATCAGCCAGATCATCAGCAACGTGCCTGCAGCCATGCTGCTGTCCGGCTATTCCCATAACTATTCTGACCTGATTGTCGGCACGAATCTCGGCGGACTCGGAACACTGATCGCCTCCATGGCGAGCCTGATTTCCTACCGGCAGGTCTGCGGCGCCTATCCGGCTGTGAAGAAGCGGTATCTGACTGTATTTACCGGATGGAATCTGCTCTTTCTGGCAGTGTTGTGCCTGGTGTGGAGCTTTCTGTGAAGCCGCTGCCGATCATCTGCCCGATAAACGACAGATCCTTCACGGTCATCTCCGTCCAGGCGGGGCGAAAGCCGCTCTTTATGGCATTTCTGGCAGAAGCGACGTTGCACCAGGCACAGCAGTAGAAGGGCACTTTGTCCCTGGACAGAATTTCAAGCGCCAGGGCAGAGGTGAGCGCGGAGGCGATTCCCTGCCGCCGGTATTCGGGCAGCACGTCGACGCCGATCTGCCACATGGAATCGCAGTCCGCGGAGCATCCCGCCAGGCCGACGAGCGTTCCGCGGTCATAAGCGCCGACGCCCAGAACGTCCAGCTCCTTTCTGTCACTGCACAGGGCATTTCCCCACTCTTTGGTGTACAGATCTGCAAAATCCGCCGGGAAGAGCAGCCGCAGCTCGTACCCGCCGGAAAGCTCCTGCCGCTTCAGGTGATTCAGATCCGGCAGAAAGTATTCTGCCATGAAGCAGACCGCGAGGCGGTACGGGGCAAACGCCTGATTCAGTTCATACAGGTTCGGCGTCTCAAAGCAGTGAATCATATCCGTTCGTTTCAGATATTCTTCCACAAAACTCCGGTACTGCGGCAGGACAGAGGCGACGATGTTGCTTCCGTACGTCACAAGGTTGCAGTCAAACGGCAGCTTCAGATATCTGCGCGCCGATGCGGAGGCTGCGGAGAGAGCGATCACGGGCTCCGATTTCAGGAAATCTTCTTTCCGGCAGTTCAGATCAATGGCGGACTGTGCCATCGCAATATCAAGTATTTTTCGGTTAGTCATAATCATTCATCTTCTTTCTTTCAAGGGTATTCTCGCCGACCTCAGCCGGGATCGGTATGTATTCTGCAGGTCAATCCATTATATCATACCATGAGCCGGCAGGCACAAAAATGTTCCAAATTCACGCACCGCAGGCGGCAGAATAGCGGCGCATACGTATTTTGAGGAGGCAGCATATGATAAAAATTTCCGAGTTACAGCATATCCCCATATTTTCGAGCGCTTCACCCGACACACTGCGCCGCATCTGCGAATGCGCAAGTTTAAAATTATACCCCAGAGGAAGCATCCTGTTCCGCGAACGCGATGAGGTGCAGGCATTCTATTTTCTCAGCAAAGGCATCGCGTCTCTCTACAAAATGAACCAGGCGCATGATAACAAGGTTATTTTTCTGTGTTCTGCGGGTTCTATGATCAATGAAGTGATGATCTGCGGAAATTCAGCTTCTATCAGCTGCCGCGCCCTGACGGATCTCAAGGTGATAGTGATTCCGAAAGCGCGTTTCCGTCAGCTTTTGGCGGAGGATGCCGGGCTTTCCGAGGCTGTGATGTGCTCTATGGCAATGAAAATAAGAAAATTGTACAGACAGATGAAGAATACGACGAACACATTTACTCTGGAAAAGCAGATTGCGGCAAAACTGTGGAAGCTTTCCAGGGATTACGGAATTGTGCGGGACGGGGGAGTAGAGATAGACTTTGATTTGTCGATCTCATTTCTGGCGGAGATGGTGGGTGCCAAGCGGGAAACGGTTTCCAGACAGGTGAAGGCGCTTACAAACAGGGGATTGATTGAAGTTCATAAAAAACGCTTTTTTATCAAAGACAGGGAGCGCCTAAAAAATTTTATTCATGAAACGTGAGATAAATCACGGAAATCCCTGAGGATTCATGTTAAACTTTTATCAGTATAAATAAGGAGAGGTGAACACATGGGTTTTCAGTTGAATGAACAGGGATTTGACGCGCTGCTGTCAGAATTATCCCGGGAGTATGTGATTTATGCTCCGAAGTGCTTTGCCGGAGGAAATACATTTACAGACGTAGACTGTATCCGTTACGGGACGGTAAAGTGCGTTCGGGATATCGTATTTGACAGAAAGTCGGACTATTCCTTTAAGGAAGCTTTTCTTCCGGTCTCAGAAACGCTGTTTTATTTTACGGAGGGCGAGACCAGAGAAGCGGATGCACCCCGCAAAAAAGGCGCGGTGATTTTTCTGAGAAGCTGCGATCTTCATGCGGTAAAGCGCCTGGACGAGATGTATCTGAACAACGGTCCGGAAGATTTTTATTACAGGCGTCTGAGGGAAAATACAAAATTTATCCTGATGGGATGCAGTCAGTCCTTTGAGAACTGCTTTTGCGTGGATATGGACAGCAGCCGCTCTGACAATTACAGTCTGAGCGTAGACAGGAAGGGAGATTATTACTATGTGGACTGCCGCGATGAGAGCCTGCATGCTCTGTTAAAGAACAACGCTGCAGGAGAGCTTGCCGTGGAGCCGGAGTATGTCAGAGAAAATAAGGTGCATGTACATATCCCTGATAATCTGAGCATTCAGGCTGCAAAAAGTACGATATGGGACGAGTACGACAGCCGCTGTATTGCCTGCGGCCGCTGTAATTTTGTCTGTCCCACCTGTACCTGTTTTACGATGCAGGATCTGTTTTACTCGGAGAACGGAAAAGCGGGCGAGCGCCGCCGCGTACATGCGTCCTGCATGGTCGACGGATTTACCGATGTGGCAGGCGGTGGAAGCTGTCGCAGGAAGAACGGAGAGCGCATGCGTTTTAAGGTGCTGCACAAGGTTTACGATTTTAAGCAGAGAAACGGATATCACATGTGCGTGGGGTGCGGCCGCTGCGACGACGTCTGCCCGGAGTATATCTCATTTTCCAACTGCGTCAACAGATTGGGAGATGCCATGGAGGAGGTAGAAAAGCATGAGAAATGAGTACATTCCCTTTTTATCGGAAATTAAAGAGGTGATCCGGCATACGCCGATCGAATATACGTTCCGCATGGCATATAAGGGCACGGTAAAGCCGGGGCAGTTTTTTGAGGTCTCCATCCCCAAGTACGGAGAAGCTCCGATCTCGGTCAGCGGTATCGGGGACGGGTATGTGGATCTGACCATCCGCCGGGTGGGAAAGGTTACGAATGAAATCTTTGAAAATTATGCGGGCGGCAGCCTTTTTCTGCGCGGTCCCTACGGCAATGGATTTGATCTCTCGAACTACAGAGGCAGGGAGATTGTGATTATGGCGGGAGGAACCGGCCTGTCTCCGGTCAAGGGGATTGTGGATTATTTTGCCGATCATCCGCAGGAGCACAGTGGGATGACCCTGATCGCCGGATTCAAGACGCCGAACGATATTCTGTTCCTGAAAGAGTTCGCGAAGTGGAAGCGGGCGATGGATGTCATCCTGACCGTGGACTGTGCCGAGGGCGATACTGCCTGTCAGATCGGACTTGTGACTGAATATATCCCGGAGCTGAAAGTAAAAGATATCCGAAACGCTGTGGCAGTGGTGGTCGGACCGCCAATGATGATGAGGTTTTCGGTGCAGGGCCTTCTGGAGCGGGGTTTTGCAGAGAAAAATATCTGGATTTCCCAGGAGCGGAAGATGTGCTGCGGACTTGGAAAATGCGGACACTGCAAGATCGGTGACAGGTATGTCTGCCTCGATGGTCCGGTATTTAATTACACAGAAGGAAAGAATCTGATCGATTAAGGGGGGACAGGATATGGATATCAATACGAAAAAATTGAAGAAAAACGCGTTCCGTGTCACCAAGGAGCGCGGTCTGACCGCTTCCAGAATCCGTGTACCCGGAGGCCATCTGGACGCAAAATACCTGCTTGTGCTGCAGGAAATCGCTGAAATGTACGGAAACGGGACGCTGCATATTACCAGCAGGCAGGGATTTGAGATTCCGGGAATTCCGTTTGAGAAAATGCCTGAGGTCAATGAAAAACTTCAGCCGATCATAGAGGGGCTTCAGATCAATCAGGATGTTCCGGGACAGGGATATACATCTTCGGGAACAAGAAATATTACTGCCTGTGTGGGAAGCCGTGTCTGTCCTTACGGGTGTTATGATACAACGGCATTTGCCCGCAGGATTGAGAAGGCGGTATTTCCCAATGATCTGCATTTTAAAATCGCGCTCACCGGATGCCCGAACGACTGTGCCAAGGTACGGATGCATGATTTCGGAATTATGGGGATGACTCTGCCGCAGTTCGAGCCGGACCGCTGCGTCAGCTGCGGCGCCTGTGTGAGAACCTGCGCGAAGAAGTCCGTGGAAGCGCTGAAAGCCGTGAATTACCGCCCGGTGCGAAACGAAGAAAAGTGCATAGGATGCGGAGAATGCGTGATCAGCTGTCCGACGCGTGCGTGGACGAGAAGCCGGAAGAAGTATTATCGCCTGACTTTGCTGGGGAGAACCGGAAAGAAGAACCCGAGACTGGGTGAAGATTTTATCAAGTGGGCAGACGAGGACAGCATCGTTAAAATTATTCTGAACACGTATGAATATGTGGAGAAATACATTGACAGAAACGCTCCGGGCGGGAAGGAACATATCGGGTACATCGTGGACCGCACCGGATTTGAGGAATTCAAAAGATGGGCGCTCAAAGACGTACAGCTTCCCGCTATTGCGGAAGTATATACGCCTTTATACTGGAAGGGCGTAAAATATTGAGCGCCATAGTTGAAAGGACAGGGGACATCCGCGCGGATGTCCCCTGCATTTGTCAGATCATATTTCTGTAAAGTTCGCGAAGCCCGTCTGCCAGCCGCTGGATCTGTCCGTCCGCAAACGGATCCGGAAGTCCTGCTGCCCGGATCATATTTCCGAAGAAATCAGAAGCGGACAGACGGCAGAGCTTCAGATAGCTCTCCCAGGCGCCTTTTCGGTCTGTCTCCATCCGGAGGCGGTACTGCAGAGCGTTCGTCTGAGCGATCGCATAGTCAATATAGTAGAACGGAGAGGTGTAAATGTGATGCTGTCTCTGCCAGTAGCATCCGCCCGCGTAGAAGGACGACGCTTCGCCGTAGTCCAGGTGCGGCTTGTAGATCTGCTCCAGCTTCTTCCAGGCATCCTTTCGCTGCTGCGGCGTAAGCTGCGGATTGTCATAGACAATATGCTGAAACTCGTCCACCATGCAGCCGTATGGGATGAAGGTCACGGCGTCCTCGAGCTGTGAGGTCAGGAAATCGCCTGCGCGGTCTCCGAAGAAGCGCTCCATCCAGGGATTTGTGAAAAATTCCATGGACATGGAGTGCGTCTCCGCCGTCTCCATCGTGATATCCCAGTGTTCCCGCACATTGTCCTCTTTTCCGATCAGATATCCCTGGAAGGCGTGGCCGCACTCGTGCGTGATGACATCCACGTCCCCGGAGGTGCCGTTGAAGTTGGCGAAGATGAACGGCGCGCGGAACTCGGGAAGATATTCCATATAGCCGCCCACCTGCTTGTGCTTCCGAGAGAAGACGTCCAGCAGGCCGTTGTCCATCATAAAGCCAAAGAACTCGGAGGTCTCCGGGGAAAGCTCGTCGTACATTCTGCGGCCTTCTTCAAGGATTTCCTCAGGAGTTCCGAGGGGACGCGGGCTTCCGTCTCTGTGGCTGACGCCCTCATCGAGATGCAGCAGCCTGTCAAGCCCCAGGCGCTTTCTGCGGTTCTCCCAGACTTCCTCAGCGAATGGAACCCAGAATTCTTTAACCTGACGGCGGAAATTCTCAACCTCCGCGCGTCCGTAACTGTTGCGCATCATACGGCAGTAGCCGAGCTCGGTGTATGTGTTAAAGCCCAGAACCTTTGCCTGTTCGGTGCGGTTCTTCACCAGCAGATCGTAGATCTCATCCAGCTCATCCGCGATGCTCAGATAGTAGGAATTTACCGCCTCCGCGGCGCGGGTCCGCACGCTGCGGTCCGGGCTCGTGAGATGGGGCGTCATCATCGACAGATTGAGCACGTCGCCCTCCCAGGGAATCTGAGCGCTGGCGAGCAGCTTTTCATAGCGTGTGCCGAGGGCATTTTCTTCCTGCATCAGCGGGACGGCTGCCTCGCTCACGGATTTCGCGTCGAGCTCCATGTTCACGAACGCGGGCTGTCCGATCTTCTTTTCCAGTTCCCCGCGGAACCTGGAATTCAGCAGAAGATGGTGGTACTGCACTTCTCTGTTGGCAAAATCAGGGAGCATCCGGTCATAATAATCCTTCTCCTCGGAGTAGAAAGCATCTTCCGTATCAATGCTGTGCCGGATAAGAGAGAGCACCGTCATGGTGCGGATGTGGTCGGACAGGGCGTAATACCGCTGGTGAGCTGCGAATTCCTCCTCGGCGCTCGAAGCATTCCGGAATTCTTCCATGATCGCGTCGAGTTCTGCCGCCGCCTTCTCAAAATCTACGCGGCTGTAGGGCATTTCCTGAAATTTCATAGCATATTCCTCCTGGTGTCTGATAGTTTTTATTGATTCTATTGTAGTGTATTCTAACCAAAAGTGCAATGAAAAAACCGGAAAACAAAAGGAGGGCCGGGAACTGCGTCCCGCGCAGCCCCGGCTGTTATGAAAAAGAAAAAATATATGTAAAAAAGTGTTTGGCTTTTATGGTTATAACTATACCGGAGGAATGTGAGAGAAATATGGCGGGAGGGTGAACAGTTTGTGAAGAGATTCGAAAAGAAATCTTAAATGTGGGAAAAAAGCATAAAGAAGCCCTGCGTTCCGCCATTGAAAATCAGACGGGATTTGGTATAATATAGCCGGGCGCAGGAAAAGCGCAAAAGGACCCGCAGCCCGCGGGAATAAAGAAACAGGAGAGGGAAAAGAATGGGTAAAAAGAAAACGGTGCAGGAGGTTCTGACGATTACCTTCGGAATGCTGCTGGTGTCAGCGGCGGTATATTTTTTCATGGTGCCGAGTGAGATTGTGGTGGGAAGCGTCTCGGGACTTGCGATGGTACTGGCGCAGGTCAGCGGGATTCAGCTTTCCGTGCTGACGTTCATTCTGAACGCGGTGCTTTTGATTGTGGGATTTATATTTATCGGAAAGGACTTTGGCGCGAAGACGGTCTATACTTCCATGCTCCTTCCGGTATTTTTATGGATTTTTGAGAGGATCTTTCCGGTGGAGGAGTCTCTGACCGGAAATACGGTGTTTGACCTGGCAGGCTATATTCTGGTCGTGGCTCTGGGGCAGGCGATGCTGTTTCACGCCAACGCGTCCTCGGGAGGAATCGATGTGGCGGCGAAGGTAGTCAGTAAGTTTACCCATATGGAAATCGGGAAAGCTGTGACAGCCGCAGGCATGGTGACGGCCATGACGTCTATTTTCGTGTACGATATCGGGACGCTGTTTGTGAGTATTCTCGGAACGTATGCCAACGGCGTCGCTGTGGACTACTTTATCGACGGCTTTAAAAAGAGAAAGAGGGTCTGCATTATTGCAGATGATAACAGGGATTACCAGGAGATTGAGCAGTATATCATTCACGAACTGAAGCGCGGCGCTACGCTCTATGCCGCGCAGGGCGCCTACGACAAGACGCACCGGACAGAGCTCGTGACGATCCTCACACAGCATGAGTACAAGCTGCTGCTCAATTATCTGCACACGACTCAGAAAAAGGTATTTGTGACCGTGTCTGTGGTCAATGAAGTGATTGGAAACTGGAACGAAGCATCATAATACATAGCGCGCGGCTGACAGGTTTTGCACAGATGGAGAGAGAAAAATACGAGGAATTAAGCCGGTATCTGCCAGGGCTTACGCCGGAGTGTTCCGGGGCTTACGAATGGCTGGCGGAGATTTTCAAATATCAGGTATTTGAGCTGAAGGATTTCTGCGTCCCCTATATGATGAACGATGCGGCGGAGGCGTATCTGGTCTTCGAGGACTGCCGCATGACCGGGGAAATGCTTCCGGACTATGAGGGGGAAGTGACGGGAAGGCTCGAAAACGGAAATAACGGAGACCGGATGCTGATCGTACGGCAGGGAGAGGAAAACGCGTTTACGCTGCATTTCCGAAAGCTGCGCCGCGTTCAGCAGCTTTATCAATATCACGCCATCGGCCATTTCTGGGTGCAGGGCGCGGAACAGTGGAGGCAGCTGGTATATATGGTCGGTACGGCGTACGACAAGTATGAATTCCTGGGTCAGGATTCGTGCAGCAGCCGGGAGATGGAGCTGCTTCCGCTGATGCAGTTTGCCCCGTTTCGGTTCTTGTCGCCGATCCGGGAGTCTTTGGATGAACGTTATCCATCCGCGCGGGAAGGGGCGAAATGTATGAGAAAGCTCTGCGCGGAGGCGGGCGAGCGGAAGCTGGAGCGCCTTGCCGCGCTCTACCAGAAAGTATCCGGCGGCATTGCGGGGCGCTTTCTGGAATACAGAATCCGAAAGTATCTGGCGGGGAAAAAGGGCGAAAAAATCTACCGCTGTATCCGTGAAAAGATAAACCGCGCGTCAGCGGCATACCCCGAGCGGCAGTACGCGCCTGAGACGCAGGAGGAAATCCGGCGCTTCAGGGAGGAAGCGCAGACGCGTCTGAGAAGCGCCGGATTCTCAGGCGCATATCCGCTGTTTCAGCGCGCGGGTCTCACGGTTCTGGCAGCGGAAGAGCATCCGTTCACAGTGCTGGAATCCGAGAGCTTCTGCTTCCGCATCCAATACATGGTGTCGGTCTGCCATGAGCGGGACGCTGGGGTGAACAGCGGGTTCTTCCGCGGCAGAGGGCGGCGGGGATTTATCGCCGCGGATCTGGACACCCTCTTAAAGGAAGGGATTGATTTATGAGTGAAAAAATATTGATTATAGAGGATGAACCCCTCGTGCGCAGGGAGCAGACGGCTCAAAGCGGCAGTTTCGCATGTTCTGGCTGTACGCGGCAGTGCTGCTGATCGGCGGCGCGGTCTATTACGCGGGCTGTGCCAGGGGAATGCAGTGGAAGCACAGCGGCGTGGCGGTGCTGTCCTCGCTGGCAGTGATCCTGCTGGCGATCCGCGGAATTTATATCACGGTAACGGGATTCCTCACAGGCGCCATGCTCTCGGGAGACAGTTTCAAATACCGCGGGAACCGGCTGTTTCTGCTGCGCGGCATTACCGCCAAGCTCACGGTTATCGGAAAGACCATGGGAATCCTGGCGCTGCTTCTGACAGTCACGCTGACCGCGACGCAGCTCGGCGTTCTGTTTCAGAAATATTTTGACGCGCAGGTTCAGCTCGTCAGCGGCTACGATGTCGCCGCGGCCGGGAAGGATATCGGAAAGTATGATCAGATGCGGGAATATATTGACGGGACGTATCACATCACATATGAAAAGGAATACCCCCTGTACCGCGCGGAGGACAGCGGGCTGTACGCGTACTGCGGACAGAATGGGGAAAATACGTTCACTCCGGTCATGCGCTACAGTGATTTCTGCGAGCTCCGGGAGAACCTCGGATATGAGCCTGTACAGCTTCAGAGCGGAAAATACCTGCTTCTGGCGCCGGACAGCGTGAAGCTGAAGGAAAAGCTGTCCGAACCGCCCAAACTTTCGGTGAACGGGACAGAACTGTCGGCACAGGCCTGCCTGTCGGAAGCATTTAATCTCTACGGAGTGAACGGGGAGGGATACACCGCTGTGGTAGACGATGAACTTGCCGCAGAACTTCCGCAGTACCGCACCTGTCTGGTGATGAATACGCAGGAGAGACTGCCTGCGGATACGGAGAAGCTGAGTGAACTCGCCTACGGGGCGGACTATGAGAATTATGACCCCGAGACGGATACGTATACCTTAAACTCCTCGATTGAGGATGCCATGGATTCCAATGTGATCATATTCGCTTTTGCCCTGTTTTATGTGGGACTGATCTTCGCGTGCATCGCGGCTTCGATCCTTGCAGTTCAGCGATTCCGTGCGCTACCAGTACCGCTACGAGGTGCTCTCAAAGCTCGGCATGAACGCGGGACAGATCGGCAGGCTTGTGGGCAGACAGACGCTTCTCTATTTTGCGCTGCCTCTGATTCTCCCGATTCCGGCGAGCATCCTGCTCACACTTGGGATGAAGCGGCTGCTTCTGGACGCGCTTGTGGCTCCGGAGCTGTTCGTGTGGTCTGCGGCGCTGTCTGTGGGTATCTTTCTGCTGATCTATGTTCTGTATGTACTGGCGGCGTATCTCGGATATAAGAGAAAGGTGATGGAACATATTGAATAGGAAGAAAATAAACGGCGCGCCGATGATTCCGTTCGCCCTGCTCGCGTGCAGAATCGGCGAGAGCGAGCTGCGTGTGACGGAGCTTGCGGCGGAGGGCTTTACGGTGCGCTGCGCCGGGGAGCTCCCGCCGTGCGAGGAGATTATGCTGTCATTTTATCACAGCGGCGCCGGAACATACCGCCGGGTCAGGCTGCGGGAGTATACGATTGAGGCCGGAGAGGAGACGCACTTTTTCCGGGAATACCTTGTGCTGACAAAGCAGGAGGATTATCGGCAGGAGACGGGACGGCTGTTTCGGGAATATCAGAACTATATTTCCCTGAAGATGACAGGGGACGACGGCTATCTCTCCCGGGAGCTGGTTGGGTATCCCTGGGAGCGGGAGGAGGAACATTTCCGCACATTTGAGGAGCAGAAGCGTGTGTGGATGAGAGAGGCATGCGAGGGAGCGGCGGGACAGAAGTTTCCGGACGGCCTCGCGCTTGCCGTCTGCCTGGACAGCGCGAAATGGCGGGAAGCCTACCTGCGGCTGGACGGTGAGGAGTTCGCGGCAGCATACTGGGCGGCGAATCATTTGAGCGGACATCCGATCGCCGGACATCCCGTGGACAGGATCTATGTGGGTAACCAGTTTTGCAGCCATCTGTTCCCGGAAGAGGAGGAGTTCTTCGCGGTTCTGGAAAAAGCCCGCGCGCAGGGACATGGCGTCACGCTTATGCTTCCGGCGGCTCAGGAGCGGCAGATGCAGGAGCGCGTGCGTCTGCTGGAAATGGCCGCAGAGTGGTGTGAAAAGAGAGGAATCCGCATGGAAGCCGTCGTCAATGACTGGGGAACGGCCTGGCTTCTGCGGGACAGGCACAGCGTGCTGGAGCCGGTGCTCGGAATTCTGCTCAATCGGAGGAGAAAGGATGTGCACAGCCCCTATAAGATCGGGCTTGCAGGCCGCGAGGCGTATCCGCGGGATGGATACGGCCTGGAGCAGCAGGGCGGCTTTCAGGAGCTTTCCGGGACAGGGCTTAACAGCGCGTTTTACAGAACGTATCTGCGCGAAACGTTCGGCATCGCGAGATATGAGATGGAAGCCTGCGGCTATCTGCAGAAAATTCCGGAGGGCAGGCACAGTCTCCACCTCCCGTTCTATCAGACCAACACCTCTGCATACTGCCCCCTCTATGCCGCGTGCCATGAGGGCAGCAGGGGCAGGCAGCGCCCGGTTTTTGCCTGTCCGGAATACTGCAGGACGCATGCCTTTTTGTATCCAAGCCACCTCGGCATGGCAGGACGGTATAATTCTCTGTTCGGATACGACCGGGATATTCTGCGCAGCCTGCGGATTCTCGGCGAATACGCGCGGGCGGGCATGGACAGGGTCGTGATCGGAATGCTGTAAATATTTTCAGGAAAGAAGGGTCAGAATTGCACACAATGAAGATAACCGCCGGGCTTGGATGCGCGGACGATTATATCCGCTTCTGTGAGGCCGGTGCGGATGAATGTTTCTGCGGATACGTTTCGCTTGCCTGGGCGGAGCGGTACGGGCTTCTCTCGCCGCTGAACCGCAGGGAGGTCAATTTCTACAACGTCCAGATCGGAGCAAAGAGTGAGCTGGAGATTCTGCGGGGAATGGTGCAGGCGTACGGAAAGCGGGTGCATCTGACATTTAATTCTCTGTTCTATGCGCCGGAGCAGTATCCGGTGCTGGCGGATACTATAGCGCAGTGCATGGAGCTGGGATTTGAGAGCTTTATTCTGGCAGACCCCGCGCTTCTGGTATATCTGCGGCAGCAGGGGATGGACTGTGAGGTTCATATCAGCGGCGAATTCGGAGAAATAAATCACTGCGCGGCGGAAGCTTTTCTCCCGTTGGCGCCTTCCCGCATCATCTTTCCGCGGAAGAACAGCGCCGCGGATATGGCGCAGTGCATCGCGTATCTGAAGGAAAAGGGCGTGTCAATGGAATACGAAGCGTTTGCGCTCAATGAACTCTGCCAGTTCAGCGGCAGCTTCTGCAATTCCTTTCACTGTGATGAGCTGGGGCACCTGTGCAGAACGCCGTACTGGCTGGGAGGCGTGGACCGGGAGGAAGAGTGTGTATGGGAATTGGATTCCGGTTCCGGGGATACTGCCGAACAGCGCGGGGAGGAGGAAGCGCTGCCGCCGCTCGGCCTCACGGGCTGCGGGCTGTGCGCCCTGCCGGAGCTTGGGCAGGCGGGCATCACGCACTTGAAACTGGTCGGAAGGGGAAATTACGCTGACTGTATGGAGCGGGATATCCGCGCGGTGCGTCTGGCGCTGAATATTCTGGACGATGTCCGGGATGCGGGGGCGTACAGAAAAGAGATGAAGCGCCGTCTTTTTGCGGGCGGCTGTCCGAAACAGTGTTATTATTTAGGCGAATATCCGCTCTGACAGAAAAGTCCGGTACGCAGAAGCGGCCGGACTTTTCTCTTAGGCGGTATTTTCTGTCTTTTATGTATATCCGCTTGCCAGATTCGGAAAAAGAGCTAAAATGTTAGTAACCGTTCGGAACGGCGAAAATCTGGGAGGAGAGATGAAAATGCTTAGGATTGAACATTTGACAAAAAAATACGGGGCAAAGACTGCGGTCGACGATCTGAGCCTGCACATTCAGAAGGGTGAGATCTACGGCTTTATCGGACACAATGGCGCCGGAAAGACCACGACGCTCAAGGCGTGCTGCGGAATTCACCGCTTTGACGAGGGAGATATCTGGGTGGACGGCACGTCCATCCGCACAGATCCTCTGTCATGCAAGAAAAAGCTCGCGTATATTCCGGACAATCCCGATATTTACGAATTCATGACAGGAATTAAGTATCTGAATTTTATCGCGGATATGTACCGTGTGCCGAAGGAGGAGAGAAACAGCAGGATCCATGAATACGCGGATAAATTTGAACTCACGGACGCGCTTGCGGATCCGGTGTCCTCTTACTCGCACGGCATGAAGCAGAAGCTGGCGGTGATCTCGGCGTGGATTCACCGGCCGCAGCTCATTATCATGGACGAGCCTTTTGTTGGGCTCGACCCGAAGGCGTCCCATCTTCTGAAGGAGATGATGCGGGAGCACTGCGGACGCGGCGGAGCGATCTTTTTCTCGACGCATGTGCTGGAGGTTGCGGAAAAGCTCTGCGATAAGATCGCGATCATCAAGGGAGGCAGGCTCGTGATCTCGGGAACCATGGACGAGGTGCTGGGGGCTGATTCCCTGGAAGAAGTATTTCTGGAACTGGAGGGATGAGAGATGCTCGGTACGCTGATTAAAATTCGTTTTCAGGCAATTGCGGACTCCATGTTCCGCAGCAGCCGGGGCAAAAAGGTATCTGCCGGGATGAAGGTGCTGGCGGCACTTCTCGGGATTTATGTCGTGGCTGTATTTGCGGCACTGTCCTATCTGATGTTTGCTCAGCTCTGCGAGCCGTTTCATCTGATGGGGATCGACTGGTTTCTGTTTTCTTTTATGATACTGGCGGCATTCTGCCTGATGTTCATAGGAAGCGTGTTCTTTGCTCAGTCGCAGATGTATGAGGCGAAGGACAATGAGCTGCTGCTCTCCCTTCCGGTGCCGGTATCTGTCATTCTGGCGAGCAGGATACTGACGCTGTATCTGATGAATCTCGCGTACGGGGCAGTCGTTCTGCTTCCGGGAATGGCGGCATACGCGGTAAAAATCGGAACGGACGCGGTTCAGACCGTGATTTTTCTGCTGATCTTCCTGCTGCTTCCGCTGCTCGCCGTGGCGGTGTCCTGCCTTGCCGGAGCGCTGCTGTCCGCGCTCAGCGGCAGGATACGCAGAAAATCGCTCGTAATCACGCTGCTTTATGTCGCATTTTTGGCGCTGTATCTGTATGGATATACGAAGCTGATGGACGGCATGAATTATCTCGCCGCGCACGGCGATACGCTGGCAGACGCGCTCAGGAAGACATTTCTTCCGCTGTATCAGGCGGGAGCCGCCGTGGCCGATAAGGATCTGTTCTGCTTTAGCATGACGCTCGTCTATATTCTGGTGCCGTTTGCCGTGATTTACGCGTTGCTCTCAAAGAGTTTTCTGGCCATCGTAACGGCGCAGAAGAACAGCGCCAAACGCAGATACAGGCAGAAGACGCTGCGGGAGAACTCCGTTGTGGGAGCGCTGGTAAAAAAAGAAGGGCTGCATTTTCTGTCCAGTCCGGGCTACATTTTAAACGGTGCGTTCGGCTCTGCGGTTCTCATTGCGGCAGCAGTATTTCTGGCAGTGAAGCAGGAGTATGTGACTATGATCGCGGCGATGATCCCGGGCGCGCAGGCGGCGCTCCCGCTGGGAGCAGTCAGCGCTGCATGTACGATTCTGGGGACTGTGCTGGTGTCGGCGGCGTCCATCTCGTTGGAGGGAAAGTGTCTGTGGATCTATCAGTCCTGCCCGGTTTCCCCGATGCAGCTGCTGCACTCAAAGATCCTGTTTCATCTGATCATCAGCCTGCCAGCGGCTGTGATCGCGTCGGCCGTATGCGTGGCAGTCATAAGGCCGTCGCTTCCGGATGCGGTTCTGGTGCTCCTTAGCCCGGCGGTATTCTGCGTGTTCGGCGCACAGCTCGGGCTGATCATCAATCTGAACTTTCCGCGGTTTGACTTTGTCTCCGAGACAGCGGTGGTGAAAAACAGCATGAGTTCCGTGCTCTCGCTCATCGCTCAGGCAGTCGTTGGACTTGCGCCCCTCGGGCTTTACATGCTCGCCGAACCGGTGCGCAGCCTGGGCGGCACCGTGATTCTGGCGGTATATCTGGTAATTCTGGCGGCAGCATCCGCAGTGATGTACCGCGTACTCAGAGGATGGGGCACTGCGGTTCTGGAGTCCTTCTCCTGAGGCGGAGAGAAGCCGGTAAAAAAGAATGGAGGTATGTGAGATGAAAAGAAAATGGATTGCGCTTATACTTGCAGGATGCCTTGGACTGGGCATGACGGCATGTGGAGGAAACTCAGAGGATACGCAGACGGAACCGGGCACAGAGTCCGCTGACGGAGCTTCCGAAGACGAAGAGGAGGATGCTGCGAAGGAGTTTGACGCGAAAACCTTTGTGGACACGCTGCTGAACGGGGATGCGGCGTCTTTGGAGACAGAATATGCGCTGACTGACGAGATGAACACCGCGCTGGCCGCGCAGGGCGGACTGGCAGGGCTGCAGGCGCAGCTGAAGACACTGGGAGCGGTGAAATCCATGGAGGACCCATCCGTGACGGAGTCAGATGAATATACGGTATACAGTGTCCCGTGTTCTTTTGAAACGCAGAACCTGGATGTTGTGATCAGCATAGATGCTGAGAACAGGATTGCAGGCATCGTTATGGGACAGTATACGGGAACGGAGGGGGAGGAGACAGCGTCTCTTCCCTCCGGCGTTTCCGAGGAAGAACTGGCGCTGACGGTGGAGGGACACGACGGATGGGAGCTGGGCGGCACGCTGACGCTGCCCGAGGGGGACGGACCGTTTCCGGCCGTAGTGCTTGTGCAGGGCAGCGGCGCGTCTGACCGCGATGAAACCCTCGGGGCAAATAAGCCGTTTCGCGATCTCGCCTGGGGACTGGCGGAAAAGGGAATCGCGGTGTACCGATATGACAAGCGCACCTATGTGTACGGCCAGGATATAATGTCAGACACCTCGTTTACGCTCGATGATGAGACCGTCAATGACGCGGCTGCTGCGGCAGAGCTTCTGAAAGGACAGGAAAAGATCGACGGAGAGCACATCTTTATTCTTGGGCACAGCCTTGGCGGGCAGGCAGTCCCGCGGATTGAGAAGCTCTGCACAGAGAAGGGCACAGGCACCGCGGGCTATATTTTCCTGGCAGCTCCGGCGCGTCCGCTCGATGTGCTGATGCGGGAGCAGTTTGATTTCCTGGGAACATTTCCCGAGAATCAGACAGAAGAGGCGAACGCGCAGATGGAAACTTATTACAGCGAGCTGGACCGTCTGGAAAATCCGGAAGCGATTCCTGAGGACGAGATGGTAATGAACGCCTACCCCGCCTACTGGAAAGATCTGCTCGCCTATGATCAGGTGGCGATGGCCGCCGAAATGACAGAACCCTGCCTGGTGCTTCAGGGCGAGGAGGATTATCAGGTCACGATGGAGGACTTCGGAATCTGGAAGGACGCGTATGAAGACAGGGAGAACTGGCAGTTCATCAGCTATCCGGGGCTGACACATCTGTTTATGGAGGGAAAAAAGTCGGACGGCGCCTCGGCGTATAACGCCGCGCAGCAGGTGGACGAGCAGGTTATCTCGGATATTGCGGCGTTTGTGAAAAGCAGCAGCGAAGGATAAGGGAGGAGAAATGGGATATGACGGACAGGCAGAGACCACTGGCAAAGCAGAGGATGCGCGCGCTGCGCTATCGTATATGGGATATTCTGGGGCTGGCGCTGATCGTCTGGGGCGCGGTCCGGATCGGAATGGCATGGGACAGCCTCCCGGATATACTGCCCAGAGCGTACGGTTACTCCGCGATTGAGGGCAAGGAGCGGCTCTGGGTGACCGTGGGACTGGCAGTGCTGATTTACGTGCTGATCACAGCGGCGGAATACTTTCCGCAGATATGGAATCTGCCGTTTCAGCCGCAGCCGGAACAGGAAGACGCCATCTATGAGACACTGCACCGGCTGCTGCACGCGGAGAAGTTTACCGCCGTTCTTGTGCTTCTCCCGCCCGTCAGCCTCCCCGCCCAGGTTGCCCTGGCGAGCGTTCTGCTGCCGTTTGCGGTGGCAGCGTATTATATCAGAAAAATATACAGAATAAAAAATAAGAAGGAGGGGCAGTGAGATGTGTGATTGCCTTGTATGCAGCAGAATAGAACAGATACGGCGGGGAGAAAATCCCTATTTTGTGGAGGAGCTTTCCACAGGATATGTGGTGTTGGGAGATTACCAGCGGTTTCCGGGGTATACGCTCTTTTTATGCAAAGAGCACGCCAGTGAGCTGCATCATCTGGATCGGGAATTCAGAAATCGGTTTCTCGATGAAATGTCTCTGACAGCAGAAGCAGTTTACCGGGCATTTCAACCGGAAAAGTTAAATTATGAACTTTTGGGAAAGGGGAATGCTGTCCATATGCACTGGCATCTCTTCCCGCGTAAAACAGGGGATGTTCCCGGCGGAGGCCCTGTATGGAGGCTTCCCTCTGAAGAAATGTATGATGAGAAGTACCGCCTCACAACCGAGGAGCTGGAAAACAGAAAACGGAAGCTGAGGACAGAACTGCATCGGCTTATGAGAGAAGCAGGCATTCTAAACGCGCGATGACAGAGCAGCAAGAGGAGGGAAAAAGAAGATGGATGCAATACAGGCCGAAGGTCTTACAAAAGATTACGGAAAAGGAAGAGGGATTTTCTCTCTTGACCTGTCTGTGAAAGAAGGGGAATCTTACGGATTTCTCGGTCCGAACGGCGCGGGAAAGACTACGACGATCCGCCATCTCACGGGATTAATACAGGCAGACGCGGGAA
>CAKNMY010000036.1 GCA_930989745.1 uncultured Lachnospiraceae bacterium | reverse complement strand
ACCGGGGAGGTATTTTCAGCCGTTCCTTCAGGCTGAGTGGTTTTTTCCAATGACCATTATATCCAAAGTATAGCACAAGTGTTACGACAGGATATCTGCTTTTGGCTGTATTGTCAGCCAGAAGCTGCGCCCGGTATTCGGCACCGTCGTAACCTATCACCCGCAGAGGCATATCTGGGGCAGGGGTTGTTATATGCCTCAAGAATTTTTTCGGCAGTATCTTTTTCTGCCACGCGGTCACCGCCTTTCGTGTTATATTTTCAGAAAAACAAGATAATTGTTACTACAAATCCATCTTATCACAGAGCGCTGTTTGAGTCAATAAACTCCCTGGAATTTCCTCACGCTTTGTGATAAAATACGCTTAACGTTTAGGACAATAGTATTGGAGGATACCAGGGTCAAAAGGTCGGAAATCCGATGCAAGCTTGCTTGCGAGAGGATTTTTGACCTTGGGACCCGCCAAAAACATGAATAAGGAGCCATTTTTCGTAGAAAAATGAGCGGATTATGAATGTTTTTGAGGATTGTGAGAGTACGAAGTACGGAACAATCCGATATCATAGGGGGCAAAATACCTTTTGACCCCAACATCATTGGAGGGAATTATGGAAAAACCGACAGAAACACAGCGTTTCCTGTATATGGACATTCTCAATATCGCCGCCTGTTTTGCAGTGCTGGTGCTTCACTGTTCCGGCACTTTTTTTACTTACACGCCGGACAGCGTATGGAAGCTTTCTCTTCTGCTGCAGGTGCTGGCGCGATGGGCGGTACTGGTATTTCTGATGCTGACCGGCGCGAATCTGCTCTCCTACTGCGAGAAGTATTCCACGGCAGTCTTTTTCCGGAAGCGGCTGCTTCGGACTTTTCTGCCGTTCCTGCTCTGGAGCGGGATCTGGCTGGTATGGAAGGTTGTAAACGGACAGGCGCAGATCAGCGGCGTGCGCGATGTAATCACAGCATTTACCTCTAACGGCTGCCAGAACATTTACTGGTTCTTTTACATGCTGTTTGCGATCTACCTTGCGATCCCCGTGATCTCCCCGCTGTTTCGCGCGGAAAATATCAGGCGCATCCGGTACTTTTACCTTGTGATCCTGTTTTTTACGGCTATTTTGCCGCTTTTTACATACTACACGGGAATTCCTGTCAGCTCGGATTTTACGTTTCCGCTGACCGCGGGAAATTTTGGATTTGTAATCCTCGGATGGCTGATGGCACGAACGGAATTTAAAGGATGGCAGAAGCTGCTCATATGGCTCTCTGGAATCCTCGGCGCCGTATGGATGTATTTCGGAGCGTATCACGATATCGCGCGCTCGGCGGAGCACACCGCGCAGTCTGTATTTTTGAGCTATAATTCCCTGCCCACAGCCGCGATGAGCGCCGCCGTATTCCTGCTTGCAAAGTCTGTTCCATGGGGATTTCTCAGACGTCTTCACCTTGCGGGAGCAGTACGCGCGCTGGCAGGCGCCAGCTTCGGCATTTACCTGATCCACATGTTTCCGATCCAGTACATCAACCGCGCGGTATCTAATCATTCCGCCGTATATATGCTCATCATGCCGTTTCTCGTATACGCGTTCTGCGCGCTGATTGTGGTGATCGTTCGGAAGATTCCTGTACTCCGCAGAATTTTCCCGTAGGAATGTCCAGTGGCCGCGCCCTTTCATTATGGCATAATTGATCCACATACTCGAGCAATTCATTCACGGAATCGTTTAGGAACTGCACCGGCTCGATGCCGCCGATCAGGCTCACCTGCGGCGGCAGTACCGCATTTGCCTCCTCCAGCGTCACATTTCCCGTCGGCGGCGGAGAGATGGATTCAATTCCCGTCACTCCCTGTTCCGCCATCGGCAGCAGCAGATCTTTGATATGGCCGCAGGCATGCTGAATATAAATCTTTCCGGATTCTCTCAGCATCCGATTCCATGCCGTAATTTCCGGCTGAATATATTCGCGGTACAGCGTGGGACTCAGATTCGTCGTGGAGCTGTCCTCCCAGGACAGGCAGACTTCAATCCTGCTTTTCGCTGTGCATTCCACGGTCTTCAGATTCTTCTCAGCAATAAGATCCACCAGTTCCCTGACCTCATCCGGGTAATCCATTGTCAGATAAATCAGATTCTCCGTTCCGATCAGATGTTCCAGCATATGCTGATAGGCTGATTTCATCTCAGCGCCCACCAGCGCGACGTGCAATCCCTCTTCTCCGAGCAGTTCCACCTGCCGGTCTGCTTCCCGGATGTTCTCCTCCACTTCCATATCCCGATACAGCGCCATGGCTGCCGGAAAATCTTCTATGTCTTTTACCGGATGTTCCGTCAGGAACCAGGAATTGGCTTCCTCTACATACGTATATACGGAGTGCAGATCCCCTTTGGGCGTATGCGTGGTGATATATCGCTTATTGCCCTCTCTCTTTTCCGTGACAGAGCACTCGCGGCGGCGGATCGTATAGGCGGATATAAAGCCGCGAAGCAGGGGATCCGCCCCCATTGCCTTCAGATATTCGAGCTGTCCCTTCTCCCGGACTTCCCGCGGCAGGAAATCAAAATAGTAGGCAAGGAAGGGGGAAAACGGTATGTGATCCGTTACTTCCCCACGGATTGCCGCCAGCAGACGTCTTTTCGAAGTAAATTCCATGCTGAAAACCTCCTTTTATTCTCTCACAAACACCGGAATTACACTGAGAGGCGCCTTTGCCAGGACCGTCTGTCCGCCGCGGTATTTCTCGCCCGTATTCTTCTCTGTCCAGTCCGCGCCAGCGGGCAGATAGACCTCCCGCTCCCTCTGTAAATATTCGGTCACCGGCGCAACCAGGACTTTGTCTCCATAGAGGAACTCGTCCTGAATCTCCCATGCCCGTTCATCCTCAGGGAACTCATAGAACAGCGGACGCATAACCGGCGCTCCCGTTTCACTTGCCTCCCGCATCAGCCGGCGGGTATACGGACGCATGTTCTCGCGGATCTCGATATACTTTTTCATAATCTCATAGTTTTCTTCCCCGTAAGACCAGATCTCATTCTCCGCGCCGCTTGCGCACCTTCCGCCTCCCGTGCTGCTCAGCGGGGCCTTATAGGGGGCTCTGTTTCCATGCAGGCGCATAACCGGACAGAAAGCGCCGTACTGGAACCAGCGGATCAAGAGCTCCTGAAATTTCGGATCGCGGATATCCCCGTCATGGAACCCGCCGATATCGGTCGTCCACCACGGAATTCCCGACATTGCCATCTGCAGCCCGCAGATAATCTGAATCTTAAAGGACTCAAACGTGGACGGAATATCTCCGGACCATACCAGAGCTCCGTACCGCTGACTTCCCGCCCAGGCGCAGCGGATCAGGCTGACTACATCCTGTTCCCCTGCCCGGGTCAGTCCGTCGTATATCATCTTCGCGTACCACACGGGATACTGGTTTCCCACCTCCAGCACAGGTCCCTGGTGGTATCTGTAGTTTTCAAAATCATAGCTGGAATACTCCGGTTCCGCCACATCCAGCCAGAACGTCTTAATCCCGCTGTCGTAATAATTTTTCTTAATCTTATCCCACACAAATCCGCGGGCGTCCGGATGGGTCATATCTACAAAAGAGGTGGGGTCTATCATCAGCATATTGATATTCACTCCGGATTCAGAGCGGACAAGGTAGCCTTTTTCCCTCATCAGGCCGTAGTCCGGCGCATAAATGGATACGGTCGGCCACACGGATACCATCAGTTTTGTGCCCATCTCCTCCAGTTCCCGGACCATTGCCTCGGGATCCGGCCAGTATTCCGGGTCAAACGCCCAGGTTCCCTCCAGCGTCCAGTGGAAGAAATCCGCCACAATCACATCCAGCGGAACGCCCCGGCGGTGATACTCTCTGGCAACGGAGAGCAGCTCCTCCTGCGTCTGATAGCGCAGCTTGCACTGCCAGAAGCCCATGCCGTATTCCGGCATCATCGGCGGCCTTCCGGTGACAGCCATATACTGCCTGAGAATTTCTTCCGGGCTGTCCCCTGCTGTAATCCAGAAGTCAATCTGCGCCGTACTCTCAGCTTCCCACTCCGTCATATTCGTGCCGAAGGAGGCTCTGCCTATTGCCGGATTATTCCAGAAAAAGCCATAGCCCAGGCTCGAACACACGAACGGAATGGATGCCTGCGAGTTTCTCTGGGCAAGCTCCAGGATACTGCCTTTCAGATTAAAGATTCCATTCTGGTACTGCCCCATGCCGAATAACTTCTCCCCGGTATTGCCTTCAAATTTCATCCGCGCCTTAAAATTTCCTCCCGGAAGACTCTTCAGCTCCCGCGAGCGGATGCCCAGGCTGCTGTGGCGGTCACACTCCAGCTCTTTGAGCAGAACTTCCCCCCTGCTGTTTTCAAAAATCAGTTTTCCTTCTTTTGTTACGGTCACTTTCAATTTGCCGTTTACCATAACGGCGCCGTCTTCAATAATGCGCTCTTCCGAATTAACTTTCGGACCGTCTTCCCCCTTTGCGTTCTGCATCACCGTGATCTGCGCCGTCTGCTCTCCCTGCGGCATCAGCGCCCAGTCATTTTCGGAAAACGCGTCCTTTCTGGTGACACGTACTCTGAGGCTGTTCTCTCCGAATGCCTCGATCTGCATCTTCTCTCCGTCGTACTCCCGGATCAGTTTATTTTCCGCTGTATAAACCATACAAAAACCCTCCCGATTTTCTGCTTTCTGAAGGAGCCGTGCCGCGCGCTTTCCGCCTGAAAGCTCCGGCTTCTTCCCCTGATTTCATAATAGCATGCGCCGGCTGGAAACGTTAGAACAAAATCCGCTTCTTTCAGCATAAAATCGATCTTTTTTCGCTCCGGAATTGGGATTTCAGTAGTCGTCAGGATTCTTTTCTGATACAATATCGATATAAAATAAGGAGGTTCAGCTGATTTGCTATGATATCCAGAGAAATTTATACGCATGGAAGCAAGGAATTCAACTACGCTTATTATCCTCACTCCAGCTCGAGATATGGTCTTTTTTTTGACGCGCACTGGCACGATGAATGGGAATTTATCTATGTCCGCGATGGAAAACTTCAGTTCTACGTAGACGGCCGGCTGTTTACAGTGCAGAAGGACGAGGCGCTCCTGATCGACCGCTATGCGATCCACGCAGTCTCTAACCGCGAAATCCGCAGCGGTTCAGCCTATCACTGTTTTGTGTTCGGTCTCAAATTTTTATGCCCTGATTCGGAAAGCTATATTTATCAGCGCTGTTTTTCCAGGTTCCAATCTGATTCCATTAGCCTGACGCAGCATATCACTGGAGAAAAACCTTACGAACGGGAGATCCTCAGACAAATGCAGTATCTGGAGAAATACAGCGCCGATCCCCGCGCAAACGCGCTGCCGATCCAGATCGCGCTGCTCTCCATTTTTGACGTGCTGCTGCGGGAGAATGCCTTTACGGAACGGCCTCATTCCCTGACCGTACAGAATGAGCGGATCAAAACAGCCCTGCTCTATATGAACCAGGAATACCAAAGCCCTCTGCAGATCAGCAGCCTGGCTGCCTCCCTGAACATCAGCACCGACTATTTCATCCGCTTATTCAAGGCAATGATGGGGCTTACGCCAAAACAGTACCTTCAGAATCTCCGCATCCAGAAAGCCATTTCCATCATGTACAGCGATCCGGAACTGCCGATATCGGAAATCGCGCAGCAGACCGGCTTTGAGGATGTAAACTACTTTTCAAGATGCTTTAAGAAGATCATTGGCCTTTCTCCGACCCAATACCAAAAAAATCTTCCAGCATCCCGATCACCTGCGGCACACGGCTGATATCGTATCCGGCGGAAATAATCTGTTCCGTTGTGCAGGCGCGGGGCATATTCCGGAACTTTAAAACCGCCTCTGTCCACCGCTCATGCTCCTGAACAGGCAGATATTCCACATTTTCCGTAACTTTTACATCCTCAGGCACACCGGTTGAGAGTACGCACGGAAGCCCCGCCGCCTGCGCCTCGACAGCTACGATGCCGAAGCCCTCATAGACTGACGGGAGCACAAATACGTCCGCCGCCTGCAGATACGGCACGATATCCTCCTGCCGCCCGAGAAATCCGACACTCTCGTCAATCCCCAGCTGGCGGGCGTACTGGTGAACTTCGCCCTCCATCGGACCGCTGCCGATGCTTAAAAGGCGCGCCCGCGGCTCCCGGACGCGGATGCCGCGGAAAATCTCCAGAAGCTCTTTCGGGTTCTTCTCCCAGTCGAGCCTTCCGACATGGATCAGCGCAAAGTCTTCATCCTGAAGCCCCAGTTCCTTCCTGGTCCTCTGACGCAGTTCCGGGTCATAGGCGAACCGCTTCGCGTCGATGAGATTCGGGATAATCTCCGCCTTCTGAGCCGTCCGCTCGCCGAACATAAAACGCGCGGCAGTCCGGGAACACGCAAGCCACCTGCCTGCAAAAACGCCGAGCAGAGGACGGCAGATATTCTGCAGTGTCTGATTTCCGCTGGAACTGTTGTGCGCATGCGCGATCACGCGGCGCTTTTGCCGCCATGCAGCGCTCATTGTGACAGCCGCCCCCGCGTCCACAATGTTAAAATATACCGCCTTATACTCAGGGTGCTCCTTTAACAGCCGGTTCATTTCCCGCAGGTGGCCTTTCAGATCCTTTCCCTTCGCGGGAATATAATAAATCCTGCTCCCCGCCCGGCTGACCTCATCCGCAAATGTCATGGACGGAAAATCCGTGACAAAATCAAAAATCATGCGCGTTTTGTCCATACGGCGGTACAGCATCATGATATACGTCTCAATTCCTCCCAGATTGTCGGTCATCCCGTATACGAGTATCCGTTCCATAGCTTTCTCGGTCCTTTCGTTTGGTTCACTCTCTGTCACGTAATCTTCCTGGATCTTCCAAAGATCAGCGGAGCCTTCTCCTTAACCAGGTACACTGCCCTCCCCATCGCCAGCGCGCCCGAAGCGCTTCCGCTGTTGAGAAACTTCTGCAGCAGTCTGAGCGGCCTTTGCTTAGCCTGACAGACGGCCGCCGTTTCCATATAAAGAGGGGTGGCAATCAGTCTTTTCACCCACGCGCGGCGCTCTCTGCCGTCCATCTCTGCTCTCGGATCACAGTTTCGCATAAGTCCGGAAAGAATATACCGCAGATACATATTTCCGAGAATCTCCCGCGGCGCGCCGTCGAGCGCGCCCCAGCCGCGGTAAAGCTCCTCCATGCTGCTTATCCTCCTGGTGGCGAGCGAAAAGTATTCCGGAATAAACTTTGTGGTAATACTGTCATTCATGCGCTTCTTATAGTGATATCCCGGCGCGGACAGTACTGCCATACTCCGGATGTGCTTCGCAGCATCCAGATTAAAGAAATAATCCTCGTAAATGATGGACTCCTCAAAGCGGATTCCGTGCTTTCGGATCAGCTCTGTGCGGTAAATGTGATTCCACTGGTAGCCGAACAGAATCTTCTCCTCCAGAAGGATGATCATGTCGCGGACCTTCTCCACAGTATCGCAGTCTGTGTCTGGAAGTGAAATCACATTCGTGTACGCGAGCGCTCCCGACCGGTCAAAATACTCCTCGGTGATGCCCCACACTGCCATGTCGCGCGCTGCTCCCTTCAGCGAAAGGCATGCTTTCTCGTAAATGTCGCTGTCCATCGTGTCGTCCGCGTCCATAAACGCGAGATACTGTCCGCGCGCCGCCTCAATGCCCGCGTTTCTCGCCCTTCCGGCGCCCTGGTTTTCTTTGAGATGCAGCACCCGCACTCTCGAATCCCGCGCGGCGGCTTTCTCACAGAGCGCGCCGCTTTCATCCGGCGAACAGTCATCCACAAGGATCAGCTCCAGATCTTCAAAAGTCTGCGTGAGCACGCTCTCTATACTCTCCGCAAGGTACTCCTGCGCCCGGTAGACGGGCATGATCACGCTCAGAAACGGCTCTGCCTGCTCTCCCATGCCGCTACCTCCCTGCCTTTAATCTCGCAAACAGCTTCGTGCTGCGCGTCTTGACAAAAGTGATCGCCGACGCCTCCAGCAGCGTCAGCGTGACGTTCTTCCAGCGTACCGGAAGCAGCAGCACTTTCATGTAAAAAGAATGCGGCTTTGCCAGACGCACGGTCTGCGTCACTCTCTGCTTGGACAGCATCCGCTTTACTTCCCGGCGCTTCTGCGCGTATGTCAGATTACACTTCGGATTTGTCAGATTTTCCACACAGCCGAGAAACCGTTCTATATATCTGCGCGCGATCATTTCCCTGCTCTGCGCGTCAAACACGCCCCACTTTTTGTAGAGTTCCACCATCCACCCGTGCTCCTCTTCTCGCTTCTCATACATATCCGGACGGTATGCAGCCGTCTCTGACTCAGCGCGCTTGCGGATAAAATGGTAATACTGACGCGAAGTCACTGTCACGCGTTCGATATTTTCCACCACGCTCAGATTAAACGGGAAATCGTCCCACAGCGTCTCAGGGTAGCGCAGGCGATTCTCCTGTATATACTTGGACTCATACAGCTTATTCCACGGCGTATACAGCAGGTTCCGGTCAAACAGAGCATATGCGTTTCTGCGGAAACTCTCTCTGTCCGGATACACGGCGTCCGCTACATAAAAATCATCGGTGCGAAAGCGGTCCTCTTCATAATAGGTATCAATATAAAATCCCGCCACCACCAGCTGCGCATTGTCCCGCTTCGCGAGCGCGTACATCTCCTCGAGCATCTGCGGCTCCGCCCAGTCATCCGAATCCATAAAATACATGTATTCCCCTGACGCCAGATCCATAGCGGTATTGCGGGCGCTGGGAGCGCCGCCGTTCTCCTTGTGAATCACGCGGATGCGGCTGTCCTCCGCCGCATAGCGGTCGCAGATTGCCCCGCTGTTGTCCGGCGAACCGTCGTCCACGATAAAAAACTCAAATTCCTTCAGGCTCTGCGCCTGTATACTCTCAATTGCCCGCGCCACATATTCTTCCACTTTGTAGACCGGCATGATGACGCTGACCTTGATCTTATTCTCCATAAAACTTCCTTTCCCCGGCAGGCTCTATTCGTCTTTTTTTGTCTTTTTCACTGTGGATGCCGTGGTCTGATCCTCGTCCAGTCCTTCCGTACTCTCCTCCATGAATAAGATCTTAAATGTCATAATCAGAATCTTGATGTCCACCAGAATGGAATAGCTCTCAATGTACATCAGATCCAGCTTCAGCTTGTCGTAAGCCGTGGTGTTATACTTTCCGTAAACCTGCGCGTAACCGGTCAGCCCCGCCTTAACCTTCAGGCGGTAGGCAAATTCCGGGGTATCCTGCTCGTACTCAGCGGCAATCTCCGGGCGCTCCGGGCGCGGGCCGACGAGGCTCATATCCCCGCTCAGCACATTGAAGAGCTGCGGCAGCTCGTCGATGCGCAGCTTGCGGATCACCTTGCCCACCGGAGTAATCCTGGAATCATTCTTTGTCGCCAGCCGCGCCACTCCGTCCTTCTCCGCGTCCACAATCATGCTGCGGAACTTATACACATAAAATTCCTTCCCGTCTATTGTCAGACGCTTCTGCTTAAACAACACCGGGCCATGGTCATACAGCCGGATGGCGGCTGTCGCGATCAGCATCAGCGGCGAAGTCACCAAAATCAGCAGCAGTGAGCAGACGATATCCATACCGCGCTTTAAGACCTTCTGTTCAAAGGTCAGGCCATAATTGCGCGCCAGAAGCAGCGGCGTATCAAACAAATGCAGCATCTCAGAGCTGCGGATGATGATATCGGAGATCTTCGGCGTCATATACACGCGGATCGCGTGTCCGTAACAGAACTTCAGGATCGTATTTCGAAGAGGGGCGTGCACATCGCTCAGAATCACGGCCTCATACTCCACAATCATCTCTTTCAGCGCCTCAAATCCCACCTCATCGGACACCTTGCGCTCAATAATATACTTGTCCCTTCGCTTAATAATCTTGGGAAACAGAACTTCCTCGTGATCTTCTCCATAAATCAAAAGCGTCCGTCTCGGCGGAAACAGTCTCGTATAAATCTTGTCAAACAGAAAGGACATCACTGCGATGACAACGATATCCACACCCGTCATCACGACCAGCGGCAGCGGAGGCGCCACCTCGCGGTAGAGCAGAACGATCTCCAGATAGGTGATCACATTGACGCAGACGACTGACAGCGACTGCGAATAGATCATATTGGCCTGCTTAAAATATCCGAGCTTCAATCCTCCGTAGATATAGAGAAACAGCATCGAAAACAGGACATACATCCCGATCATAAACCAGTGTCCCTTCACGGCAAACTTGTACAGATAGATGTCGTCACTGTACCAGCCTCTCCAGGTGATATAAAAAATCAGCGTCTCGACCGCCACGATCAGCGCCACCGTGATGATCCGCAGCATCCGTTTATATTGTTCAAATTTATTGTTGCGCATAACGTACGTACTCCCTGTAATTTTCTCACAGTATCTTTCGCTGCATACCGGGCTGACGCCTGATCTGCAGCACAGTTTCATATGCAAAATTATTTTTATTATAACATTTCTGTAAATTCCGGGCAACACATTCTTAAAATTTGGCATAAAAGGCGTTACAGTTCAGCCAGGTCTGCGCACATGCTGCGCAGACCGTAAGAACGTGATTCAGGAGTGCAAAATCCCATCGCCGAAGGCGATTATAAATGGATTTTGCATGTAACGGTTCAGCAAGGCTGAACTGTTACGCAAAGGGCGCCGCATACGTCAGGCAGACTGCCCGCCGCCGCGGCGCCCTGTATTCAGTTGATTCTGCTGTAGAAGGAATACCTCCATGTTCCGGAGCTTCCGTATGTGATCTGATAACCGTTCATGTGCATCTCATTCGTAAAATTCGGATCAAAAACATAAGTGGTTCCGTTCATGTCAATCTCACACCAGCCGTGCGGATTATATTCCGTAGCGCTGATGGGTACATAGCCGTTGACTCTGTGCACATCGTATCCCAGCAGCCTTGCCATATAGTAAAACGTGGACGCCATCACATAACAATTTCCCGTATGATTCTCGAAGCCAAATTCGGCGTACCACTGCGTGGGATCCACTCCTGCAGGAACCACATCCGGGCTCATCCTGTAATACGGCATGGCTGCCGCCCAGTTATAGGCCGCCCGCAGATCCCATCCGATCTCATTGAGCGTCTTATAGGCGTACTGCTCCGCCTTTGTCGCCATCCACTCCTGCTTCACACCGCTCGCGTTGAAGAAGTACTGTTCCCCATCGATCGTCACAACGCCCACAGCCGCTGCCCCTGTCTGCGGATCAAAATAGAAGGTCCAGTTCCCCAGCGTATACCATCCCGTATTTACCGTTCCGTCCGGATTAAAGCAGTATTTCTTCCCATTGATCACCGGCGTTCCGCTGCCTGTCAGCAGACATCCGTTTGCGTCAAACGCATACTTCTTTCCGTCCACGACGGTAACTCCCTTCGCTGCCCGGAAGGTTGCCGGATCAAAATACATTTTGATCGCTCCCATATCCAGCCATCCGCTGTTCAGGGAACTGTCGCTGTTCATCCAGTATTTATTTCCGTCAATTACAGGAATTCCGCTTCCCTCCTGCAGGATGCCGCTGCCGTTAAACAGATAATAGCTGCCGTCCGCCTCGGAAATTCCGGTATGCGCCGCTCCCGTGCTGCGGTCAAAATACATCGTCCAGCTTCCGAGCCTTACCCAGCCGGTGCGCAGCGTTCCGTCGCTATTGATATAATATTTGCTGCCGTCAATCACAGGCGTGCCCGGTCCCCGCTGCAGAATTCCGTTTCCATCGAAGAGATACATCTTGTCTTCGATCCAGGTCAGTCCTGTTGCCGCGGCTCCGTCCGCCGTGGGATCAAAGTACAGCATCCAGTTCTCCGTCATCGCATACCACCCTGTAAAATGCGTTCCGTCAGGATAGACCAGATATTTTCTGCCATCGATGATCTCCTGGGTGAGAGCAGCTTCCTGCACGGCAGACGCGTCTTCCGCCTGCTCAGGCACTGGCTGATTCTCCGCCTCAGCGTCCTCCACGCTGTCTGTTTGTTCATCCGCAGCTGCCGCACTGTCACCGGAATCATCTTCCTCGCCGGAGATCTGGCCGTCGTCTGCTGCTTCAGGCGTCTCTTCGTCATCCTGCTCCGGGAGATCTGTCTTGGGCTCTTCTGTATTGCCGGGCAATACAGGAGCCGCCGTCTGTTGTTCACTGTCCGCGGGCTGTGCGTTCTCTTCCGGCGTTTCCTGTCCGATCTGCTGCTGATCCCCGGAAACGGTCTCTTCATTCTGCATATCCGTATATTCGATGGATACGGATGGCTGCGGAACATCGTAGGCCTGCACCGGAACTGTGCCGGATGCTATTGCCATGCTGACAGCCAGTAACAAAGATAACTTTTTTCTCATGGGTCTCCTCCTCACTTTTTCTACATTTGTAGTTTATGCTAATCGTATACCTGTGAGAGAGGAATGTCAAGTGTTTTTCAAACAACCAGCTTAAGGTTTCACTATTTTCAAAAACTTACTTTTTATATCCTTGTAATGCACTTCTCTTCCCATGCTATACCCCCTCATAAACCTGATCGGAAGGAACGATTTCCCCTTTTGCCACTCTGACAATGTAGGAAGTTCCATACGGATATTTTGTCATATTGATGCGAAGCTTCTCCTGATCCTGGAAGAAATCCAGCTTCTCCCCATTGTCCATCCATTCTATGGAAGAAATTTTCTCCTGTACACCGTCAAAAATATAATTTCCAACAGGTCTGCCGTCCACAATTACATTGCTGTCACCGGCAGTTCCCAGGTCATAGGCAAATATGTAGATATGTTTTCCATCCGCGCTTTTTAATATGAAACTCTTTCCATCACATTTTGCAGCGTACGGCCTGCCGTTATATACAGCCTCTCCGAACACATCCATCCAGCGGCCGATCAGCAGGAGCAGCTCTCTTTGGTAAGAATTGATTTTCCCCTGTCCCTCCGGTCCGATATTTAAAAGATAGTTGGCGCCTACCCTGCGGCAGTTACACAGACTTTCAATCAGCTCTCTGGGCGACTTATAATTAATGTCGCCGCTGCCGTAACCCCAATGATCATTGATGGTATGACACATTTCGGCTGAAACGTACTTCTCCATGCCTTCCCGGTTCATGGGCTCTGCCTGACCGTTTTCAAATGTGACGGCGTCGATTTCCGGATTTCCAAGCTTTCCACGGGCGCTCAGCCCCGTATTATTAATGATCATGGCTTCCGGCTGGTACTTGCGTATGGTGGCGTATAACTCATCCTCTTTCCAGTCCGCATCCGGTTTTGACCAGTTGCCGTCAAACCACAGACCGCCGATTTTTCCATAATTTTTGCATAAGATTTCCACGCTCTGTCTCAAATACTCCAGATAACGGTCAAAATTCCCCTCAAAGTCGGGATGGTGCCAGTCCAGAGTCGTGTGGTAGAAGAACGGAACGATATCATGACGATTGCAGGCGTCTACAAATTCCCGTATCAAATCCCGCCCGGCCGGACTGTGGGGCGCGTCAAACTCATTGAGCCCGCAGGTGTCATAAAGGGAAAATCCCTCATGATGCCTGGTTGTGAGGGTAATATATTTACATCCCGCCTTTTTGGCAGTCAGAACCAGCTCATCCGCGTCAAAATCCTCCGCGGTGAAGGAATCCTTCAGTTTACAGTATTCCTCTCCGTCCATTTTGCCGATATTCCATATCCACTCGCCTTTGCCAAGCTGTGAATACAGCCCCCAATGTACAAACATGCCGAAGCCCAGCTGTTCAAAATCTGAAATATATTGTTTTGGTGTAGGTATACTCATGTTCTCTTCTCCTCCTTTTCGTCGGTAATCCGGTCGCTTCTATTTCCATTTTACAGCAGAAGAACTGCCAAGTACAGAAATTTCTTCTATATCTTCATAGTTTTTCTGCATCTTTACATCATATCTTTGTAAAATGAATTGTACTTTTGCTCCCTAAGTGCTATAATCGTCTGGGTTTCAGTATGAGGGAAAGGACTAGGAGACAAAAGATTATGAATATCATCATTATCGGAGACGGAAAAGTCGGCAATGAGCTCGCCAAACTGCTCTCCGAGGAAGATTATGACGTCGTCTTGATCGACAACAATGAAAAGAAGCTCAAAGAAGCCATAGACCGCATGGATATTATCTGTATTCATGGAGACGGCGCCAGCGCCGATGTGCTTGCCCAGGCGGACGTCGCCCATGCGGATCTTGTAATTGCCTGCACCTCCACCGACGAGTGCAACATGCTGAGCTGTCTTATTGCCCGCAGGCTGGGCGCGAAACATACCATAGCCCGCGTACGCAATCCGATTTATTATCAGCAGATTGATATTTTGAAACAGGATCTCCATCTGAGCATGGCGGTAAATCCTGAACTGATCGTGGCGGAGGAGATTTCCAGGCTGACTATCTTTCCTGACGCCAGCAAAATTGAGACTTTCGTCAAGGGGCGCGTGGAGCTTGTAGAATTCCAGCCGCCTGCTGACAGTTCCATCATCGGCGTATCTCTGGCCGATTTATATACGCGGTATCAGGTCAAGATCCTTGTCTGCGCTGTGGAACGCGGCGGAGACGTATTTATCCCTGACGGCGACTATACAGTCTGTGAGAAGGACACGCTTCATATCGCCGCGGAGCACCGCGAGCTGGAAAAGTTCTTCAAGCTCTTCGGCGCCCGCAGACGCGATAAAATCCGCCGCGTCATGATCTGCGGCGGCGGCAGAGTCAGCTATTATCTCGCCTCCCGCCTGATTGCCATGGGCATTCAGGTCAAGATCATCGAGATCCAGGAGGACAAATGTGAGCATCTGTGCGAGCTGCTCCCCAAAGCGACCATCATCAACGGCGACGCCACAGATCACGATCTTCTGGTGGAGGAGGGCATCGCAAATACGGACGCCTTCATCGCGCTCACGGGAATGGATGAGGAGAACATTATCATGTCGCTCTTTGCCCGCAGCCAGAATGTCTCTAAAGTTATTGTAAAAATCAACGAAGACCGCCGTGCCGCGATGATCCGTGATTTCGGGCTCAACAGCCTGGTTTCCCCAAAATCCGCGGTCGCCAACAGTATCTGGCAGTACGTGCGCGCCAGAAAGAACTCTCAGAGCAGCGCCAATGTGGAGACGCTCTATCAGCTTGTCGGCGGTAAGATCGAGGCGCTGGAGTTTATTGTAAAATCCTCCGCCTCTTACACGGGCATCCCTCTGAAGGATCTCGCCATCAAGCCCAATAACCTGATTGCGTGCATTGCCCGCAGACGCAAAATCATTATCCCGAACGGCAACGATTCCATTCAGGTCGGCGACAGCGTCATTGTCGTGACTAAGGACAAGCGTATTCAGGATCTGAAGGATATTCTGAGAGAGGGGTAAATAGAAATGAATTATCGAATGATTCTCTATATCATAGGGAAGATGCTGGGAGTGGAGGGAATCGTCCTGCTGCTCCCGGCTCTTGTTGCCCTGATTTACCGGGAGCCGTCGGGCATATGGTTTCTCGTTGTCTCCGCAGTGCTTGGACTTCTCTTTTTCCTTACCGGGAAGACGGTCCCGAAGAACCGAACCATCTACGGAAAAGAGGGCTTCGCGGTCGTAGGCTTCGGCTGGATCCTCTGGTCTTTATTCGGAGCGCTTCCCTTTACGCTTTCGGGCAGTATTCCAAGCTATGTGGACGCGTTTTTTGAGACTGTATCCGGTTTTACGACCACGGGTTCCACCATCCTTACGGATATCGAGGCTCTGCCCAAGGGCATGCTGTTCTGGCGCTCCCTGACCCACTGGATCGGCGGTATGGGTGTTCTGGTTTTCGTCATGATGATCGCCAATCTGGAAAAGAAGAGTTCCATGTTTCTGATGCGCGCGGAGGTTCCGGGTCCGGAGGCGGACAAGCTCGTTCCCAAAGCGAGAGATACGGCGCGTCTTCTGTATCTGATGTATTTTGCACTGACAGCGCTGGAGGTTGTCTTCCTGCTGTTCGGCGGCATGAACTTCTACGACGCGCTGACGCACGCTTTCAGCACCGCCGGCACCGGAGGCTTTTCCAACCGCAACCAGAGTGTCGCGTACTACGACAGCGCCTATATTGACGGAGTGATCACGGTCTTTATGATCCTCTTCGGCATCAATTTTAATATGTATTTCCTGCTGCTGCGCAAGGAGTGGAAGTCCGCGCTGAAGAATGAGGAGGTCAGAGCCTATCTGCTCATCATCGCGGGGTCCATCGCGGTGATCACGCTGAATACGCTTTCCATTTACAAAAACGTGCTGCATGCGTTCCGCTATTCATCCTTCCAGGTGGCGTCCATTATCACCACCACAGGATTTTATACCGCGGACTATAACATGTGGCCCGAGCTTTCCAAGACGATTCTGCTCTTCGTCATGTTCGTCGGCGCCTGCGCGGGTTCCACTGGCGGCGGCATCAAGGTCTCCAGGCTTCTGATCCTCTTTAAGAGCATTCGCCAGGAGATCACCCGTATCACCCACCCGAAGGCAGTCACCCTGGTGCGCGTCAACGGAAAGACCGTGGGAAAGGAAACGCTGCGCAGCGTATACATTTATTTTATCTGCTATATCCTGGTGCTCGCAGGCTCCGTACTGCTGGTATCCATCAACAACTTTGACTTTGCGACCTCGTTCAGCGCGGTGCTGACCACACTGAACAACGTAGGACCCGGCATCTCACTCGTGGGACCGGTGGAAAACTTCTCACAGTTCTCGGTACTGTCAAAGCTCGTATTCTGTGCGGATATGCTTTTGGGAAGGCTGGAAATCTTCCCGTACCTGCTTCTGCTCTCCCCTGAACTGTGGAGACGGAAGTTTTAAGAAATGCGCTTTCATGCCCCCTGTCGCGACTGACAGGGGGCATACTGCTTACTGCGCCTCCCGCAGATATTCCACTGCGCTCTTCTTTCCGGCCTGGCGGTAAGCGCCGAGTGAAACTGCGGTTCCTGCGGCAGCGATCGCAGGAAGCATGATCAGATACGGCAGCGCCGTGTAATGGTACTCAAAGCAGAGGATCACCCCGTTCAGCGCGCTGACCAGCTTCCAGGAGAGCAGGCTGCCCACCGTGACGCTGACCGCTGCGCAGATAATCAGATAATATCCGCTCTCCCACAGCAGCATGCCGCGCAGCTGCCGCTTCGTCATTCCGACGCTCTGGAGTACGGCAAATTCCTGCCTTCTCGAAATTACTCCTGTGAGCATGGAGTTCGCGAAGTTCAGAATCCCGATCAGCGCGATCACGGCGCAGAGCGTATAGCCGATCACGGATATACTCTGAATCATGTCCGAGAATTCTTCCATCAGCTTGGGTTTGGAGAGGTACGCCATGGACGTATTTTCCTGTTCCGTGTAGGCTTTCAGATAATTCTCAAACGCCTCCTGACTCTCCTCTTCCACCTCGTACGTTTTGGCTATCATCTCCGCACTGGGTGCTTCTTTTAAGTCTTCGAGCGGCACCACGGTCGTCAGCCCGTTCAGGTTCGTGAACGGTGCGCGCATACTGTACGGAATCTCTTCGATCACCGCCATCACCGTGTATTCTCTGGATTCTGTATTTGTATAGCCCCAGCTTACATTCCCATTGCTGTCCGTCTCCTCATAGTACTCGCTCTGCGATGTCGTGTACTGGAGCGTGATCTTATCGCCGGGCTCATAGAGCGTATCGCCCGGTTCTGCCCGATTCGTATTCTCCTGCTGCTGAACCAGCACATATCCGCCCTCCGCAAATTTCTCCAGATCAATCTCTCCCTTTACGGAAGTCAGATTTTCAAGCATGTCCGCCGTGTAAGCGTAACGCACTTCCTGGACGGGAAGGCGGTATTCGGCGATCATATCCGGCCTGCCGCTCTCCTCTTCATACTCCTCAATACGGAACTTTCCCTCCGCAAGCAGCTCTTTGTACCTGGCATACGCCTCATCGGAGAGTTCCTCCCAGCTGAAGCCGCCCCACCAGATCTCGCCGGTCTGCCGGATTCCCTGCTGGCTGTCAGCGCCTGCAAGGTACGCGCCGTCAATCTCGAAATCCGCAACGAGCGAGCCTGTATTGAACATCGACGCGCTTCCGATCTCGAAATCCCCTGCAATCCGGCTCTGCAGATAGTCGTCCATCTGAAAGCTCCCCACCGCGCTCATCACAGTTTCCAGCAAAATGATTCCCAGCGAGATCGAGCTGATCACAACGGCTGTCTTCTTCCTGTTCCTTCCCAGATTTGCAAGCGCCATCCTGCGGACTCCCGCGCCCTTCTGCGACTTCCGCTCTTTTCTGCGCACGCTGCCTCCCTCTGAAAACCGAACCGCCTCCACGGGCGATACGTTTCCCGCAATCTTCGCGGGCTTCCGGCAGCTGATACAGACGGTCAGCAGCGAAAAAGCGCCTCCGAATACCAGAATCCACGGGTTCATCCCGGTTTCCCCTGTATGGCCATCCTTCATTATCCGCAGCGCCAGCGGCAGCAGCAGCTTCCCCGCCCCTGCGCCGAGCAGCAGTCCCAGCGGAATCCCGGGGATGCACAGCAGAAACGCCTGGCGGTACACCAGTCTCTGAAGCTGCCGCTTTGTGGCTCCCACAGTCTTTAGGAGCCCGTAAAATCGGATATCGCTGACAATGGAGATCTGGAAAATATTGTAGATAATCAGATAACCCGTGATCAGAATCACCGCAAACGCCGCGATCAGGATTGCCGCCGACACGGGGTCTATCCCCTCTGCCCTGCTCGACATGTACGCCCAGTTCACTCCGTATGAGATTACCTCTCCGTTTTCCTCCTCCGATCCCTCTGGCGTATACCCGGCGTCCTCTATGATTCTGCGGATATTTTCCTCGATATTTCTCGAATTTTTGAAGAAAATATTTCCTGAAACGAGCCCCGCGTGGTTATTTTCCGGATGCTCGCGGTCCCACTGGAGCAGCTCCTCCCAGGACGCATTCCGCCGTACGGAATCCCAGTATGCCTCAGATACGTACAGCGTGCTGGCGTGACTGACCTCGCTTCCCTCATACCAGCCGCAGAGTCTGAAATCCTGTGATATTTTTTCTCCGTGAAACGTGTATTCCACATGAATCTTCTCTCCCACCTCTGCCGGAATCCCCAGCTCCTCCAGCACAATGGTGTCGGTCACAAGATCATCCTCATTCTGAGGAAATGTGCCCTCCTGCAGGGCGGCAAAGGAATTCTCAAGTTCCTCCTCATTTCCGGCCACACGGATCTCACTCTGCCGTTTTGTGATATTTTCCGCAACGCCCAGAAAAATATTCCAGGTGCTGGAGGTTACCAGGGGATTGTCCGTAATCCGCTCATACTGCTCCATCGTCACATCCTTGAGTCCCGCATGCGCCCGTGTCCCCACCTCCTCCATCGTCTGATCCTGGATCATCTGATAGATATCCATTCCCATGGAAAACAGCGCTGTGAACAGCAGGCTTGTGAGCGCTATGGCAATGACTGCAATGATATTTCTCATCCGGCTCTTCCTCATGCTGCGCGCGGAGAGCTTTCTTATAATCTTTCCGTTTGAATTTCTCATCGCCCGCTGCCTCCTTTGATTCTGCCGTCCTCAATCCGGATGATCCGGTCGCAGAGCTGCGCCAGCTCCTCGCTGTGCGTGATCATCACGATCGTCTGAGAGTAGCGTTTTCCGGTCAGCTTTAAAAGCCCGAGCACTTCCTGAGACGTCCTGCTGTCAAGATTCCCGGTCGGCTCGTCAGCTAAAAGAATCGCGGGTTTTGCCGCCAGAGCCCGCGCGATGGCGACGCGCTGCTGCTGTCCCCCTGAGAGCTGATTGGGAAGGCTGTAGCGTTTTTCCTCAATCCCGAGGGTGCTCATAATCTCCCCGATATAGTCCCGGTCCGGCGTCTCACCGTCCAGCTCCACAGGAAGCACAATATTTTCATACACGTTCAGCACCGGTATCAGATTGTAATTCTGAAATACAAATCCGATATTCCTGCGCCGGAAAACCGCAAGCTGCGTCTCATTGAGCTCAAAGATCTCCCTGCCGTCCACAAACACCTGTCCCTGCGTGGGGTAGTCAAGCCCGCCCAGCATGTGCAGCAGCGTAGATTTCCCCGATCCGCTGCTCCCCACTACCGCGGCAAATTCTCCCTGCTCCACGGACAGGCTCACGCCGTCGAGCGCCTTCACCATCGCTTCTCCCCTGCCGTAATATTTTCTGAGATCCACTGTCTTTAATATTTCCATCTGTCATTCCTCCCGGTCTGTGTTCTTTTCTGTCTCTATTATAACCCACAGACCTGACAGCGGCATGACAGAGGGGAGAGGAAATTCTGACAGTATTGTCAGGTTTTCCTCTCCCCTTTTGTCCTTTACGCCAGCGGAAGAAACAGCGTAAAGCAGCTTCCTGTGCCCTCCGGGTTTTCTCCGACTGTAATGTATCCCTTTTCCCTCTGCGCGATCAGCTGCGCCAGATACAGCCCCAGCCCGCTGCCCTCCTGCTGCTGCGCGTCCCTGCCGCGGTAAAAGCGCTGAAAGATACTGTTATACTCACTCTTCGGCACGCCGGGCCCCTGATCGAGGATTTCGATCTTCACATACATTTCCAGCCTGCTCACCCGTATGCGGATCACGCCGCCTCTCGGCGAATATTTCACAGCGTTTTCGAGTATATTCCCAATCGCCTCTGACGTCCACTTCGGATTGTGCACCGGAAAGACGGGATGAAATTCCTCCGTCTCAATGGCGATCTCTCTGTCCCGCGCCTGCGCGTACACCCCGCTGATGCTACGCGCCAGCGTCTCGTGCAGCGGCGCGCTCTCACATTCAAACGATATCACGCCCTGCTCCAGCCGGGACGCCTTCACAAGATTTTTCATCAGCCACTGCATTTTCTGTGCCTGCTCCTCATTGCGCAGAAGAAACTGTGTCCGCTCCTCCTGCCCGAGGTTTTTGTCCCTCAGGATTTCCGTATTCATAATAATATTCGCGAGCGGCGTCTTGAGCTGATGAGACAGATCAGAGAGCAGCCGCGCTGTCTCATCCTTCTCCCTGCGGGCGCGCTCCTCCTGCAGGGAGACTCTGCGAAGCGCGCTGACAAGCTGACTCTCCAGCTTGGATTCCATCGTATCCTCCATTCCCTGCCAGGGCAGCGTGCCGTCCTTCTGGAAACTGCTGAGAATCTGCGAAAAACGGCGCAGTCTTCTGCGGTAAACGGCCGCCATCAGGATCAGAGCAGCCAGTGCAAGTGCCAGAAGCCCTCCGGTCACCATGCTGCCTCCCACAGATACCCGATGCCGTGGATTGTACGGATATACCGGGGATTCGCAGGGTCATCCCCCAGCTTTCTTCTCAGCCTGCGGATATTTACCTGGAGCGTATTGGCATTTACATACCTTCCCTCGCTGTCCCAGACCGCGCCCAGAATCTGATCCTGCGTCAGCACCTGTCCGGGATGTTCGAGAAAGTATCTTAAAAGCCGGTATTCCGTCACACTGCACTCCAGATCTTGGCCGTCCTTCGTGACCCGGATTCCGGACAGATCCATGCAGACCCCTCCCGCGTGAATCTCGTTCGCTTCGGCGCTCTGAGGCTGCGCGGCGCGCTCCATCAGCTTCTTTAAGCGCATCTTCAGCACTGCCACGGAGAAGGGCTTCGTCATGTAATCGTCCGCCCCGCTTGCCAGCCCCATCAGCTCGTCCGTCTCCATATCCCGCGCGGTGAGCATCAGGATTGGAATCTGCGATGTCCTGCGGATACTCCGGCACAGCTCATTGCCGTCCCCGTCCGGCAGATTCAGATCCAGCACGATCCCGTCAGGATTTTCACTGCGGAACAATCGGAGTCCCTCTTCCACATCGGAGGCGCACACCGTTTCCATGCCGTCCTGCGCAAGCGCAAACGCCAGCCCGGTGCGCAGGCCTTTGTCGTCTTCTATAATCAATACTTTCATGGTTTCACCCTCCAGCCGTTTTTCCTGTCTTTATCCTACAGTCTACCACGGCTTTGGGAAACCTGCCACCGGAAAATGCGCGGAACAAAATGTCCCGCGCTATCTATGCGCCTCCCATCCGCTCTGATCATTCGCCTTCACGATCTCGGTCAGCCGGATATGACTATTGTGAAAGCGCGCCGCCGGATTCTTTTCGGGGATGGTCAGACGGATCGCGTTTTGCGGGCAGTGATGGATACACGCCATGCACATCTGGCAGTTCTCCATTGTATGGACTGCCCGTCCTTTTTCCAGATGAATGCATCCCGCAGGGCAGACACGGGTGCAGATTCCACACCCGATGCATTCCTCCGTCACGTCATAGATATGTCTCCACTGATCTGAGGGAACCGCCGCCTGCCGCTCAAGGTGTTTCTGATGCCATGCGCGGTCTGCCTTTGAGGCCGGCTGAATCCACTTCTTTCCCGCCTCAATGTCCTCCCGTATTCTGCCAAGATGTTCCTCTATCTTTTTCCCGGGTTCTGAGGCAGTCTGTTCCTCCATGTCAAATGCAGGAAGATAATTGTCCGCCATCTTCAGCGTATTAATATAATCCGCGTTTTTTCCGGCAGATCTCAGCTCTTTCTGCGCCAGTTCCGCAGCGCCGCCGTGAATATTTCCGTAGGTCAGAATCAGATAGAGATAGTTCGTCTGAAATTTTGCCTTTCGCAGAAATTCCTTTACCATAGCGGGCATCTCATGCCCGTAAACCGGGCAGACAATTCCGATGATAACCGCCCGATACGTCTGCTCTTCCCTGTGCATGGCCTGCGGGATACTGATCAGCTCCTGATCGAGCTGCTTTGCCGCGTAAAGGCTGTTTCCGGTTCCGGTAAAATAAAAGATCATTTTTGCGGAACACTCCTCACTGCATTAGTCATGTACTTTCATACTGTGCAGCATCTTCACAAATCCCGGATCATCATGGTTTACGATCTCACTGTGTCCCAGATCCAGAGCAGCGATTTCCGCCATATCCTCATCGCTGAGTTTAAAATCCCAGATATTCATGTTCTGCTCCATACGCTCTTTGTGTACAGATTTCGGAATCACTACCACGCCTCTCTGCACGTTCCAGCGAAGCGCTACCTGCGCGGCGCTCTTGCCGTATTTCTCTCCGATCTTTGTCAGCACCGGATGGGTGAAGATTCCATGATTGCCTTCCGCGAACGGGCCCCATGCCTCCGGCGTCACGTTGTATTCCTTCATAAGAGCAAGGGCATTCTCCTGCTGGAAGAACGGATGCAGTTCCACCTGATTGACAGCCGGGATTACGTCCACGGTCTCGCACAGATCCGCAAGGCGCGCCGGATAGAAATTGCACACGCCGATGGCTCTCAGCTTTCCTTCTTTATAAGCCTCTTCCATGGCGCGGTACGCTCCCACGTAATCTCCCATCGGCTGATGGATCAGGTACAGATCCAGGTAGTCAAGTCCCAGCTTATCGAGAGATGTCTGGATCGCTTTTTTTGCCTCCTCATAGCCTGCGTCCTGCACCCACAGCTTTGTGGTGATAAACAGCTCTTCTCTTGGCACTTTGCATTTTGCGATGGCTTTTCCAACAGCCTCCTCGTTCATGTATGCAGCAGCCGTATCGATCAGGCGATAGCCGCTTGCAATGGCGTCAAGCACTGCCTGCTCGCACTGTGCGGGGTCCGGTACCTGAAATACTCCAAAACCTTCCAGGGGCATCTTTATTCCATTATTTAATGTTACATATTCCATGATCATTTCCTCCTTATTTTCCGCGGGTGCGTGCTGCTTCGGTCCGGCGCTTTCCCTTGCCGTCTGCCGCACTCCCTGTTCCTTTTTACAGTATTAATTATAAATATGAAATCCGAAAAAGTACAATATCAATCCCGCATTGCGCTATGCATCATGTGAATACTGATATCCCCAAAAAGCTTATCTTCCAGCCTGCTCACGCATAATACTGCGCCTGTGTCCGGTAAAGCCCCGCATAAATTCCGTTTCGTTCCAGAAGCTCACTGTGCGTTCCCCGCTCCGCGATCTTCCCTTCGTCCAGCACCAGAATCTCATCGCAGAACTTACAGCTGCTCATACGGTGCGAGATATAGATGGAAGTACGGTCGCGAACAAGCTCCTTAAAGTGTTCGTACACTTCCGCCTCCGCAAACGGGTCAAGTGCTGCGGTGGGTTCATCGAGAACCACAAACGGAGCGTCCTTATACAGTGCTCTGGCAAGCGCCAGCTTCTGCGCCTCGCCGCCGGAAATCTCTACGCCCTCCCCGGTGTTCTTATACAGCAGCGTATCGAGCTTATCCTCCATCTCCATCACGCGTTCCTTCATTCCCGCCTTTTCAAGCGCGTCCCAGGCGCGCTCTTCGTCCACATGTCTCGATCCTGCGATATTTTCTCCTATCGGGTAAGCGAAGAGGTGAAAATCCTGAAATACCACAGAAAAGAGCTGAACATATTCCTTATATTCAAAATACCGGATATCAATGCCGTTTAAGAGAATTCTTCCTGAATCCGGTTCATAAAGACGGCAGAGCAGCTTAATCAGTGTCGTCTTGCCCGATCCGTTTCTTCCAACCAGCGCGGTCCGGCTTCCGATCTCAAACTTCAGGCTCACGTGATCCAGCGCGGGCTTTTCCGTTCCGGGATAGGTAAATGTCACGTCCTCAAAGCAGATCTCATATCTCGCATCGTCCCGCTTTTCCACCGGAAGCGTGCCGTCATATTCCATATCAGGGGTGTTGAGAAATTCCCTGATCTTTCCCGTATAGAACATGCGGTTGACACATTCCCCGTAAAGCCGGATACAGCCCGCCACCGAGGTGGAAAGCTGGTTGATAGCTCCCGCATACATCAGCACCGAACCGATGCTGATCGCGCCGCTCATCGCCTTGCCGCCCACATAGACGTAGGCCAGCGCCATGACCGCCTGCATCAGGCAGGTAATTCCCGCCTGACACTTTCCATTCCAGAAAGACCACTTTTCTATCCGATCCATATCGATCAGACGGATCAGTTTTTCAAGTATTGGATGCAAGCGGAAGATCCGGATATCCTTCCCGTTCCTGTAATCGATAGCATTCAGATACGCATATTTGAAAATACCGTTTTCTTCCATCATGTTCTGATCCAGTTCCACCCTCTTTGCGCTCGCTTTCTTCTGCATCCTGTAGCTGAGCGAAAACAGAACAATAAAGCAGAGTATGAGAAACGCGCCCGAATACCAGGAAGCAAAAAATCCTTTTTCCCCAACCGGAACCTTCCAGAACATCATCACCACAAAGGCCAGTGCATAGATACTTGCTGCCGCCTCCCGGAGCATGCCCATGGTTGTCCAGATAATATATCCTATTCCGCCGTACTGATCCTGGTACAGCCGCATTGCCCGGAAAAACTCCCGTGTCTTTCCGTCCTCGGCCTTCTGGTATTCCA
>CAKNMY010000035.1 GCA_930989745.1 uncultured Lachnospiraceae bacterium | reverse complement strand
TTTACTTTAGTATAAACAACAAATTCTTTTTTTGAATGTACTTTTTTCGGTCAAACAAGAATTTTTTTTGTTTTCTTTTAATCTTTTATAGCAAGAAGAGGCCGTGAAAAAATGAATTTTCATTTTTCACGGCCCCTGTCTGAGACTGTCTGTTATTATTTTGCAGGAATCAGAACAATATCGAACGTAAAGCTCTCCTCATCCAGCCTGTATTTCTCCAGAACCTCCGGACCGCAGCTGTTGGAGCCGATGCCGTTCTGACGGTAATCGAGGCAGAGTACGGTGTCGCCGCACGGCTCGAGTTCGTAATTATGCGCTTTCTGCGTCAGCTCCTCCTGAGTATAGGGGGAAGCGTTGAAGGAGAACGGCGTCCAGCTGACCGCTGTAAGGGAGGCGCGGGAACCGGAGACTGTGATGTAGTCGCAGTTCCAGTGACTTCCGTTTTCCTGCGGACGCAGATAATCTTCGTGAAGCTCTTTTACCGCGTTGTGATAGAGGCCGTAGCTGGACGCGCGGTGTTTATCCGGGTAACTCTCCTGAGGACCCATGCCGCAGTAGGAGACTTCTGCCATGTCGTCCGGAAGGAAGAGGCGAAGGCCAAAGCGCGGCAGAACAGGGAAGTCCGGGGCGCGGCGCACAGAGATAGAGGCCTCGATTCTGCCGTCTGTCAGAATGGTCCAGGCGGTTTCCAGGTTCAGGATTCTCAGCACAGAATCTGCGGAAACCGATGCGGTGCTGCGGATACATACTCCATGGGGCACAGATTCCCAGGAAGCGGTGTACGCCCTGGTTGCAGCGCTGTCAAAATGAGCGGCCATCCATTCGCGCTTGATATTCCGGTCATTGTCTGTGGGCGCACGCCAGATGTTCAGCTCCATGGGATGTGTCAGAAGCTGCTCCTGGCGATATACCATTTTTTCAAAGAGTCCGGTCAGGCGGTTGAAGGTATACGCAAAATCCGGATGCTCCACATAGATATACCGGTCGTTCTCTGTGACGGTAATCTTTGCAGAGCTGCCGGAGCCGGCCTCCAGGAGCGCGCAGGCTCTCTGATTTCTGCTGTCAGCCGTTTCCAGGAAAATCTCGTCAAAGCCCAGCGGGTGATGTGCCGGAAGCGGACCGGAAGGCTGCTTCAGAGTATAGATAAGCTTCAGCGTGCACTTTCCGGCATCGGGAAGCGTCACAGGAAGCGTGATCTGGGCTTCGCCGTGGGGAGCGATATCCGGTACAGTCTCAAGAACGCCTCTTTCCGTCACTTCGCCGTCGCAGAGTACTTCATAGCTGATATCGAGATAATCCTTAACGTTTGTAAAGTCCATATAGTTGTGCAGCGTCAGGGAACCCGTCTTCTGGCAGTAGGATACGGCGCGCGCGGGGCGGAAGACATTTTTGAACTCCAGAAGTCCGGTGTGTACCCTGCGGTCAGGATATACGAGGCCGTCCATGCAGAAGTTGCCGTCATGAAGCGCCTCACCGTGATCGCCGCCGTAGAAGTATTTTGCTTTTCCGGATTCAGTAGTGCCCTTATAGATGGCGTGGTCACACCATTCCCAGACGAAGCCGCCGCAGTGCGTGTCATACGCCTGAATAACTTCAAAATAATCCTCCAGATCTCCGGGGCCGTTGCCCATTGCGTGGCAGTATTCGCACATGAGATACGGGCGCTCGGGATTGCCCTCGACATACTCCTTTACGGAAGAGATCGCCGGATACATGGTGCTGTACAGATCGAGGCTGGAGAAGTCGTATTCGCGCAGATCGGTGTGGTAATGGAAGCTCTCGTAATGCGTCAGGCGGCCGGGATCGAATTCTTTCGTCCATTTCAGAGCCGCCTCGAACGTGCAGCCGTAGGCGCACTCATTTCCCATGGACCAGATGATTACGCAGGGGCGGTTCTTATCCCTGTGCACACAGCGCTGGGTCCGGTCAACGGTTGCTTCCGTAAACTCAGGATTGTCGGCAATCGGAAGGCTCCAGGCTTTCAGATAGTTATCCCAGCTTTTGTCCTGAAGATAGACGGAGGCTGTTCCGTGACTCTCATTGTCCGCCTCGTCGATGACAAAGAAACCATACTCGTCGTAGAGCTGATAGAACTGAGGAGCGTTCGGATAGTGGCTGGTGCGGATGGCGTTGACATTGTGCTGCTTCATCAGCATCAGATCTTTCTTCATCTGCTCTGTGGAAACGGCAAATCCGGTCACAGGGTCGCTGTCGTGACGGTTGACGCCGTGGAACTTTACATTTATGCCGTTGACATATACAATGCTGTCCCGGATTTCAACTTTACGCAGTCCCATCCGATCCGTAATCACCTCATCACCGCAGGCGTATACGACGGTGTACAGATACGGCCGCTCCGGATTCCACAGTACGGGATCCTGGATTTCAAGGCGCAGCCGGGAAGTATATCCATCCTCGGATGCGCAGGAAGACTCGGATACAGCGCGCGCTGCGAGCGCTCCTGCGGCATCGTAGACAGAGACCTCCACAGGCAGGGACTCGCCGAGGAAGGAGAAGCGCACATCGGCTGCCGCATGGCCCGCGTCGGAGAGCTCTGTGGTTACGAAATAGTCGAAGATACAGTTTTCCGGACGCTTCAGCAGGTATACGTCCCGGAAAATCCCGCTCATGCGGAATTTATCCTGGTCTTCCAGATAGCTGCCGTCGCACCATTTCAGAACCAGAACAGCGAGCGTATTCTCCCCGTCCGCAATATAGTCCGTTACATCAAATTCGCTGGTAGAGTGAGAAACCTGGCTGTATCCCACATATGCTCCGTTGAGCCATACGTAGAAACAGGAATCCACGCCCTCAAAGTTCAGAAATGCCCTGGGAGCGCGGTCATCCTTTTCATACGTAAAAGTGTGTACATATGCCCCGCACGGATTCTCCTGCGGAACGTAGGGCGGATCCATGGGGAAGGGATAGCGGGTATTTGTGTACTGATGGCGGTCATAGCCGTAATTCTGCCACACGCCAGGCACAGTCACTGTGTCGAATCCGCTGGTGCAGTACCCTTTCTCATAAAACTTTTCCTGCAGGTCGTAAATGCTCTCATAGTAGCGGAACTTCCACTGCCCGTTCAGAAGCTGAAAACGGTCGGAATCTGTCCTGCTCAGAACGAGCGTGTCCATGCGCTCGGAAGCCGGCACATAATATGCGCGGTTTGGCATCGTATTTTCGTGAAGAACGTGAAGATCTTCATAATGTCTTGGTATAATCATCGCAAAAACCTCCTCTGAAAGATAGGGCTATTATAAAATGGCGCGCTGCTGATTTCCATACCCTGTATTAGACAAAATATGCACAAAATGATACAATGAAGGAAATCAGCAGGGAGGTTTTTTTATGTATGCGAATACGGGTTATCTCGATGGGACGGATATAGACCGGGAGGAACTGGACAGGCCGCTTGTCGTAGTCAGCTGCGGCAATTACAGGCTGCGAACCATGCCGTTTCTGAATACCACCCGCCCGCAGGGGCGCAGAGATTATCAGCTTATGTATGTGGCGTCCGGAAATGTCTATTACATGCTGGGGAAGGAAGAGCGGACCGCGACGGCGGGCAGCCTGATTTTATTCCGTCCGGGGTATCCGCAGAATTATACATATTACAGGAGAGAGCAGACAGAGGTGTACTGGGTGCATTTTTCGGGAAGAGAGGCAGAAGAGATAATCGGGGAGGTGTTTGATCAGGGCGGAGCGGTGCAGGTGACTGCGGCAGGGCGGTCGGCCGAATATCCCTATCTGTATCTGCAGATGATCCGCGAACTCCAGGTGCAGAATCCGTACTTTGAGGAGCTGAACAATATTCATCTGAGAGAAATTCTGCTGCTGGCGAAGCGGTATCAAAGCGAGGCGGCGGGAGCGGACCGGAGGATGAAGCGGGAAGTGGACGCTGCGGTGCGCTATTTCAATGAAAATTACAGTGAGCCTGTGAGTATTGCGTCCTATGCGAAAGCCCAGAATATGAGTACCTGCTGGTTCATCCGGATCTTCCGCCAGTATACAGGAATGCCGCCCCTGCAGTATCTCACGAAGATACGGATTGCAAAGGCGGCAAGTCTTCTGGAAAGTACGGATTATAACGTGGGTGAGATCGGAGCCATTGTGGGCTACGAAAATCCCCTGTATTTCAGCCGGATATTTAAAAAACAGACCGGATATTCTCCTGTGGAGTACAGAAAAAAACGCTCGGAAGATACGATTACTTTCGGGGATACTCCCTGAAAAAATTCTGCAGCCGCACCAGGGCGCCTGCCAGCAGTTCGGCTTCCTCGCCGGAGAGCTCTGAGAGCACTGCGTCCACCATCTTCTGATGGAAGTGCTCGTGGTGGTCATAGGCGCGCCTGCCCTTCTCGGAGAGGGAGATCAGGACGACGCGGCGGTCTTCCTCGCTGCGCTTCCTCTGTACATATCCTTTTTTGACCAGTCCGTTGATGGAGATGGTCAGCGTGCCTACCGTTACGCCCATAGTTCTGGCAATGGACGACATGTTGCGCGGGGTCCCGACTCCGATGGCCTGGATAACGTGCATATCGTTGTTCGTAATGTCACTGAATTCATCTGTTATGATAGCCTTTTCTTCTATATCCATAATCTCGTTAAATAAATTTACGAGGACATCTTTCAAGGTATCGTACTGCGCCATTTGGAATCACCTTCTTTTCCCCTTTTGCTTCATTATACATGATTTACTTTGAATCTACAACGATTTTTGAATGTTTTCAGAAGGCGCCGGCAATGATCACGCTCGCGGCAAGCCCGGCCAGTGTGGCGGTCAGGGCTCCGGCAAGTGTGTAGCGGGTTTTGGTGACTTTCGCGGCCGCGAAGTATACGGACATGGTGTAGAAGATGGTCTCCGTGCATCCCATGGAAATGGAAGCGATCAGTCCGATCGCAGAGTCCGTACCGAAGGATTTGTAAATATCGAGAAGAAGTCCGGTCGCTGCGCTGGAGGAGAACATTTTTACAACCGTCAGCGGAACGAGTTCCGGCGGAAAGCCGAGGGGTTCCAACAGCGTTCCGAGCGCCCGGGAGAGCATGTCAAGGAATCCGGATGCCCGCAGTACGCCCACAGCCACCATAAGTCCGATCAGGGTGGGCATGATGCGCACCACAGTTTTCAGCCCGTCGGCGGCTCCGGCGATGAAATCTCCGTAGACATCCCGTTTCATCAGGAGGGCAAATCCCACCACATAGAAGATTACAAGAGGAATCATCAGATTGGAAATAAAAAGCAGGATATTCATAGCACATCTCCGGACAGAGTGTCTCTTTCTTTCAATATATGGCAGGGAAGCGTTTTTCTATGACATAAAAAGGGATTTTGCCGTGTCAGGCAAAATCCCCGGATAAAATCAATCTGTATTCTTTTTCGTGTATTCTCTGGTAAGACGGACCACAATACCGGAGCCTGCCAGCAGCGCCACCAGGTTTGGAAGCACCATCAGGCCGTTGAACATATCGGACATATTCCATACGAGCGTAACCTTCAGGCAGGAGCCGATCACCACGAAGAGGATGACGAGCAGAGCGTATACCTTTACAGCCTTCTGGCCGAAGAGATACTTTACATTGACCTCGCCGAAGAAGTACCAGCCGATAATCGTGGTAAACGCAAAGAACAGCATGCAGATCGCGATAAACGCGTCTCCGAATGAGCTGAACGCGGAGTTAAACGCGAACTGAGCAAGCGCTGATCCCGTAAGCCCGCTGTCGAGCGCGCCTGTGGAGAGAATAACCAGCGCGGTCAGAGTCAGAATTATGAAGGTATCGACAAACACGCCCATCATCGCGATAAGACCCTGATCGCCGGGATGCTTGACGGATGCCGCCGCATGCGCGTGCGGTGTCGAGCCCATACCTGCCTCATTGGAGAACAGGCCGCGTGCGATACCAAAGCGCATAGCCTTCTGTACCGTGATGCCGGCCACACCTCCGGCAACGGACTGCGGAGAGAACGCCATCACAAAGATATCGTGGAAGGCTTTTGCCACACCTGCCGGATTCATAATCAGAATTACAACGCATCCGATGATATAGAAGAGCGCCATAATCGGAACGATTTTCTCGGTAAAGCGCGCGATTCTCTGGATGCCTCCAAGGAAAATGAAACCGGCTGCCGCCGCGACGATAATGCCCATAACCAGAGGCGGAATGCCGAATGCGTTCTTAAAGGAATCGCCGATGGAATTGGACTGTACCATATTTCCCATAAATCCAAGCGCGAGAATCAGAGCGATGGAAAAGAAGCCTGCCAGGAATTTCCCGAATTTCCCCTTAAAAATGGCTTTGATGTAGTAGACCGGACCGCCCACAAAGGAGCCGTCCACTTTGCGGCGCGTGTGCTGTGCGAGCACGGCCTCGGCGTAAATGGTAGCCATGCCGAAGAAAGCGCTCAGCCACATCCAGAAAATTGCTCCGGGGCCTCCGGAAGCGATGGCTGTCGCGGCTCCGGCAATATTTCCCGTGCCGACCTGTGCGGCTACAGCGGTCGTCAGCGCCTGGAAAGAGCTGAGTCCGTCTTCTCCCGACTTCCCGTGAAGAGAAAATCCTCCGAACATCGCTTTCAGTCCGGCGCCGAATTTGCGCAGCTGGATGAATCCGAGGCGGATCGTGAAATAAATACCTGTTGCCACAAGCAGGTACATCAGTGCGTAATCCCACAGAAAGGAACTGATGGTGTCCACAATGGCTGTGAGAAAGTTCATAAAAGCGTCCATAATACGTTTTCCTCCAAACTCATAAAATAAAATTCGGTCTGAATAACGTCTCTGAAGCCAAAACAAAAAAGAAGTCGGAATCGCTGTATGAAAATACAGCCATTCCAACTCCGGAATACCCAAATAGATATAACCCTGTCCTTTTGCCTGAGAGATTCACAGCGCTGACGCTGCTTACACCTTCGGCACCCATTTGATGGGATTCTCCAGAGAGCCATCCAACTGCAGTCCTATCTCCAAAAAGAAGAGACACCTGAGAGTATTATTCCGTCGGTAAGCCCGTGGGCTGTTTTCCTGCAGTTTTCTACTGGCAATATTCAAATCTTTTTTTAATATATATGATTTTCCTCGGTTTGTAAAGGAAATTTTCATCATCCGTTCAGCCCAGAAGGTATTTTTCCGCGACGGGGAACGGTGCGGGGCCTATTCTGAGCAGCTTTTCGTGGAAATCTTTCAGAGAAAAATCATTGCCCTGCTGTGTCCGGAATTCCTCCCGAAGCTGCTCGAAGCAGAGACTGCCCACATAATATTTCAGATAATTCGCCGGCGTCTCGATGATATACTGGTAAATTTCCGCGCAGGTATCCGGGTCCGTGATTCCGAAACCGCGGAGAAATTCAGAGGCGGTATCAGGCGTCCAGCCGTGGTAGTGGATGCCGAGATCTATCAGGGAATACAGACAGAGCGTTACGCTTCGATTGCGCAGCAGCAGTTCGGCCAGCGCGCTGTCGGAAAGCGCGTAGCCATAGGCGTACGATTCCGTGTAAGTCGCCCAGCCTTCCACATATCCTCCCGGTTCAAAGAGACTGCGCACGGGATTCGGGTCAGTGCGCTCAAAAAAGACCGTCTGATAGAGGTGCCCGGGAAAACCCTCGTGAGCGAGTGTCGTATAAAGCTCTGTTCCCGCGAGATCAGACGCTCCGTTGATGTAGATTGAGTTGGAGGTCTCCAGATCGAGAGGAGGCGTCAGATAAAAGGCGGGGCTCAGGAATTCCTCGAGATCTTCATGCACATATTTGATCTCGTATTCGGGGGCGTCGAGCGCCGGAAAGTCTTCGCTGATTTTTTCCTGAAGGTCAAGCAGCATCTCCTGCGGAGACCGGGTGTCTGTATCCGAATACGCCTTTGCGATTAGTCCGGGGTCTTTAGAGAGAAGAGCGTGGATGGCGGAGACATCTTCCTGGAGGCGCGCAAGCAGCATGTTTTCCACTTCCTCCGGAGAATCGTATACGCCCACCTCGCTTTTTAAAAGATATTCATAGTATTCCTGTCCCTGGGGATAATAAGAAAGTCCCATTGTATTTGTGCCCCTGCCTTTCAGGCTGTTCAAACCATTGATCAGAGACTGGTAGGCAGGGAGTACATGATCTGTGAGCAGCTTTCTGTGAGTCTCAGACAGAGCCGCGCATTCCTTTTCGGTAAGCCCCGGAAATTCAGAGATCTTTTCCTGGAAAATTGTCTGCAGATAGTTATGCTCCCCTCCTGCGATAAACGCGCTGCACTGTTCCGTGATGCGGTCCGCGGAGGTATCGCTCATAAAGCAGCCCGCGTCCGCCTTTTCTTTCTCATAGTCGAGAATGGAGGAGAAGTACGAAGGCATATCCTTCAGGAGCGCGAGATAGTCGAGAATGTCCTGTTCATCGTAAAACGCGTATTCCGCCAGCAGAACCGGAAGCTGTGCCTGGACGCCGAGGGAGGGGCTCAAGGGCTCATAGAGGGGCGGCAGATCCGCGGCTTCCAGAGCAGTCTCACAGTATAGCTTCATGATATCGAGTGTGATGCGGTTTTCCCTGGAGAGCCGGGAAGGGGAGAAGGACGCAAGAGAAGAGGAGAGATTTTCCAGAGCAGCGTTCTGCTCGCCGCTCCGGGAGGAGATACATCCGAGCGTGACGGGATAATCCTGGATTCCGAATACTGCGGGATCTGCCAGCGTATAGTGCAGACTCAGCGTATCTGAGGTGATTTCCCCGGCAAAAAAATCCCGCGTGAATTCCGAAAATTTTCGATTCTCCTGCGCGCGGCTCAGAAGCAGGAATCCCGCGGCTCCGAGAAAAAGCGCCAGGATACAGGCAAGAACCGCAAGCTGTCTGCGTCTGGAAAAGGAAAACTTCTGAAACATATGTAAAAACCCCTTTCAATTTCAGAACAGGCTGTTGTTATCAGATTATGAGGGGAGAAGTTGTCCGTATGAGAAATTATGATAGAACTATTGAATGCGTTGTGGTAAAATCGGTTTAGGAGGTGTGTGCTATGGGAAAATATACGAAGACTGTCCTGCTGATTTTGCTCGCCGGGCTTCTGCTGACGGGCTGCAGTTCAAAGAAAGAAGAAAAGCCGCTGTCAGATAACCCGCTTCCGCAGGATGACGACGAATCCCTGAAGATGGAGGGCGACAGCGCGGATACACCCGATGACGAGACGGAGGTACCGCAGTATGATGTGGATCTTCCGGAGGAACTTTCCTCTTTTTCCTTTTCTTTCTGGGGAGAGAAATACACACTTCCGATGAAATGCTCGGATTTTACGGCGCTGGGATGGGAAGCCGACCAGCTGGCCGAGACAGAGATACAGCCCCAGTCCTATCTGGAGGATGTGATATTTTACCAGGCTGATCAGGAAATCTACGCGGATTTGGTAAATATGACAGACCAGGTGCAGAGCGCGGATCAGTGCTATGTGGGAGGGATCTCTGTGGACGCGTCCGCGAAGACCGGTGATCTGTATATGGAACTTCCCGGGAACATCGTATTCAGGATATCCCAGGAATCCGATGTGAGAGAGGTATACGGAGCGCCCAGAGACCGCTATGAGGAGGGAAGCACCGTGTCCTGTACCTACACGTACGGCGTGAACCGCGAAGCGGTTCTCGGCTTTGAGGACAATATGCTGACACAGGTGGAGCTGAAGAATTACAGCAATCCGGAGGGAGAGCAGGAGCTGGAGGATGCCGAGAAGGGAACTACTCCGGAAGTGGAAGCTTATGAACCCCCGGAACAGCTCTCGGAGGAGCTGAATGATTTTACTGTATTATTCGGAGGAAGCCTGTACCGTCTTCCTGCTCCGGTTGCAGTATTTGAGGACAACGGCTGGGAGCTGAATTCTGAGGAATCCGATGAAGCGGTGGCAGGCGGAGAATTCGGCTATGTGACGCTTGAGAAGGACGGACAGAAGCTCTACACGATTGTGTATAATTTCGGAGAAGAGCCGGCAGTGGCAAGCAACTGCTTTGTGACCAGCGTTTCCGGTGATATGGATACCGTGAAGGTGCCGATCACTGTGGCAGGAGGCATTTCTCTGGGAACGGCGGAAGCCGATTTTCAGGCGTTCGCGGACGGAAAGGAGTACGAGAAGTCGGAGGATCAGGAAGCCGGCACGGTGACGTATACGTTTTACGCGGATGGCAGCGATCAGGATTATACGGAGATCACCGTAGACAGCGCGCTGGGAATGGTCCGCGGGGTGAAGGTCGTATGCAACCGCGGAACGGCGGTTTCGTCCGAAGAGGATACACAGGAGTAGATACATAATAAAGATAAAGGAGATAAGATAGCAGATATGTATGACGTAATTATTATCGGTTCAGGACCGGCAGGGCTTGCCGCAGCGATCTATGCTCAGAGAGCAAAGCTGGAAATGCTCATTATTGAGGAGAATTATATCAGCGGAGGCCAGGTGGTCAACACTTATGAGGTAGATAATTATCCGGGGCTGCCGGGCATTAACGGCATGGACCTGGGCATGAAGATGCGCGAGCACGCCGAGAAGATGGGAGCGCAGTTCGCGCGCGCCAAAGTAGTGGAGATTCAGGCTGAGGGCGATGTAAAGTATGTAAAGACTGAGACCGAGACATACGAGACGAAGACGGTCATTTTTGCGGCGGGCGCAAAGCACCGCACGCTCGATATCCCCGGAGAGAAGGAGTTCACAGGCATGGGAGTGTCCTACTGCGCGACCTGCGACGGAGCGTTCTTCCGCAATAAAGTCACTGCAGTGATCGGCGGAGGAGACGTTGCGGTGGAGGACGCGATCTTCCTGGCAAGGCTTTGTAAGAAGGTGTATGTGATCCACCGCAGAGATGAGCTGCGCGCTGCCAAGATTCTGCAGGACAACCTTCTGGCACTGGATAATGTGGAGATGGTCTGGGACAGCGTTGCGGAGGAGATCCGCGGGGAAGGCGTTGTGAAAGAGCTGGCGGTTAAAAACGTAAAGACAGGGGAGACAAAGAACCTTGCTGTGGACGGTGTGTTCGTAGCTGTCGGCATTCTTCCGAACTCGGAACTGTTAAAGGATCAGGTCAAAACAGACAGGGGAGGATATCTGGAAGCCGGAGAAGACGGTGTCACCAGCATTCCCGGCGTCTTCGCGGCAGGCGATGTGCGGACAAAGCAGCTCCGGCAGATCATTACAGCAGCTTCAGACGGAGCGAACTGTGTGACGAGCGTACAGGAGTACCTGCTGACAAAATAAATTTAAAATTTGAAAAGCTGCCCTGCGCTGCTGCGCAGGGCGCTTTTTTGCGCGGGAATTCAGGTGTTGACAAAACCTGTAATAGTTGTTAATATATCAGAGGAACTGACTTAATAAAATTGTAATAAATAGAAATAAAAACGTCATAATTCAAGAGCTGGAGGTTATGAGATGATGTCTAAGAGACGTAGGGCAGCAGCGGCATGCCTGACAGGATTCCTGATGATTACAGGATCTGCCGGCACTGTAATGGCTGCGCCGGCGCAGAACGCGCTTGCCGGATTTTCTGTTTCACTGGAGAATGCTTACGAGACTCAGAATGAAGATGTTGTAAATACAAAAGTTATGAACGAAGTGGCTCCGGAGAGCGCATTTGAGGGCAAGTGCTTCTCCATTGCCGACGATTACGCCGAGATGCACAGCGAACCGAGCGAGGACAGCCAGGTGGTTGGAAAGTACTACCAGGGCGCGATCGGAAGCCTGGAAGATATCTCGGGAGAGTACTATCTGGTAAAATCCGGTACAGTAACCGGATATGTGCATAAGCAGTATCTGGCGACCGAGGAATACGCAGTGCAGCTCTCCTCCATGCTGGGAAGCAATCTGACGACGGTTACAGGCGATACGCTGTATGTGCGCGAGGAAGCAAATGTGGATTCCGCGATCGTGGCAAGCCTCGATTACGGCGAGGAGATCGCTGTGGAAAACACGGCAGGAGAATGGGCAAAGGTAAATGTGGACGGCGTGAGCGGATATGTGAATAAGGATTACATCGACACGACGCACCTGTACCGCGTTGCGGAGTCTCCGGAGGAGGAAGCGGCGCGTATCGAGCTGGAGGCGGAGAAGGCGCGTCTGGCGGAGGAAGAGGCACGCAGAAAGGCCGAGGAGGAAGCGGCAGCTCAGGCGGCGGCTGAGGCGAGCTATATCGGACAGCAGATGGCAGAGTACGGACAGCAGTTTGTGGGCAACCCGTACGTTTGGGGAGGCACGAGTCTCACGAACGGCGCGGACTGTTCCGGATTTGTACAGTCTGTGTACAAGCACTTCGGATACAGTATCCCGAGAACCTCCCGCGAGCAGGCGGCAGGCGGCACGGAGATCTCCATCAGCGAGCTGATGCCGGGTGATCTGATCTTCTACGCGACCGGCGGAAGAATCGACCATGTTACGATGTATATCGGAGATGGACAGGTTGTGCAGGCTAGCAGTCCTTCTACCGGAATTGTGGTGAGCAGATACGATTACCGGACACCGGTCAAGGCAGTGCGTTATATCTAAGAATTTGCGATAACAGAATACCAAACGAAGCGGAAGGACCGCGCAGCAGTGGGCTGCGCGGTCCTTCCGTCTGTTTCGGGCGTTTTTTGGGGATTATCTGTTGTCGAAAGTTGTTTGTAAAAAATGCACAAATTATGTCGCAATGTGGAAGATGGGGAAAACTTTACCCACACTTATGCAAAAAGTTATCCACACACCCTTCTATAGCATTTGCGATAAAATCGAGTTATACACCAAGTTATCCACATTATCCACTGGTTTTGTGGATTTTCAAGTGATTTACATAACGAAAAAAACGAACATCCGTTTTGTATATAAGTAATAAATCGTATTTTGTGGAAAAGAATTGTGGAAAACAGCTTGACTTTTAAGAAATCTAAAAGAAGTTTAAAAAGCACGAAATTGTGTCAATATTTGACACAATTTAAAAAAGGGAGTCTGCCGGCTGCAGATTCCCTCTTTTGTATCAGGAAGCATTGCTCTGCTTCCGTCTTTTAATGACCTTCAGTCTTGTAAATTCCTCGCGCTCTTTTTCCTCCAGTGCATTGGAAATATCCTTCACCAGAGCCTCGTAGTGAGGGATCGTGATATTCTTCAGCGCGTTGGCGCGCTTCTGTGTCTTTTTGATGCTGGCGGCAAGACGGTAGGCGGAATTTTCCACCATCGACAGGTGGATGGTCAGTGCCTTTACCTTCTCAAACGCAGCCCGTGCCGCATCCAGTGATTCCCTGGTGCTGTAGAAGGCGTAAGTGGGAATCGTATCTGAGGGCTGGGATTCCACCAGCGGAATTTCCGTTCCCATGATACTGCGGGTTTTGATGCGGATGGAATCTTCAATGGGCACTGTGTAGGAGATGGTCTGGACATTGGTGATTCCCATTTCCATATTTGCCCGCTGCAGGGCAGCGTACGCTTCCCGGAAAGTACTGTCGATCCTGGACTGGATATCCTTTGCCTGCTCAATAAGTCCCATGAGTTCCCGGATCAGGATATTGCGCTTTTTATCCATAAGATCGAAGCCCTGACGGGAGAGCGCCAGGGAGTTCTTGGCGAGGATCAGGTTTCCCTTGGTGGGAAAGGTATTCGGATCCATGAAATTCCCCCTTTATGACTGCCGCAGGGCGTCTGCCTGGGCTCTTGCGTCGGCTGCCCAGTCGCGCTCGGAGGGCTTGTAATACTGATTCAAGATCTTGGTGTCAATGCGGTCGAGCTCTTCCTTCGGAAGGATACCGAGAAGTTCCCAGCCGATTCTGAGCGTATCCTCGATCGTGCGGTTCTCCGTCTCGCCCTGGCCGACAAATTCCTTTTCAAAAGAATTTCCGAACACCAGGTACTTCTTGTCGATCGGGGAGAGCTCATCTTCGCCGATGACGGAGGCAAGAGCTCTGGCATCTCCTACCTTTGCGTAGCAGGAGAAAAGCTGGTTGGCGACGTCCTGGTGATCTTCTCTCGTATATCCCTTGCCGATACCGTCCTTCATCAGACGGGACAGGGAGGGAAGTACGTTGATCGGAGGATAGACAGCCTGCCCGTGGAGCTGGCGGTCAAGCACGATCTGCCCCTCGGTGATGTACCCCGTAAGGTCGGGGATAGGATGGGTGATATCATCGTTCGGCATGGTCAGAATCGGAATCTGCGTGACCGAACCGGTTCCACCGCGTACAATGCCCGCGCGCTCATAGAGGGTGGCGAGCTCGCTGTACAGATAGCCGGGGTAGCCCTTTCTGGAAGGAATCTCTCCCTTGGAGGAGGAGACCTCGCGCATCGCCTCGCAGAAGGAGGTGATATCTGTCAGAATAACCAGAATGTGCATGCCCTTTTCGAAAGCCAGGTATTCGGCCGCGGTGAGCGCCACCTTCGGCGTGATCAGACGTTCCACGACAGGGTCATTGGCCAGGTTCAGGAACATTACCACGTGGTCGGATACGCCGCTCTCCTCAAAGGTACGGCGGAAGAACTCCGCCACGTCGTATTTGACGCCCATCGCCGCGAAGACGATGGCGAACTTCTCGTCTGTGTCGCTTCCCAGTGACGCCTGCTGTACGATCTGCGCTGCAAGGCGGTCGTGCGGCAGTCCGTTTCCGGAAAAGATCGGAAGCTTCTGCCCGCGGATCAGCGTCGTCAGTCCGTCGATTGCGGAGATGCCGGTCCGGATATAGTTTCTCGGGTATTCCCTTGTCACAGGGTTGAGAGGAAGTCCGTTGATATTTACCATGGCTTCCGGAAGGATCGGGCCAAGTCCGTCGATGGGCTTGCCGATGCCGTCGAATGTCCTGCCGAGAATCTCACCCGAGAGCGCAAGCTCCATCGGATGACCGGTAAGGTGAGTGCGGGTATTTGTCAGAGACATGCTCTCTGTCCCCTCGAATACCTGGATAACCGCCTTATCCTCATAAATCTCTATAATACGCCCCAGCTTCTTTTCTGTGCCGTCCACGGTGAATTCCACAATTTCCTCGTAGGCGGCGTTCTTTACGCCCTCCAGGACGACCAGAGGGCCGTTGATTTCGCTGAGGCCCAAATATGAAATAGCCATTTCTCTGCCTCCTTATCCGTTCTTTTCCAGAACTTTGTCATAGAACGTGTCGATTGCCTGGATATAAGTATCGAACAGCTCCGGCTTGTCGTTCGGAACGTCGTATTTGATCGCGATGACCCTCTCGAAAATATTGTCCTCCTTCAGGACGGACATCGGCATTCCCATAAGGATTAAAGCGCGGCACTTCCGGTAGAGGTAAAGGATGGTTTCCATCATCTTATACTGCTTTTCCATGGGCACGCAGGTGTCGTCGGGATGGAAGGCATTCTGCTGCAGGAAGCCCAGGCGGATGACTCTTGCGATCTCCAGCACGAGCTTCTGATCGTCCGGAAGCACATCGCTTCCGATCAGTTTTACGATTTCCATCAGGCTGCTCTCCTGATTTAAGAGAGCCATGATCTGGTTGCGCAGATCGATGAAGTTCTTGTTCACGTGCTCGGTGTACCACGGCGCCAGATCCGTCAGATATTCGCTGTAGCTGGTGAGCCAGTGGATTGCGGGGAAATGGCGGGCATAGGCAAGCGATTTATCCAGTCCCCAGAAGCAGCGCACGAAGCGCTTCGTGTTCTGTGTGACGGGCTCTGAAAAGTCTCCGCCCTGCGGAGAGACGGCTCCGATAATGGAGACGCTTCCTTCGCTGCCGTTTAAGTTCTGCATCATGCCGGCGCGCTCGTAGAAAGCGGACAGACGGGAGGCGAGATACGCGGGGAAACCTTCCTCCGCGGGCATCTCCTCAAGACGGCCCGACAGCTCACGCAGCGCCTCCGCCCATCGGGAGGTGGAATCCGCCATGATGGCTACATCATAGCCCATATCGCGGTAATATTCGGCGAGTGTAAGTCCGGTATAAATGGAAGCCTCACGGGCTGCCACAGGCATGTTGGAAGTATTGGCGATCAGCGCGGTCCGGTCCATCAGCAGGTTGCCGGTTCTGGGGTCCTTCAGCTCTCCGAACTCTTCGAGCACCTGGGTCATCTCGTTTCCGCGCTCGCCGCAGCCGATGTAGATGATGATATCGGCGTCGGACCACTTTGCGATCTGGTGCTGCGTCATGGTCTTTCCGGTTCCGAAGCCTCCCGGAACGGCTGCGGTTCCTCCCTTGGCGATGGGAAACATCGTATCCAGAATTCTCTGACCCGTAATCAGCGGAACAGAGGCGGGGTAGCGGTGCAGCGTCGGACGCGGCACGCGGATCGGCCATTTCTGGCACAGCGTCAGCGTCTTTTCCGACCCGTCCGGGAGCTCCAGCGTTACGATGGGGTCCAGAATCGTATATTTTCCGTCAGGAACCACATGCCTGACAGTGCCCTTCAGCTCCGGCGGTACCATGGACTTATGCACAATGGAATGGGTTTCCTGAGTCTCGGCAATGACAGTTCCGCCGCTTACCTGCTGACCCTCTGAGACAGTAAGCTTTACGTCCCAGAGACGCTCCGTGTCCAGAGAGGGCACGTTGACGCCGCGGCTGATATATTTTCCGGACTGCCTTGCGATCTCACTTAAGGGGCGCTGGATACCGTCGAAGATGTTATTGAGGATACCAGGCCCCAGAGTTACGGAAATAGGACCGTCCGCGGAGGTCACTTCCGCCCCGGGCTTTAACCCTGTGGTCTCCTCAAAGACCTGTACGGTGGTAGTGCCCTTTTTGAGGGCAATGACTTCGCCCACCAGTTTCTGCTCGCCGACATATACCATCTCTGACATCTGGAAGCCGGAGTCGCCCTTCAGATATACAACGGGGCCGTTGATTCCGTATATAATTCCGGTTTTACTCATGCTGGGCACCTCCATGGAAATGATAATCTTCCTTCTCCTCGTTCAGAAGGGTGAGGTAGGAACTGTCGATCAGGATGTTCTTCTCGGGGAGAACCACGCGGACTCCGCCCCCGAAGGACTTCGGCGCGATGCGCACTTCCTGTCCGGTGCGGCTTCTCAGTTCATCCGCAAACTTCTCGTCTGAAGAATCCAGATATACGGTAAGCGCTGTGCCGTCGGAATAGCCCGCTGCCTCTTCAACCTTCCGGCAGAGAAATTCAAGGTATCCCGGTTCTGACTTATAGGCGTCCATGAGTTCCTGTACTTCTGCGAAGAGCCGTTCTCTCAGCTCCTGCTGCTTGCCGGAGAGTTCCTGCCGTATGTGAAGCTGGCGGGAGGAGAGCGTCTTGTTGATCTCGCGCTTGATGCGCTCCGTCTCTGCTGCCAGATATGCTTCCGCCTGACGGCGCTTAGTGGCGCAGTGCTCCTCAAACATGGTATCCAGCGCCTTCTGATGCTCCGAGATTGCCTCAGAGGCCTCCTGCTCGGCGCGGCTTATAGAATAATCAAAGAAATGCTGTAATTTTTCTTCGGTAGTCATCTGTTCACCTTCTTTTTATAGTTTTAGCCCGATGGATTCGTTCACAAACGATGTGATAAAATCCGGTTTGCGTCCCGTTCCGTGGCGGTCGGGAATCTCAATGATCAGGGGGAGACGGTGGTGAAGCTTGGTCTCCTCTATAAGATCGGGAAACTCCCGGCCGAATTTCTCGGTCAGGAGTATGATGCCGATTTCCCTGTCTGCGAGCGCGCGCTCCAGGGCGGTGCGCAGTTCGTCCAGTTCGTGAACTACAACTCCGTCGATGCCCGCGAGCCGCATGCCTGTCTGGGTATCGATGTTGTCGCTGATTAAGTACATTTTCATAGAGCTTTCACCTCAGATCTTGCTCAGGATCATAAAGGAAATGATCAGTCCGTACAGCGCGATACCTTCTGCCATGGCTACAAAGATCATGGATTTACCAAAGAGGGATCCGTCTTCGCTGATCGCGCCCAGAGCCGCGCTGGCAGAACTTGCAACGCCGATGCCGGATCCGATGCCGGATAAGCCGGTAACAAGCGCGGCGCCGATATATCCAAGGCCTGCAGCCAGTCCTTCGGAAGCGCCGGACGCAGCCTGTACGCTGGTAGCACCGGTGAAGGTTACGATCGTGCCGACCAGCAGGGCGCCGAAGAAGAAGAAGCAGTTGGCCGCGAGAGACTTTTTGTAGCGCTTTTTATTCTTTTCCCCGAGGAAAAAGTATCCGAACGGGATAATAATGCTCAAGATCAGTGCTGCTGCTGTTGTAACCTGGATTAATGTTGTCATAAGATTCATCCTCCTAAGAAATGTTTTTTAATTCTGCTGTTTGTTTGCGGCCGGAGCTGAGCTGTGCCGTATGAACGGGGAAAATTCCCGTCCGTCGCCTTTGTAAAAGCGGCTGAACATCTCATAATATTCCAGACGCAGAACCTGAATTCCCACGATCAGGCCTTCCATTGCGCATACAAAGATATTTCCGAGCACAATGACAATCCAGTTCGGGGATCCGCCCTCCGCGGCGCCTGCGAGCATCAGAACAACCTCCATCATGGCGGCGTGGCTCACGGCAAAGGCTCCGATACGGATAAAGGAGAGCGTATTGGAGAGGTAGCTTAAACACACCTCAAACAGTTCAAAAAAACTCTGCACAAAGAACATGGGCTTGCTGCCCTCAATGGCAGGCGTATGCCTGTCTGCAAGGCGGGTCAGCGGTTCTTTCAGCATAATTAAAATCAGCGGCACGCCGAACATAACGGCCAGTACGGCGACTGCCGGCGTGTGATGCCCGGTCACGAGCAGCGCGATGACGGCTGTCAGCGATCCGTAGAACACCAGTCCGCAGACGGCGTTCTGATCAAACCAGATGTTCTCAGTCTCCCTGGAACGGATGCCGTTAATAATATGAAAGACCATCGTCACCAGGATCAGGAACATACCGAATGCGATTGCAACCACGAATACGGTATTGATGCTTCCGAGTCCCGGGATCGAAGTCATCGCTTCGGTGGGACGTATCCACAGCGCGGGCAAAACATCTTCGAAGCCGAAGAAGCTTCCGAACAGGAAACCGAAAATCGTGGAAAAGATTCCGGCAAGCCCGATAATCGCGGCCAGAGGGATCTTCCTGAAGTGGTAGAGCAGGAAGCCTCCGACCATCAGACAGAAGCCCTGCCCCGCGTCCCCGAACATGGCGCCGAAGATGAACGTATAGGTCAGTGCCACAAAGATCGTAGGATCAATCTCGTTGTACGCGGGCAGTCCGTACATCTTTACAAACATTTCAAATGGACCGAACAGCCTTGGGTTCTTCAGCTTCGTGGGAGGCGTGCAGGTAAGGTGCGAGGTGTCGTCCTCCACGAAACAGTACAGCTTCGTATCGTTTGAAATATCGTGCAGGAAAGCGTCGGCATCTCTCTTGGACATCCATCCGCATAAAATATAGAACGTATCCCGGTCCTCCCGCGTACATGCCGCGAGCTTGCGCACGTCAAAATTTCGGGAGAGAGTGGAGAGCTTATCCCTTGCCGCCAGGATTCGGCCGGCCTGATCGTGAAGATACGATCTTAATTCCTCTTCGCACTCCGCGATCTTCTGTTCGGTGTTCTGAAGCTGTTCCTTGAGCGCGCGGTGTGTCTCAGCCGGAGCGGAGTGGTACTCCTCCGGGATGAAGAAGCGCTCAAAGTGCATGGAGGAATAGACGGCGTCAATCTTCTGCACCTCGTCCCTGGGACAGAAATAGACGCCCCAGATATAGCGGTCATCCCTGTTGCAGGGGTAGAATACGGTGTCAAACTTGTCGTACACATATTCCTCAAAGTTGGAAAAATATTCGCGGGCGATCCTTCCGAAACGGAACTTGATATACTTAAAGTTCAGGATTTCGGAGAGATTGTCGCTCAGTCCCAGAAACGGCTCTACCTTGCTGATGCGCTCGGCAGTCTCTTTTTTCTGAGATTCCAGGTCGGAACGCTTTTGATTGATTCGTGTCAGCTTCTGGTCCAGATCTTCGATCAGGGTGATCGAGTCCTCCAGAGAAATCCCGCCTGCGGGCGGCTGTGCGTCCTTATCCAGGAGCCCGGCAAAATCATTGGCCTTTGCCAGGATCTCTTTATATGGATTGATCTGGATATAGGGGCTTAGATTCTGTACTGTCTGAAGCTGAGCCAGCGCATTTTCCAGGTGAATTTCATATTTGGATAAGTAGGTGTTGGTTACACGGTCAATATCAGCTTTCGGGCCTGTGATACTAAGAAATTTCATCTTTTCAATCACAAAAATACACCTCCGGCTTTAAGTTTTTGATATATATTTCATCGCCTCGTCCGGCGCAACATTATAACGCACACATTCCAGCGCGATCACAAGTCGGTTCACCTCATGTTCCTTGTGATACAGATAGGAATACAGTGTCGCTATGGAATACGGATGCTTCCGCGACTCTGAAGACAGGACATGCTTCAGAATATGCGCGTACATTGCCTCGAGCGTCGCGGCATTAAATTCCTCATAGCGCTTCGCGTAGTAGGTGTCAGCCAGAATCGCTTCGAATGCCTGGGTACTTTCAGCCTCCACCAGAGCTTTGATCTGCGGAGCTTTCAGCTTGTAGTGCACGGGCACCAGCAGCGCGTAGACATCGGTGCTCTGCATATGATAGTATGCCTTGCACCGGTAGATCCACTGCAGGTTCAGAAGATCGAACTTCTGCCCGTAGGCCTCTGTGATCTCCTCGAGATCCTTCTTTTTCAGGATCTTGTCCTTGTATCTCCAGATCAGCCGAAAATAGTACAGATCCAGCGCCATCTCATAGTCGAACAGCGTCGGGGATTCGGTTCCCAGAAGGCCTTTGAGCGCAGTGTAATACTCTGTACCCTTCAGGTTATTCACGAACTCCTCGACAGAGCTGCAGGAGGACAAAAGCGCGATGTCAAGCTGCGAGTGCTGATTGAAAAAATCATAAAACCGCGACAGATTCAGGGAGACTTCCCGGTGGTCGAAGATCGTATTCAGACATTTCTTGATAATGAATACTTCATACCTGCGGAAGTACAGCCTCAGAAATTTGCGCTGCTCCTGATTGGAAAAACGGTACAGCTTCGTAAAATCCCGGTAGATCGAAAGACGAAGCATCTCTTCGATCTCTCCCCTGTGCAGCGTGCTCTCATCACGGTCGGCGAAGATATCCCGGTAGGATGGCTTCTGCTTTAAATAGGTAACGGCGGAGGGCACATCGGGAAGTTCCGTAATCTCCCGGTACTGCCTGTCATCCAGGAAGCGCCCCTCCATGGCGCGGATCTTGGTAGTGAGTCCGCTGTAGGAAAGCAAACCTCCCATAATTCATCACTTCCTTATCAGATGGTCGAAAATCTGTTCCGCCCATGATTCATGCTGCCTGTCATACTCGCGGTCCAAATCTTCCAGAGATTTTGTAGTCTGTGCATTGATGTCCTCCAGGTCGCGTTCGGCAGCCGAAATCAGGCTCTTTCGCAGGGTCTCCAGCCGCTGCGAAGTCTCGCCGTCGAGCTTCTTGTCAAAGGCGTTGCAGTCGTCCTGGAACTTTTGGTCCATCTGCTTCTTCTTTGCCGCTGCGTCCTCCATGATCTTGGTGGCAGCGGTCTCAATTTCAGATAATTTCTGAATGACTGTCTGCATAACAGAACCTCCGTTCTCGTAAAATTCAGCCAACTGTCCGGGTACTGAGTGTATTTCCGGACGGTTTGATTCTGACGTAACTTATTGTAGCACAAGCATATTGTAATAACAAGTAAATGTTGTACGATAAAATATATGAAATATAAAAAATTGCAACAATAATTTTCAGATAAATATTGGAAGCAGCTCCCTATAGTATGCGGCAAAAACAGAAAATAAAACCGGACCGTGTGAAAAACGGGAAATAGGGGTGGAAAACGGGCGGATTCTATAGTAAGATAAGTCTGAAATCTAAAGAATAAAGGGGAATATAAGATGCGTCTTCGCAATATCAGCGGTTCGAAGGAAGTAATTGCGGCAAGTCCTTATGTGATACAGGATCCCCGTGCGTACAAAGGGCGCTGGAGTGAGCTTTTTCACAACAGTCATCCGATTCGCATAGAGGTCGGTATGGGAAAAGGACAGTTTCTGATGGAAATGGCGAGAAGAAACCCGCAGATCAATTATATCGGTATAGAAATGTATGACAGTGTGCTTCTGCGCGCCCTCCAGAAGAGGGAGAGACTGGAGACAGAGCTGTTTAACATTTTCTTTATTCGGATGGATGCCAGGGAGCTTCCCGAGGTTTTTGAGCAGGGCGAGGTGGACAGAATCTATCTGAATTTCTCAGATCCGTGGCCCAAGGAGCGCCATGCCAAGCGCCGCCTGACGTCCAGGCAGTTTTTGCGCCGGTACGAGCAGATCCTGCTGCCGGGAGCTATGGTGGAGTTTAAGACGGACAACCGGCCGCTCTTTGATTTCTCACTGGAGGAGATCCGGGAGGCAGGCTGGATACTGGATGCGCATACGTATGATCTGCACCATGAACCTGTCATGGCAGAAGGGAATGTGATGACGGAGTATGAGGAGAAGTTCTCGGCTGCGGGGAATCCGATCCACAAGCTGACGGCACATTACGAGATACGGGCATAGTGCACACCCTGAGGAGCCCGCGCATATGATACGGTAAAGAACACTGGAGGAAGCGGCAGTGAATAAGAAGGGAAAGCTTCAGTGCAGGCTGATACAGTGGAGCTACCAGTACGGCTGCGCGGGCAGCAGGGTGAACAGGCTGCAGAAGTCGGTAAAGGAATTAGAGCATATATTAAAAGAGAAAAAGCCCCACGGAAAAAAACAGGAATAAGGCGAAAACCCCAATAAAAAAATTTTTTGAAAAAATTTGAAAAAAGGTGTTGACTTTTCTCAGGTTATCGCATATAATAACTCTTGTCTTGAGCGAGAGATAAAAAACAAAGAAAAAAGTGGTAAGCGCCTTTAGCTCAGTTGGTAGAGCAGTAGACTCTTAATCTATTTGTCCAGGGTTCGAGTCCCTGAAGGCGCACTAGAAGCACTGTTTTTGCAGACCATGGAGCTGTGGGGACGGTGCTTAATTTTTAAATTCGTTTGGTATTACGCGCAACTGTGAAAAGCCTGTAGAAGAAATTCTATAGGCTTTTTATAGTTCATGACGACCGGATGCTGTGGAGTTGTGGGCAAAAGCGCGAAGCGGGAGGGCTGATAATGGAAGAAAATAATAATAGGAAGATACTGGAGGAACTGCTTCCGTTCTGGGGGAAGATCTCGGAGAGCAGCCGGGAATATCTGGCGGAAAAATCCCGGCCGGTGAGGTATCACAGGGGAGATGTGATACAGAGCTCGAAAGAGCAGTGCACCGGTGTCCTTCTGATTAAGAAGGGACGGCTCCGGGCGTATATTGTGGACAGCGAGGGGAAGGAGATTACACTGTTTCGCCTGCTGGATTATGATATCTGCATTTTTTCGGCCTCCTGTATTATGAATGATATTGATTTTGATGTGTACATAGCAGCGGAGACGGATATGGAGGGGCTGCTCATCCGCTCCCGCGCGTATCAGAAGGTGACGCGCGAGGAGATCGCCGCGGCGAACTATATGAATGATCTGGTCATTTCCAGGATGTCGGATGTGATGTGGGTGTTGGAACAGATCGTGTTTAAAAGCTTTGACCGGAGGCTTGCCGCGTTTCTGCTGGAGCAGACGGCTCTGGAGGACGCGGATAAGATTGCGATTACGCATGAGGAGATCGCCAATCACCTGGGGAGCGCCCGGGAGGTGGTCTCGAGGATGCTCAAATATTTTGAACGCGAAGGTATGGTGAAGCTCTCGAGGGGAGCGGTGGAACTTACGGACAGGGAAGCGCTTGCGAAGCGCGCCGGTGAAAGAAACGCATAGAGAACAGAGAAAGGAAGACAGTACATGGATACAGTGAAGTTATATGAACAGGACGCGTACAGGAAAACATTTTCCTCAATTGTGGAGGACAGCATCAGCGAGAAGGGGATCTTCAAGGTCGCGCTCAGAGAGACGGCGTTTTATCCTGAGGGCGGAGGTCAGCCCGCGGATCATGGAACGCTGGGAGATGTGAAAGTCCTGGACGTGCAGGAGCGGGACGGGATCATCTGGCATACTGTGTCGGAACCGCTGCCGAAGGGAGCGTCTGCGGACGGAAGGATCGACTGGGAGCGCAGATACGATTATATGCAGAACCACAGCGGCGAACATGTGGTATCCGGTCTGATCTGCAGAACTTTCGGATGCAGCAATGTGGGATTTCATATGGGAAGCGACGTGATTACCATGGATTTCAACACGCCAATGACATGGGAGCAGGCGATGGAAATTGAGGGGCGGGCCAATCGGGCGATTGAAATGCAGATTCCGATTACGGCGTCATATCCCACGGCAGAAGAACTTGCGGATCTCGATTACCGCAGCAAGAAAGAACTCAGCGGCAGGGTGCGTATCCTCACGATTGAAGGATGCGATACCTGTGCCTGCTGCGGTACGCACGTAAGGACTACAGCGGAAATCCGCCTGGTGAAGATTTTAAGCCTGCAGAACTATAAGTCCGGTGTGCGCATCACTATGGTCAGCGGAAACCGGGCGCTGGAGGATTACCGCAGAAAGCATGACGGTATATCGGCAGCCGCAAGGCTGCTCTCTGCCAAGCCGGAGGAAACGGCTCAGGCAGTGGAGCGCGTGCTCGAAGAGAATGGAAGGCTTCGCTATGAGATGGCGGGAATGAGAAAGCGGATTGCGCAGCTTCAGGCGCAGACGATTCCCGAGGGCACGGCTGCCTGCTTTCTGGATGAGCCCCTGGCTCCGGCGAGAGGGCTGCGGGAGATCGCGAACGCGCTGGGAGAGCGCGCGGACAATGTTATGGTAATGGGAGAGAACGGAGCTTACGTGATCAAAAGCGCGGACAGCCGCGCGCGTGCGCTGCAGGAAGCGCTGCGGGAAACATTTACCGTTCAGGGCGGCGGCTCTGACCAGATGGTGCAGGGAGTGATCCGCGGGGAGAGCGTGCAGATAGAAGAGGCGTTTCGGGCAGCTGCGGAGCGCGTACAGAGATAGGAGGAAAAGACAATGGCAAAGGAAGTCAAGACAAATGCCATGAGGATACTTGATAAAAATAAAGTAAAGTATGAGACAATTCAGTATGAGTGCGATGAGTTTATCGACGGTCTGCATACTGCGGAAAAGACCGGCGCCCCGGTGGAACAGTCTTTCAAAACGCTGGTAGCGCAGGGGAAAAGCCGCCAGTATTACGTGTTCGTCATCCCGATCGCGGAGGAAGTCCACTTAAAGAACGCCGCGAAGCTGGTGGGAGAGAAGTCTGTGGAGATGATTCATGTAAAGGACATCACCGCCATTACCGGATATGTCCGCGGGGGCTGCAGCCCCATCGGCATGAAAAAGCAGTTCCGTACCGTCATCGATTCCAGCGCGCAGCAGTATGACGAGATTTACGTCAGCGGCGGAAGAATCGGCACCACGCTCAAACTGTCCCCGGAGGATTTGCGGAAGACAGTTCGGGCGGAGTACGGGGAGCTTACGGTGAGGGAAGCGCAGGATTAAATTGAAAATAATGATGTATCAGTCTCATGCATAATTTCCTCCATTTTACAGATACTACATTTATCGCCAACAATAGAGATAAATGCACGAATGTAAAGATGGAGGAACCAATATATGAAGGCTACGGGAATTGTACGGAGAATAGATGACCTTGGAAGAGTTGTGGTACCGAAAGAGATCCGGCGGACTCTGCGGCTT
>CAKNMY010000034.1 GCA_930989745.1 uncultured Lachnospiraceae bacterium | reverse complement strand
GTGAAACGGTCAATAAGAGTAGTAAAAGTGAGATATTTGCTATATAGACTCTGAAATCTGTAATCCATGAATATTGACAACCAGATGAAGCGCCGCATTCCGTCTGTGAATGCCGGATTTAATATGACATGGAGAAGAACGCAAGTAATGTGCATCAGCATATTGCCTGCGTTTTTTTGATGCCTTCGCGTGCAAAAAAGAGGTTTTCCAAGTATATGAAATGTATGGTGGTGCGGCGATTATGAGAGAAAAAATGAAATTATACGGATTTAATAATCTGACGAAAGCGCTGAGCTTTAACATTTACGACGTCTGTTACGCAAAGACGCCGCGGGAGCAAAAGGATTACATTGCCTATATTGATGAACAGTATAATTCAGAGAGGCTTACAAAGATCCTGACGCAGGTGACGGATATGATCGGAGCCAAGGTTCTCAATATTTCCAGCCAGGACTATGAACCCCAGGGCGCGTCAGTGACAATCCTAGTGGCGGAGGGGTCCATGGTGCCTGCGGGTGAGACGTATCTGGCGCATCTCGATAAGAGTCATGTGACGGTTCATACGTATCCCGAGTACCATCCGGAGACGTGTCTTGCGACATTCCGGGTGGATATCGACGTTGCGACCTGCGGAGAGATCACGCCGCTGTCCACGCTGGATTATCTGATCGGTTCTTTTGATTCCGATATCATTACGATGGATTACCGGGTGAGGGGATTCACGCGCGATGTGGATGGAAAGAAGCTGTTTCTGGATCACGATATCACATCGATTCAGGAGTATATCGCGGCGGATACGCTGCTTCGGTATGACGCGGTGGACATCAACGTATATGAGGCAAATCTGTTTCACACGAAGATGATGTTAAAGGAAGTCGATCTGCAGAATTATCTGTTTAAGACCGACGTCTATGAGCTTCCGCCGAGAACGAGACTCGAGATCATGAATAACCTGCGAAAGGAAATGATCGAGATATTCAGCGGAAGAAATATTTATTAAACGAAATACAAAAGGTTGAAAGGGGGATTTTCCATGGGAGATCTTTCTCAGGAGAGGGCGCCGATTTACGAGGCGCTGCAGAATTTTCAGAAGATGCGGGTGGTGCCGTTCGATGTGCCGGGACATAAGCGGGGCAGGGGGAATCCGGAGCTGGCGCAGCTTCTCGGAGAAAAGTGTGTCAATATGGATGTGAATTCCATGAAGCCCCTGGATAATCTCTGCCATCCCGTTTCCGTTATCCGGGATGCCGAGATTCTGGCAGCAGAAGCTTTCGGAGCCGCACACGCGTTCCTGATGGTAGGAGGAACAACTTCAGCAGTGCAGAGCATGGTGCTCTCTGCGGCAAAGCGCGGAGAAAAGATTATTCTCCCGCGAAATGTTCACCGCAGCGTTATGGGAGCGATGGTGCTCTGCGGCGCGGTGCCGGTGTATGTGAATCCGGAGTGCAATGAGGAGCTGGGGATTCCTCTGGGAATGAGCGTCGCCGCAGTGGAGCGGGCAATCCGGGAGAATCCGGATGCCAAGGCAGTATTGGTGAATAATCCGACATACTACGGTATCTGCTCGGATCTGCGCGCGATCGTGAATCTGGCGCACAGCCATGGGATGCTCTGCCTGGCGGATGAGGCGCACGGAACACACTTTTATTTCGGTGAGAACCTTCCGGTGTCAGCTATGGCGGCAGGAGCAGATATGGCGGCGGTGTCCATGCATAAGTCGGGAGGAAGCCTGACGCAGAGCTCGCTTCTGCTGACCGGTCCCGGCGTATCGGAAGGCTATGTGCGGCAGATCATCAACCTGACCCAGACTACGAGCGGTTCTTATCTGCTGCTGTCCAGCCTTGATATTTCCCGCAGAAACCTTGCGCTGCGGGGACGCGAAGCCTTTGCGCAGGTATGTCAGATGGCGGAATATGCCCGCAGGGAGATCAATGAGATCGGAGGCTATTATGCCTACGGCCGGGAGCTGATCAACGGGGACAGTATCTACGATTTTGATACCACAAAGCTGTCTGTGAATACGCTTCATGTAGGGCTTGCCGGGATCGAAGTCTATGATCTGCTCAGAGATGAGTATGATATTCAGATTGAGTTCGGTGATTTGGGCAATATCCTGGCATATCTGTCCATTGGCGACAGAAAGCGGGATATTGAGCGTCTGGTGAGTGCTCTGTCCGAGGTTAAGCGCAGATTCCAGCGCGAGAAGGCGGGGCTGATGAGCCAGGAATATATGGAACCTCTGGTTGATGTATCCCCGCAGGATGCGTTCTACGCGCAGAAGGAATCACTGCCGATTGAGGAGACTGAGGGCAGAGTGTGCAGCGAGTTTGTCATGTGCTATCCGCCGGGGATTCCGATCCTGGCGCCCGGTGAGCGTATCACGCGGGAGATCCTTGATTATATCAGGTATGCCAAGGAGAAGGGGTGCTCCATGACGGGACCTGAGGACGCAGGCATCGAACGCCTGAATGTTTTGAAATAAATCCGCCGGTTCGGCGGAATCACCATGCTTTAGAAAGGGGTATGATATGGAATTTTGGTTTTCGGAGGTGCAGACACCCAATGTAAAAATGTCGATCCGCGTGGACCGGCAGCTCTACAGCGGACGCAGCGAATTTCAGAGGATCGATGTGTTCGAATGCCCGGAGTTCGGAAGATTCCTGACGCTGGACGGATATATGATGCTCACGGAAAAGGATGAATTTATTTACCACGAGATGATCACCCATATTCCAATGGCGGTGCATCCGCGGGTGCGCGATGTGCTTGTCATCGGCGCGGGCGACGGCGGTGTGATCAGAGAGTTGGCGCGTTATCCGGAGATTGAGCATATCGACATGGTGGAGATCGATGAGCTCGTGGTCGAGGTCTGCAAAAAGTATCTGCCCAAGACCGCCTGCCGCCTCAACGATCCGAGGCTGACGATTTACTATGAGGACGGCCTGAAGTTTATCCGTTCCTGCAAGGACAAGTATGATCTGATCATTGTGGATTCCACAGATCCGTTCGGACCGGGCGAGGGACTGTTTACAAAGGAATTTTACGGGAACTGCTATAATGCGCTTCACGATGACGGCATCATGGTAAACCAGCATGAGAGTCCGTTTTATGATGAGGACGCGGCGGCATGCCAGCGGGCGCATAAGCGGATTGTAGAGTCATTTCCGATCAGCCGCGTATACCAGGCGCATATTCCGACATATCCGTCGGGACACTGGCTGTTCGGATTTGCGTCAAAGAAGTACCATCCCCTGAAGGACCTGCAGGAAGCGCGCTGGAATCTGAGGGGATTATCCTGCAAATATTATACAACGACGCTGCATAAGGGCGCGTTTTATCTGCCGGCGTATGTGGAGGAGTTATTAAAAGATGTTGAGTAGAAATGTAGAAGTATTTATGGCATGTGAGAGCAGCTTTGAGGAGGCGGATACGGTCCTGTTCGGAGCGCCGTTTGACTCCACGACCTCCTTTCGTCCTGGAACGAGATTCGGAAGCTCCGCAATTCGGCGGGAATCTTACGGGCTGGAGTGTTACAGCCCCTATCAGGACAGGGATCTGACGGATGGAGCTGTTATGGACAGCGGAGATCTGGAGCTGTCCTTCGGGAATACAGAGAAAGCGTTAAAGAGTATCGAAGAACGCGCGGACATCATTATAAAGGCGGGAAAGCGCCCGTTTATGCTGGGCGGCGAGCATCTTGTGACCCTGGGAGCGTTTCGGGCTGCCGTAAAGAAGTATCCGGATATCCAGATCATACATTTTGACGCCCACGCGGATCTGCGGGATGAATATCTGGACGCGCAGCTGTCCCATGCGTGCGTGCTCCGCAGATGCTGGGATCTCATAGGAGACGGAAGAATTCATCAGTTCGGCATACGTTCCGGGGACAGGGAGGAATTCCGCTGGGGAGCAGATCATGTGTATACCCATAAGTTTGACTTTGAGGGGCTGGAGGACACGATAAGAAGGCTGAAGGGCAAGCCGGTGTACTTTACTGTAGATCTGGACGTGCTTGACCCGTCGGTATTTCCGGGAACGGGAACACCGGAACCGGGCGGCGTAAGCTTTGACGCGCTCAGGGAGGCTGTGACAATGGTGTGCTCCCGGCTTCAGATCGTGGGCTGCGATGTGAATGAGTTAAGCCCGCACTATGACGCCAGCGGGATTTCCACAGCAGCGGCATGTAAGATTGTAAGAGAAATGCTTCTGGCGCTTCAGCGTGAGGAAGATAAAGCGCGGGTCGCAATCGCGGCTTCTAAGAGCGCATAAATACTATGGAATATCAGGAGGAATAGGAAGATGGGAAAAGCGTTAATTATCGGATGCGGCGGTGTTGCCTCTGTGGCAGTTCACAAGTGCTGCCAGAACAGCGAGGTATTTGAAGAAATCTGCATTGCGAGCAGAACAAAGGAGAAATGCGATGCCTTAAAGGCAAAGCTGGAGGGAACCACAAAGACAAAGATTACGACTGCGAAGGTAGACGCTGACAACGTGGATGAGCTTATTGCGCTGATCGAACGCGAGAAGCCGCAGGTAGTATTAAACCTTGCGCTTCCGTATCAGGATCTGACGATTATGGATGCCTGCCTGGCGACAAAGACTCACTATGTGGATACCGCAAATTATGAGCCGGAGGATACTGCAAAGTTCGAGTACAGCTGGCAGTGGGCGTACCGCGAGCGCTTTGAGAAAGCCGGCATCACGGCTCTGCTCGGAAGCGGATTTGATCCGGGAGTGACCAGTGTATTCTCTGCGTATGCGTTAAAGCATGAGTTTGATGAGATCAATTATATCGATATTCTGGACTGCAACGGCGGCGATCACGGCTATCCGTTTGCGACAAACTTTAACCCGGAGATCAACATCCGTGAGGTGTCTGCAAAAGGTTCCTACTGGGAAGATGGCCACTGGGTGGAGACAGAACCCATGGAGATCAAGAGAGTATACAACTTTGAGGGTGTGGGAGAGAAGGATATGTACCTGCTGCACCACGAGGAGATTGAGAGTCTGGCGCTCAATATTCCGGGTATCAAGCGCATCCGCTTCTTCATGACCTTCGGACAGAGCTATCTGACACACTTAAAGTGTCTGGAGAATGTTGGAATGACATCTATTGAGCCGATCATGTATGAGGGAAAAGAGATCATTCCGCTGCAGTTCTTAAAGGCAGTTCTTCCGGACCCGGCGTCTCTGGGACCGCGCACGGTGGGCAAGACGAATATCGGCTGCATCTTCCAGGGCAAGAAGGACGGAAAGGACAAGACATATTATCTCTATAATATCTGCGACCATCAGGAATGCTATAAGGAAGTAGGCTCTCAGGCAGTGTCCTATACCACAGGTGTTCCGGCGATGATCGGAGCGATGATGCTGATGACAGGAACATGGAATAAACCGGGAGTGCACAATATCGAGGAGTTTGATCCGGATCCGTTTATGGATGCGCTGAACAAATGGGGACTTCCGTGGAAAGAGTCCTTCCATCCGGTTCTGGTGGACTGATGAGCGCGCAGGACAGCAGGGCGCTTCGCACACCGTATTTTCTGGTAGATGAGAAACGTCTGGTGAGAAATCTGGAGATCCTGAAGGACACCGCAGAGCGGGCAGGATGCAAAGTTCTGCTGGCTCAGAAGGCATTTTCCATGTACTCTGTATATCCGCTGATGCGGAAGTATCTGGCCGGCACAACGGCGAGCGGCCTTTTTGAGGCAAGGCTCGGCGCGGAGCATTTTGGCGGGGAGACGCACATCTTCTCCCCCGCCTACCGGGAGGATGAATTCGGGGAAATCTTAAAGTACGCGGATGATCTGGTATTCAATTCCCCGGCGCAGGTGAAGCGGTTCGGGAAACGGGCAAAGGACGCGGGAAAATCCATTGGACTCCGGGTAAATCCGGAGTGCTCCACCCAGGAGGGGCATGAGATCTATGATCCGTGCGCTTTCGGTTCCAGACTCGGAACGACACTGGAAAATTTTGACGAGAGCATTCTTCCCATGCTGGACGGGCTGCATTTCCACACGCTCTGCGAACAGAATTCCGATGCTCTGGAAGTAACTGTACAGGCATTTGAAGAGAAGTTCGGCAAGTATCTGCATGGAATGAAGTGGCTCAATCTGGGCGGGGGACATCACATCACCCGTGAAGATTATGATGTGGAACGGCTGATCCGGATCGTGAGATATCTGCGGGAGAAATACAATGTGGAAGTGTATCTGGAACCAGGCGAAGCCGCGGTTCTGAATGCGGGATTTCTTGTAGCGCGTGTGCTGGAAGTGGTAAAGAACGGCATGAACATTGCGATTCTGGACACATCCGCGGCATGTCATATGCCGGATGTTCTGGAAATGCCTTACCGTCCCCCGGTGAGGGACAGCGGTCTGCCCGATGAGAAGCCGTACACTTACCGGCTCGGAGGACCGACCTGTCTGGCCGGAGATGTGATCGGGGATTATTCCTTTGACAAACCGCTGGCAGAGGGGGATCTGGTTGTGTTTGAGGACATGGCTCTGTATACCATGGTAAAGACCAATACCTTTAACGGTATGCCGCTTCCCGGAATTGCCTACAGGGACCGGGAGGGCAGCATAACGGCGGTGAAGGAATTTGGTTATCAAGATTTTAAGATGAGACTTTCATAGAAACAGGGGTGGGGCAGTAATCATTTGCAGCATTCACATATTTTTCAAGTGTTCGTTCTACTGCCCCGATTCCTGCCATAAGTTCTGTGAAGTAGGATACGGTCAGATCTGCAAGCCCTGCCTCGTACAGATTCACGCCGAAGACAGACGCATCTGAAAGCAGAGGACGGAGCTTCTTCTCCGCATCCTGAGTCTCTCCAAGTCTCATATCCTTCACATAGGATGTCACTGTATCCAACAGCGGATCCGGACTGAGAACAAATGCCTCTCCTTTATCATTAATCCCTGTCAGATAGCGCAGCCATCCCGCGAATACGAGAGGGATCATCTTCAGGTCAGTCACGTGCAGTGACTCGGATTTCAGATAAGACCGAATGGTCTCCCCATAACGTATCGCGAGTTTCTGTGATGTGTCCGTGGCGATACGCTGCGGTGTGTCCGGCATGAACGGATTGGGGATTCTCACGTTTATAACTTTTTCCAGGAACTTTTTCGGATCAATGATGCCGGGATCTGCCACTACGGGCAGCCCCTCCTCACTTCCAATTCGCTCTGCCAGTCTCTTCAAAGTTGGATTTTCCATTTCCCGGGAAATCCGATCATAGCCCAGCAGACAGCCGTATATCGCGAGCGCTGTGTGAAGTGGATTCAAGCAGGTGCAGACCTTCATCTTCTCAACCTTGTCTACGGTCTCCCGGTCTGTAAAAATCAACCCGCCCTTCTCAAGCTGCGGTCTGCCGTTCGGAAATGCATCTTCAATCACCAGGTACTGCAGTTCTTCCGCGTTCACAAAAGGCGCCGCATATGTGTTTTTGGAGGTGATTACGGGTTTTACATGTTCCAGACCGTCGCGCTCCAGCATAGCCTCCACCGACGGATCCGGGCGCGGCGTAATCTTATCAATCATCGTCCACGGAAACGACACTTTTTCCCTGTCGTTTACATATGCCTCGAAACGCTTTTCCGCAAGATTTCTGCTGCACCATTCTCCCGCAAATGCGGATACAGCTGCGTATAATTTATCCCCGTTATGGGAACAATTATCCATGCTCACCATTGCCAGCGGCTTTTCGCCATTCAGAAATCTCGCGTATAGAAGCGACGCAATTTTTCCTATGTAACTCTTCGGTCTTTCCGGTCCGTTTTTAAAGTCAGCCTCCACATCTGCGAGCAGTTCTCCTCTGCTGTTTACGAGACTGTATCCCTTTTCTGTGATCGTAAAAGATGCCATCTGCAGAGAGGCGTTCCTGAAAATCTCCTTCAGCCTGGAAAATTCCCGCTCATTCGTACTGTCCAAAATCAGAGATTCCATAACGCTTCCCACAACGGTCTTTTCAACGCTGCCATCCTTTTTCAGCGTTACAAGAATCGAATAATCATCGCAGGAACGGTTCATTTTTTCCACGATCTCATAGTCATAGCCCTCAGCCACGATCAATCCGCAATCAAGGATCTTTTGATTCAGGAGATCCTGTACAACATTTGCCTGGAAAGCGCGAAAAATATTTCCGGCGCCGAAATGAATCCAAAACGGCGATTCCTTTGTACGCTTTTTCACTGCTTCCCTGTCATACTGCGGCAGGCTGTAACCTGCTTTCTCCCATGCTTCTCTGTTCTCAAGTCCTTTTTCAGTTAACTGCATCATACCCTGCTTCCTTTCTCAATGGCTTCCCAAAGCCCGTTCAGATACGCTGCTCCCAGCGCACGGTCATACAGACCGTAACCCGGCATCGCAACCTCATCCCAAATCATACGCCCGTGATCCGGACGAATCGGACCGTCAAAACCGATCTCATAAAGCGCCTTCATGATCTCGTACATATCAAAACTTCCATCAGAGGACAGATGTGCTGCCTCTTCAAAGTCTGTTGGGGAATTGAATTTTAAATTACGCACATGCGCAAAATGAATCCTGCCTTTTAAAGAACGGATCATATCCGGAAGATCGTTCTCCAGATTGGTTCCATATGAACCGGAGCAGAAGGTCACTCCGTTATGGGGATTATCGACCATCTGCATCATTCGCAGAATATTTTCTTTGCAGGTGATAATGCGCGGCAGTCCGAATACACTCCAGGCAGGATCATCCGGATGGATTGCCATATTGATGTCATACTTATCGCATACAGGCATGATACGCTCCAGAAAATACTTCAGGTTTTCGAATAATTTTTCGTTATCCACATCCTTATACATTGCAAAGAGTTCTTTCACCCTGGCCATACGCTCCGGCTCCCAGCCCGGCATGATAGTATTGTTCATATCTCCAGCAATGGAGTCAAACATTTTCTCCGGATCGAGGCTGTCCACCGCCTCCTGCGTATACGCCAGCACGGTAGAGCCATCCGGGCGTTTTCGTGCCAGTTCAGTCCTTGTCCAGTCAAACACCGGCATAAAATTATAACACACCAGATGGATATTATTTTTTGCGAGATTTTCGAGTGTCCTTATGTAGTTCTCGATATACTGTTCCCGCTCCGGACTTCCGGTCTTAATGGCATCGTGGATATTCACGCTCTCAATTCCCGAGATATGCAGCCCGGATGCATTCACCTCATTCACGAGAGCTCGTATTTCCTCCTCTTCCCAGACTTCACCTGCTGCCTTGCCGTACAACGTGGTAATCACTCCCGTTACCCCTGGAATCTGGCGGATCTGCTGCAGGGTCACAGTGTCATAGTTGCTTCCGTACCATCTCAATGTCATTTCCATAGCGCTCTGTTTCTCCTTTTCATTTCTGATTGTGTGATTTCTCTGTTCTGATTGTGATTATACAGAATCCTCTCTGTATTTCCCATTACCATATTTGTTGTATATATTGCAAAACTTGCTGTCATCTACTATACTGCAATAAACAGACTATACACTCAGAGGAGGCAACCTTATGATCAGAGATAACCGGCGCCTGCGCACTGCATTTTCCACCAGACAGTATATGATATCCAGAGATTTCGAGCTCTATTACTACAGCGATATCAATCTCAATCCAGTAACGCCGCACGCTCACGATTACTACGAATTCTACTTTTTTCTCCAGGGGGATATTTCCCTGACTGTGGAGGGGGTTCCCATGCGCATTCAGCCGGGAGATTTTCTTCTCATCCCACCCGGGATTTTTCATTTTCCCACAATTTGCGATCCATCTGTTCCCTATCGGCGCTTTGTACTCTGGATCAGCCAGGATTATTGTACCCGCCTTATGGAGACTTCTATCACGTTCGGCTACCTGATGCAGCATGTGATAACTGCCAGGAAGTATTCCTTTCATACGGATGTTTTTGACTTCAACACAATACAGACCCGTCTCTTCTCTATCATTGAGGAAATCCGGGGAAACCGTTTCGGCAAAGAAGCGGAGGCTGCGCTGCAGGTCAACAGTCTAATCTTATATCTGAACCGCCTCGTTTATGACCGTCTCCATCCAGTTTCGTGCCGCGACAATACGCTCTTTGAGAATCTTATGCTCCACATTTCAGAGAATCTGGGAGATGACCTTTCTCTGGAAGCTCTCTCCAGAAAGTTCTATGTAAGCAAGTTCCATATTGCGCACCTGTTTAAGGATACGTTAGGAGTCTCTGTTCACCAATATATTCTTAAGAAGCGCCTTGAAGCCTGCCGCTGCGCCATACTTGGCTCTACGCCTATCGGACAGCTTTGTCTGCAGTACGGCTTTTCAGATTACTCCAGCTTCTACCGGGCATTCCGAAAACAATTCGGAGTATCCCCAAAAGAATATCGGCTGATGCATCTGACAGAAGAGGACATACAATGATTTTCTGTACATAAAAAGGGGCAGCCATTTGACTGCCCTCTCCTGGATGTTTTTACCAGGTTTCCTCGCTCCATTCAATAATATTGCCATTGGAAGCGTCGATTTTGAATTCGTATTCCATATGATTGTAGATAATCTCTCCCTCGTAGCAGGTCTTGCCGTCATCGTTGTCAAGTTCGATGCGGATGTCCTCGTCGGTAGCTCCGGGAACTTTCGCGAGAGCGGTACTTTTCGCATCCTCTATGGATACTGCTGCATTTGTTGTGGTCGTCTGCGCTGTACCTGAGTTATTGGCAGCGGGAGCTGCTGTGGTGCCTGAACCATCGTCTGCCGGAGCTGCTGCGTCATCAGCAGCTGTACCGGACTGTGCGGAGTCATCAGCCTGCGGTGTGGTTGTTGTGGAAGTGGACTGCTGGCTCTGGTAGTTCTCGTTGATTTCCACATCGGATGAAATAATTTCGCCGTTGGAAGCGTCGATGTCATAGCTGTACTCTTTTTCCGCCACGTCAAAGTCAATCTCGTAGATGGTCCGTCCGTCATCGCGTTCTTTGGTAACTTTCAGGCGGGAAGTATCGCTTTCCTGTACGCCTGCGTCTGTGAATGCGGCTTCCTTTGCCGCTGACTGCCCGATATCCTTTCCGTCACCGCATGCGGTGAAGATTCCTGTAAGTGCGAGTGAAAGAGCTGCTGCTGCGATTAATTTTTTTCTCATAGATGATATCCTCCTGTTTATTCTGAATTTTTATTAGTATCTCTTTGTTGATATTACTATATAACTGGAAGATTAAAGAAACATTAAAAAATAATTTTTTTCAAAAAAATAAACAGGACATGCATCTCGCGCGGATACATGTCCTGAATGATATGCTTAAAGCTTCAGTTTTGCAAACAGTTCTCCGAGACTGGTGGTCAGTTCCTCGCTCTTCGGAAGCTCTACAGTCTCTTCCTCGATTTCTTTTGCTGCCACGTCGTCCAGAGCCTTCATGCTCAGAGACAGTTTGCCGTCTTTGATGGCGATGACTTTTACTTTGACTTTATCTCCGACAGCAAGTACGGCAGACGGATGCTTAATACGCTTCTGGCTGATCTGAGAGATATGTACCAGGCCGCTCAGCCCGTTGCCCAGGGAGACAAATGCTCCGTAAGACTGCAGACTTTCGACAGTTCCCTCTGTGACAAAGCCTACCTCTACGTTGGAAATCTTGGCTTTTCTCTCTTCCTCGGCCTTTTCGCGCAGAACTTCCTTTGCAGATAAGATCAGACGCTCCTTCTCCTCGTCCAGATCGAATACCTGTACCTGAATGGTCTTGTTGAGGTATTCATCGAGGTTTTCCACATAGTGCAGGGCAAGTTTGGAAGCGGGGATGAATCCGCGGATACCCTCCACATAGGCGGTGACGCCGGCATTCACAACTTCTGCAACCTTTACATCGAGGACAGTCTTATCCTCCTTGAGCTGCCGCAGTTTATCCCAGGCGAGCACATCGTTAGCTTCCACGCGGGAGAGCTGGATATTGCCGCGGCCGTCGTCCTTGCGGACTACTGTTGCGGAGACTTCATCACCCACATGAACCTGCTCCTTGGCATTGAATCCGGGTTCTCTGGAATAATCTTCGATCTTGATTACACCCTCCGCATAATATTTTAAATCCAGGATGATCTCATCATCAGTTACAGCGATCACGGTTCCGGTCAGGATATCTCCCTCTTCGATTTTTTTAAAGGAAGCCTCCAGTTCTTCGGCGTAATCGTCCATGGTCAGTTTTTCTTCAGACATAATAAAATACTCCTCTCCATTGAATATTGCCTTGATAATTGCTACCTTTTGATTATAACAGCAGAACACAGAATTTTCCAGTGCGATTGCATAAAAATTCTGGAAATAAAAAGACAGTTTTTGCGCAAAGAACATTCGTCTGAGCATTGAATCTGATCTTTTTCCGATGTAGAATAAAGAACAGACAAATGGATGGGGAATCAGGAAAAGACCTGTCAGAGGAGGAAAAACAGAATGAACAGATATGAACGAATGAACTACAGATACTGCGGAAAAAGCGGGCTGCAGCTGCCGCTTCTGTCACTTGGGCTGTGGCATAACTTCGGCACGGAGGCGGATCATGAGACGTGTACGGAGATGATCACGGGAGCATTTGACCACGGCATTACGGCGTTTGACCTGGCGAATAATTACGGTCCTGTCCCGGGAAGCGCGGAGGAGCGGTTCGGAAGGATCTTAAAGGAGCAGCTTGGCGGACACAGGGACGAACTGATCATTTCGACAAAAGCCGGTTACGATATGTGGGACGGACCTTACGGGAGAGGCGGATCCAAGAAATATCTGATTTCCTCTCTGGATCAGAGTCTGAAGCGCATGGGGCTTGAATACGTCGATATCTTCTATCACCACGTTCCGGACCCCAACACGCCGATGGAGGAGACGGCGGACGCGCTGAAGCTGATCGTGCAGCAGGGAAAAGCGCTGTATGTCGGAATTTCCAATTATAACCCGCAGCAGATGCAGAAGATGGAGCAGCTTCTCAATGAGAGAGGCGTTCACTGCCTGCTCAACCAGATCCGCTATTCGATGACAGACCGCAGGAATGATCCGGTAATTGACAGAGCAGAGGAGCTGGGGATCGGCACAATCGCGTTCTGTCCGCTGGCACAGGGAATCCTCACAGGAAAATATATCAACGGAATACCGAAGGATTCCAGGGCATCAGGAGCGAGCGTATTCCTGAAGCGCGAGCAGATCACGGAAGAAGTGGCAGAGATTACGAGAAAGCTCGCGGTCATAGCGCAGAACAGAGGACAGACCCTGGCGCAGATGGCGCTGGCATGGGCGCTCGGGCGCACCACATCCGTTATCATCGGCGCAAGCAGATACGCTCAGATTGAGGAGAACTGCGGCTGCCTGGGAGGACTGGAGTTCTCTGAGCAGGAGACGGCGCAGATTGAAGAGATTTTGAAATAAGGCATTTCAGCAGGACAGAGCGATGAGCAGGATATTGATTATAGAGGATGACGGAGATCTCAGAGAGGGATTGATCTTTTCACTGGAAATGGAAGGATATGAGACGGCGGGATGCGGAACGAAACGGGAAGGCATGGAGCTTTTAAAGAGACAGGCCTGGGATTTGCTTCTGCTGGACTGCAACCTGCCGGACGGCAGCGGATTCAATATCTGCGTGGAAATGAAGCGGACAAAAGATACGCCGATTCTGATGCTGACGGCGCGCGATTCGGAAATGGACGAGGTTAAGGCGCTGGAGCTGGGCGTGGCGGACTATATGTCAAAACCATTTTCACTGGCAGTTTTAAAGGCGCGCATCCGGAAGATTCTGCAGGGCAGGCGGCAGGAAAACCGGCTGGTATCCGGAGGGATTATGCTGGATAAGGACAGCTGCAGAGTGTATAAGGGAGGAGAGGAAGTGCCGTGCAGCAAGGTGGAATACCAGCTTCTGGCATACCTCCTGGAAAACCGCGGCTGCGTGCTGGCAAAGGAGCAGATTCTTGCGCATGTGTGGGACAGCCAGGGAAAATTTGTGGATGAGAATACGCTCTCCGTCAACATCCGCCGCCTGCGGGGGAAGATTGAGGACGATCCCGCAAATCCCAGACGGATCCGGACGGTTCACGGAATCGGATATATCTGGAAGGAGGGGGAGGAATGAACGGGATTCTGGCGGCGCTTCTGCTGGCGGCCCTGTCGGGATGCGTATACGGCTGGTATCGAAACAGGAAGATGTACAGAGTAATCGACAGGATGATGGACGAAATTCTGGACGGAGAGCCGATTTCCCGGTCCGATATTCAGGAAGGCGAGATTTCCGCCCTGGCGTCCAAGGCCAGGCGCATACAGGAAAAAGTGGATCTTGGAATCTCACATGCCGAGACGGAGAAGGAGCAGGTGAAAAGCCTGATTTCCAATATGTCTCATCAGTTAAAGACACCCCTTGCAGGTCTGATGATGTACAGAGAACTGCTCGAAAATGAGAAACTCGATGCAGTGAAACGGAAGAAATTCCTCGGAAAGATGAAGCAGCAGTCCGAGAAGCTGGACTGGATTCTGCAGTCCCTGTTCAAGATGGTAAATCTGGAACAGGGCGCAGTCGTATTTGAGGCTGAACCTCTTCCGATTAAAGAGACGATAGCCGACGCGGTGACGGCAGTGTGGGATAAGGCAGATCAGCGGAATATTTTCATTGAGACCGCGCCGTTTGAGAATCTGAAGCTGTGGCATAACAGGAAGTGGACGGCCGAGGTTTTTGTGAATATTCTGGAAAACGCGGTGAAGTATACGCAGCCCGGAGGGAAAATCACAATCCGCGTGCATCCGATGGAAATGTATACAGAGATCGCAGTGACAGATACAGGAAGGGGAATCCGCACAGAAGAGCTGACAGAGATTTTTAAGCGGTTCTACCGAAGCCGTGACGTGGAAAACCTGGAAGGCTCGGGGATCGGACTGTATCTGTCGAGGCTCATCCTGGAGCATGAGAAGGGATATATTACGGCGGCATCTGAGTATGGGAAGGGAAGCACGTTTTCGATATTTCTGAAAAACTGCGGGGGAATGGAAAAAATCACAAGATAAGTCAGAAGAATGTAAGCCCCGGAAGCTGCAGATAGATATGCGGCAGTTCCGGGGCATTTTTCCGTGATTCTTACAAAACTGTCAGAATTGGGGGAGAATATTGTCATGGCGCTGAAAGATTTGCCTGTTAGGATGGTATCATAAAAGGAACGAAAGGAAAGAAATTTTATGAAAGATATTTTACAGGTAAAGCAAATACATAAAATATACGGGGCAAAAGAAAACCAGGTTCACGCACTTCGGGATGTGACATTCTCGGTCAGGCAGGGAGAATTCATCGCTATTGTGGGAACTTCCGGATCGGGAAAGAGCACGCTGCTGAATCTGATCGGAGGACTGGACACACCCACGCAGGGGCAGATCATTATTCGCGGGCACAACATCGCGGCTCTCGGGAGAAAGGAGCTGACAATTTTCCGACGCAGAAATATCGGGTTCGTGTTCCAGAATTACAGCCTGATGCCCGTGCTGAACGTATACGACAACGTGGCGCTCCCCGTAATGTTTGACAGGGGAAAGCATGTGGATCATGAGTACATCTGCGAGATCTTAAAGGAACTCGGCATCTGGGACAAACGGAAAAGATTTCCCAATGAACTCTCCGGCGGACAGCAGCAGAGGACAGCGCTGGCCCGGGCTCTTGCCAACAAGCCGGCTCTGATTCTGGCCGACGAGCCGACCGGAAACCTGGATTCGGCGACTACCGTGGAGGTTATGGGGCTCTTAAAGGAGAGCAGCCGCAGATATAATCAGACGATTCTGATGGTCACGCACAATGAAGCTCTGGCGCAGGCGTGCGACAGAATTATCCGCATCGAGGATGGGCAGATTGACTATACGAAGGGCGGTGAAACGGTATGAAGAATGTATTCCGACTGGCATTTGCCAACCTGAGGTATTACAAAAAGCAGACGGCAGCCCTGTTTGTGGGGATTTTGCTGTCGGCAGCGCTCTTTACCGGCGTGGGCTCCCTGTTCGGCTCCGGAAAAGAAGCGGCAAAGGAGAACGCGCGCGCTGAATACGGAGACTGGCATTATGAGACAAGCTGCGATGATCCGTGGATGGAAGAATTTGAGAATCAACCGGAGGGTGAAGGATTTGAAGTAGCGCAGTACGGCGTGGAGACCGTGCGGAAGGCCATATCGGAGCCGTTTGCGATTCAGTATGTTTACGGGGATTCGGGATATATGGATATGATGGGGCGAAAGCTCATAGAGGGCAGCTATCCGCAGAGGCAAAATGAAATCGCGGCAGACGCTCAGACGCTTAGAAATCTGGACGTACCGGAAGAGATCGGAAGCACAGTGACGCTGGACGGAGAGACTTTTACCGTATGCGGTATCCTGACGGAGATGCCGGAGAAGATAAACGAAATCTTCGGCGACTATATGCAGGTGTTTGTCTGTGAGACACTCGATTACGGCATGGACGGCAGCTTTGTATATCTGAAATTTGATGAATCCAGGCCGGTTGGTCGGCAGGCAGAAGCGTTTGCCGAAACATACGGTGCGGACGGCAGCGAATTTGCTGTAAATGACGGGCTTATCGGATTCGTCGGAGGAGAGGGCCAATCCATAAGTTTGCAGGAAATCGCACAGGCGCTTGTGAATCCCGCCTACGGCATTCCGTATGTCTGGGGGATTCTGAATGAGAATCAGGCGATGACAGAAGGCGCGGTCCTGCTGGCTCTGGCCATATTTGCCGCATTTATCATATACAGTATTTTCCAGGTTTCTGTGCTTAAAAGAATGGCACAGTACAGCGTGATGCAGACACTGGGCATGACAGAGGGAACAGCGTTTGCGATGCTGGCGGCCGAACTGCTGATGATTTTCATTTTCGGCTACAGCGCGGGGGCAGTTCTGGGAAACGGCGCTGCGGCGCTGATCTACCGCAGGTCAGGGCAAATCTTTATTACGCGCAATACAGCGATACACAGCGGTGTGGATACTGAGACCAATGCGGCTATCCTGTCTGTGGAAAACCTGCCGGATGCGGGAAGATTTTGTGTAAACCGGGAAGTGATCGGGCTCGGGGCTGTATTTCTGACTGCAATGCTTCTGATCGTCAGCTTCCTTCTGATGAAAAAGATGCAGAAACTGACGCTGCGCCAGATGATTGCAGGGGATACGGGAAAGAAAAAACGCGACCGGAGAATTTACAGTGTAAAAAGGGAGAATCTGACGGGAATTCTCACAAAGCGCTTCATGTTCTCAAGAAAGGGGACGTTTGTTGGAGTGCTGCTGTCGCTGAGCGTCGGCAGCGTGATTTTTCTGGGCACTGTCTATGTGACGGAAAATACCAGAATCAATAATGAACTGACCTTTAAGGCGGACGACGGTCTGGGATCAGATATTCAGGCGTATGAGCCGACGGACAGCTTAAAGGATACGATTCCGCAGGAAGCGGCTGAGCAGTTACATACGATATCCTCTCTGGAAGAGGTAATGCCGGTGCGATATATGCTTGGCGAGGTATTTCTGGAGAACGGATGCTTTCAATGGCCGAATTTTTACACGGAAGACGACGGTACGGGGAGCCTTGATCCGAATCAGGTGATGATGGAAAAGTATAACGGACGAATTGTGCAGACCGGGGAGGACGATTACAAAATCAAGGTCAATATTTACGGATACAGCGACGCGATGCTGGAGAGCCTGAACGATTATCTGCTGGAGGGCGAGATCGACCCGGAACAGATGCGCCGGGAAAATACAGTGATTTTCAAGACGCTGATGGACGGTCAGGGAAATTATGATGGAATTGATATCGGAACCGGAGATGCCGTACAGGTGAAAACGCCTTTGGATACGCAGGCGGAGGGAGAAGTGCTGAAGTTTCTGGGAAGCGATGAAAGCTATAGAGAACAGGAACTGAAGGTAGCAGCAGTCGTCAGCCGCCCGCTTGCCAAGGTAGACTCTTTTATCGGAGATACGGGGGATAATTGTGTGGATCTGATCATGACAAATGAGCAGATGGAGAAGAATTTCGGCATTACCGGATACCGGACAATCAGCATAAATGTGAAAGAGGGAGCTGACGCGAAAGCAGCGGCGGACGAGATCAGAAGCACTCTCTCGGGAGCGGACGGATGCATAGTGCGGGATTACTCAGCACAGATTGAAGCGCAGAATCTCTACCTGAATCAGCAGATCATGTTCTTCATGGGGATTTCCGCAGTGCTCCTCGCAATCAGTCTGCTGCACATTATGAACAGTATGCAGTATCTGGTGGCGGAGCGAAGCTATGAATTCTCTGTTCTCCGTGCCATGGGAATCACGGATGCGGGGCTGATAAAAATGCTGATGAAGGAAGGGCTGCGCTATGGAATTTACTCCAGCCTGGCGATGCTGCTGCTTTACAGCGTTGTTCAGAAAGTGCTGTACTATTTCATGACACACGTATATCTTTACCTTCATCCTCAGGGAACAATTTCAGTGGGATATGTAATCGGAATGGTAATTATGAATCTGGCGCTCTGTACCGGCGCGATGGTATTTTCAGCAACAGATATTTGACCCCAATCTCCTAAAATGGTAATATGAAACCACAAGGAGGGTTTACAGATGCCGAAACAGAAAACATTTATCATAGGCCACAGGAATCCCGATACGGATTCGATCTGTTCCGCAATTGCGTATGCGGATATTAAGAACCGCTCGGAGCAGGGCAGCTTTGTGGCAAAGCGCGCCGGCCAGATCAATGAGGAGACGGAATACGTACTGAAAAAATTCGGAGTTTCCGCGCCGGGATATCTCTCGGATGTGGGAGCGCAGGTGAAGGATCTCGAGATTCACCGTACGCCGGGCGTCGAGGGTACGATTACCGTGCGCCAGGCGTGGAATCTGATGCGCCAGGACAACGTGGTGACGCTGCCGATCACAAAGGATAATAAGCTGCAGGGGCTTATTACAATCGGAGATATCGCGGAGTCCTTTATGGATGTATATGACAATACCGTTATGGCGACAGCGAGGACGCAGTACAAAGCCATTGCGGAGACACTTGACGGAACCATCGTGGTGGGAAATCCGCACGGTTATTTTATGAAAGGACGCGTGCTTCTCGGAGCGTCCTACCCCGCGCTGATGGAAAATTTTATCCAGGAGGATGATCTCGTAATCATGGGAAACCGGTCAGAGGATCATCTGTGCGCAATGGAGCAGAACGCGAGCTGCATCATCGTGTGCATGGGTGCGCGGATTTCCCCCATGATTCAGAAGCTGGCAGAGGAGAACGACTGCGTGATCATCAGCACGCCGCACGACACCTATACAGTGGCGCGGCTCATCAACCAGAGCATTCCGATTAAATTTCTGATGAAGACGGAGAAACTGATCACATTTAAAACCGATGATTTCACAACGCAGATCAAGGAAACTATGGGAAAATACCGTCACAGGGATTTCCCGGTTCTCGACAAGAGGGGCAACTATGTAGGGACGATTTCCCGCCGGAACCTGATCAATGTGCGTAAGAAGCGCCTGATTCTGGTAGACCACAATGAAAAGTCTCAAGCTGTGGAAAATATTGAAGAGGCCGATATCCTGGAGATTATCGATCACCACAGACTGGGATCGCTGGAGACGTTTGCCCCTGTCTTCTTCCGCAATCAGCCTGTGGGATGCACGGCAACGATTATGTACCAGATCTATCAGGAAAAACAGCTTGAAATTCCGAAGAATATTGCGGGACTTCTGTGCTCCGCGATCATTTCCGATACGCTGATGTTCCGCTCCCCCACCTGTACCGCAGCAGACCGGGCAGCGGCGGAACAGCTTGCCCAAATTGCGGAGGTGGAGATCGCTAAGCTGGCCGAGGAGATGTTTGCTGCGGGCAGCAGCCTGGACGACAAATCTCCGGAGGAGATCTTCTATCAGGATTTCAAGAAGTTCATCGTGGAGGATATCACCTTCGGTGTTGGCCAGATCAATGCGATGGGAGCAAAGGCGCTTGCGCCGATCAAGGAAAATCTGCTCCCGCAGATGGAGAAGGAGTGCGGCAAACACGGGATTCAGATGGTATTTTTCATGCTCACAAACATCATGGAGGAGACCACGGAACTTCTCTGCTACGGCGAGAAGGCGGATGAGCTGATCTCAGAAGCGTTTCATGTGAAAGTGGAGAACGGAAGCTGCCATCTGCCGGGTGTAGTATCGAGAAAGAAACAGCTGATTCCGGCGTTTATGATGGCGCTTCAGCAGCAATAGGAGGAATCTATGGGAAAACAGACTTGGAAGGGCGGAAATATGCTCTATCCGCTGCCGGTGGTCATGGTCAGCCTGACCGACGGAAAGGGAAACGACAATATCATCACAGTGGCCTGGGCGGGAACCGTCTGCACAAATCCGCCGATGCTGTCCATCTCCGTGCGGCCGGAGAGATACTCCCATCAGATGCTGATGGATACGAAGGAGTTTGTTGTGAATCTCACGACGGAGAAACTTGCATTTGCGACAGATTACTGCGGGGTGCGCTCGGGCAGGGATACCGATAAGTTCCAGGACATGAAGCTGACGAAGGAGAAAGCGCAGTTTGTGCAGGCTCCGATGATCGGAGAATCTCCGGTATGCCTCGAGTGCAGGGTGACGGAGGTCCGCCATCTGGGCAGCCACGATATGTTCCTTGCAGAAGTGCTCGCGGTTCACGCGGATGAGGCATATATGGACGAACGGAAAAAATTTCATCTGGAATGGGCGAAGCCCATTGTATATTCTCACGGAGAGTATCTCGCTACAGGAAAGAAGCTGGGAACGTTCGGATACAGTGTGAAGAAGAAAAAGAGGTAAAAGGCTCCGGGTGCAAGCAAAATCGAATGCCGCATCATTTCCTTCAGGATAACGCGCGGGTTTTCTAAAAAAATGAAAGTTTTTAAAATAGGTCTTGCATTTTCGTGCTCTGCCGTGATATAATGCTAAACAAGTTGATAAGACGGCAAAAGCTTGCTTTTGAGAAATAGTTAAGGAGGATTTTTCAAATGTCATACGTTGATGAGGTATTAGAGTTACTTGTTAAAAAGAATCCGAATGAGCCGGAGTTCCATCAGGCTGCAAAAGAGGTACTGGAGTCCTTACGTCCGGTGATTGAGGCGAACGAAGAGAAGTACCGCAAAGAGGCGATTCTGGAGAGACTTACTGAGCCGGAGCGTGTAATTATGTTCCGTGTGCCGTGGGTAGATGATAAGGGACAGGTTCAGGTAAACAAAGGATACCGCGTGCAGTTCAACAGCGCGATCGGACCGTACAAGGGAGGCCTTCGCCTTCATCCGTCTGTAAACCTGGGCATCATCAAGTTCCTGGGCTTTGAGCAGATCTTCAAGAACTCCTTAACAGGACTTCCGATCGGCGGCGGCAAGGGTGGTTCCGACTTTGACCCGAAGGGCAAATCTGACCGCGAGGTTATGGCATTCTGCCAGAGCTTTATGACAGAGCTGAGCAAGCACATCGGCGCTGACACCGACGTTCCGGCAGGTGATATCGGAACAGGCGCAAGAGAGATCGGATACATGTTCGGACAGTACAAGAGACTGCAGAACCGTTACGAAGGCGTACTGACAGGAAAAGGACTCACATACGGCGGATCTCTGGCAAGAACAGAAGCTACAGGATACGGTTTATTATATCTGACACAGGAGCTGCTGAAATTAAACGGCATCGATCTGGCGGGCAAGACCTGTGCGGTTTCCGGTTCCGGAAACGTTGCGATCTACGCGATTGAGAAGGCACATCAGTTAGGCGCTAAGGTGGTAACCTGCTCTGACTCCAACGGATGGGTATACGATCCGGAAGGAATCGACGTGGCTGCGCTCAAGGAGATCAAAGAGGTGAACCGCGCAAGACTGACAGAGTACAAGAAATATCGTCCGAACTCTGAGTACCATGAGGGCAGAGGCGTATGGAGCGTGAAGGTTGACATTGCTCTTCCGTGCGCAACACAGAACGAGCTGCACTTAGAGGACGCTAAGGCACTCGTTGCAAACGGCGTTATCGCTGTATGCGAGGGCGCGAACATGCCGACCACTCTGGAGGCTACTGAGTACTTACAGCAGAATAAAGTTATCTTTGCTCCGGGCAAAGCTGCCAATGCGGGCGGTGTTGCGACATCCGCTCTGGAGATGTCCCAGAACAGCGAGCGTCTGAGCTGGTCCTTTGAGGAGGTTGACGCGAAGCTGCAGCAGATCATGATCAACATCACACACAACATGGACGACGCTGCAAAGCGTTACGGCCATGAGGGCAATTATGTGATGGGCGCGAATATTGCCGGATTTGAGAAAGTTGTAGAGGCTATGCTGGCACAGGGTGTCTGCTAACTGAAACATATATTGAGGAAAAATTATTATGAAAAAAGGGGAGAGACCTGCGCGTGGAAGACGCGCAGGTCTCTTCTTAGTGTTTTACAACCAAATCTCCCGTTCCGTAATCTTTGCCAACTCTTCATCGTGTGTAATTAAAATGACCGTCTTCCTTGTATTCGTGAGATAATCCTTCAGCACCTGTATACTTTCCAGATCTAAGTGATTAGAAGGTTCATCGAGAATCAGAACATCCGAATCTTTCAAAAGCGCGCGGGCGAGGGAGATTTTTTGCTTTTCGCCTCCGGAGAAGTCGGAGGACGTGCTGGGAGTTCGAGAGGCAAGAGGAAGGATTCCGAAAGCACACATCAAATGATCCGCTGCCTCGTTTTTCTCCGAATTCCCCAGAGTGATGTTGTCTCTTACTGTTTCGTGGAATAGATACGGTGTCTGCGGCGCATAGGCAATCAGATTCCACCAATCCTTCTTATTAACAGAGTGAAAATCTGAGCCCGAGATTCTGAAAATGCCTTCATAGCTATCGAGAGAGCCTGACAGAATTTTAATAAGCGTAGACTTTCCGCGTCCGTTTTCTCCGCAGATTCTGACCTTTTCTCCAGCGGTGATGCAAAAATTCAGTTTCTTAAAAATCGTTCTGTCCGAGTATGAAAATGAGAGATTCTCCCCGGAAATATCATCAAAATGCTCAAGCAGGTCGTCTGATCTGTTTTCCTCGTCCTGATAAAATTCGCATACTCTGTTGGCTGCATTCATCAGCAGCGGATAATTCTGAAGGATTTCCCCGATATCCTGAAAAAGAGTCTGAGAAACTGAGAGATAAAGAAACAGAGAGGCAAATTCCCCAGGGGTTACGGTTCCGCGCGCAGTCATTGCAGCTCCTACAAGCAGCAGCAGAACCATAGCCGCCTGCCCAATGAACGTCTGTGCCTGCTCCGCGCATATTTCGCAGGTAATCTTACCTGATGCGCTGCGGCAGTAATACTCCTGAAACAACCTGTCTATACGGTTTTTAAAGCCATTCCCGATATTCCACATTTTTGCGATGTACGGCCGTGTCACAAGATCTGTCTCATAATCTCTGCGTTCTGCCAGGTATTCTTTTTCCTGTCTGTCATATACGGCGAGCCGCTCCTTAAAGAAAGCAGGCGCGGCAAGCTTTGCCGCCGGAATAACGAGCATCAGAACAGCTGTTATCCAGCTGATTCTTCCCACGCAGTACAGAAAATATCCCAGACAGAAGGGCAGAGAAATCGCTTTGCTGAGAAGCCGTACCCAGTAAATACGCATGATATTGGGCGCTTCTTCAAGTTCGTACTGTGTCTTTCCGCCGTTTTGCGCCATAGCATTTTCTATCGGATTGTTAAGATAATGCCCGAAGACAATATTATCATGGTGAAGGGCTTTTTTCAGCATTACGAAATCTGCAAACATCCCGGCTGCAGGCAGGACAAATACACTCAGGAACAGAAATACTGCCAAAGCCGCTATGTTTTTAAGCCCCATGGAAAAATCAAGAGAAAACGCCGCGTCCGCGAAATCTCCCAGCGTATCTGCGGTGACGACGCCCAGCGTTCCTGTCAGAATGGCAATAACAACTTCCATCAGAACAGGAAGCCGCATTGCGTGCGCGCATTCCCTGTATACCGCGCTGAGCCGGCTATTTTTCTTATTCATATTGAAGTCCCCCATTTTCAAGTATCATCGAACAGTCCGCAGTATTTGTCAGTAAAAGATCATGGCTTACCAGGATAATCCCTTTTCGCTCCCGAATCAGCTCAGACAGCACCTGTTTAGCGTTGCTGTCCAGGTTGTTGGATGGCTCGTCCAGAAGCAGCCATTGGGAATCCATGGCAAAACCAATGGACAAAAACACTTTTTTGCGCTCACCGCCGGAAAGATCGCAGACAGCTTTTCCTTCCCGGATTCTGTCGGTCAGACCAAACCGATCGGCGATCATGGTAAGTTTTTTCTGATGCCTTTGACCAAACATCTCAAACAGTGAAGTTATATTGCAGTGGTACTGAGGATCCTGCTGCGGGATATAAAAGAGCAGGCGTCCATTTCCGCCAGCATAAAGCACTCCGTTTTCAGGGAGAAGAAGTCCCGCGAGCAGATTCAGCAGAGTTGTCTTTCCGGCTCCGTTGCTGCCTTTGATGATGTAATTCGTGTTCGGATCAAAGCTGCAGTTAACGCTTCTCAGAATCTCTCTTTCACCGCAGCGGTAAGAGAGGTCTTTCATTTGGATATGATCTGTCCCATCCAGGGCGATGACGGAATCGGATGGATTTTTCTCAGAACAGATCCATTTGCCAATTCTGCTCTGCGCGTTTGCGGATACAGCAAGGTCCGGAATAGCGGAAAAAAGTCCCTGCACAGAGGAAAAGAATCCCTGGGAAAGGTAGATTGCCTGAACTGCTGCGTCCATAGAACAATAGCCCAGAATTACATAAAATCCTATCAGCGCGTATGTGCCGTACTGCAGAAGGGTGTTCATCAGCCGATACATCGCTCGCTGCGCTGCGGCAGCAGCATCTGCCTTTCTCCCAACGCGAAGATAATCCCTGTAATAATTTGCCATCTTCTGCAGCCACCAGCTTTTGAGACCGTATAGCTTTATCGTTTCAAATCCAGTAACCGCTTCTGCGATATGATTCGTGATGGCGGCCTCCATCTCCTCGCACTGCTCATAACTGACCTGCATATATTTTTTGACGAGCAGAGGCGGGAGGAGCTGAATCATAGAAATCACAAGCAGTGATACGGCAACAATCGGACTTTCCATCACAAGAAACAGAAAATAACCGGTCAGCCCAAGCAGATTGGAGACAATACCCGGGTAAAGTTCTGTATACCGCCGCGAAGTCTGTTCTGTATCGGCGGTGAGATTCTCGATGAGCTCGCCGTAATCTGTGCGAAACAACCGGTCGGACGAATTTGCGAGAAACTGATCCAGAAAGCAGAGCCTGAAACCGTGCACTGCCCTCAGTTCCTCTTTTTTCAGCGCAATATTTACTGTCGTTTGAAAAGCAGCGGACAGCAAAACAAGAGTCAGAAGCCCCGCCGAGTATCGGACGACCCCCGGGACGTTTCCTAAAGATGCCTGGCTGACTACGAGAGAGAGCAGCTCTGCGCTGATAAGAGAGATTGGAATCAGGATAATCTTCACGGCCGTATTACCGCAACAGACTTTCTTAAAAAATTTCCAATACATGATATCCCCCTCCTAAATTGGAATCACTTCGTAAGAGTATATCATATATATCATTCTGTGAAAACTATATTGAAAAAATTCTATTGATAATAGAAATGTTACTATGTTTTAAACAGGCAGGAGGCAGTTCGCACGCAGCGAGCTGCCTCCTGTTATGTGTGCCGAGCATGGCACTAATCTTACTGGTGCAAGTCCAGTCACGGGTATTT
>CAKNMY010000033.1 GCA_930989745.1 uncultured Lachnospiraceae bacterium | reverse complement strand
TGCGGACAAACGGTTTTCAAGACCGCCTCGTTATGACCACTTCGATACCTCTCCGTGTGTTGTCTGCTCTGTGTGAACTTTTTTGTCTCGCTCAGTGCAAGGAGTATTCTATCACTACATTCCGCAGATGTCAACACTATTTTTCAAATTTTTTTATTTTTTTTAAAAAAACCTCCGCAAGCGGCAAATCCTCCGGTGTTGTGACCTTTATATTGCGGTAATCTCCCATTGTCATATGCACTTTCTGGACCAGCATATGCTCCACAACCATGGAATCGTCAGTCACCTGACTTCTGTCCGTATGCTGAAGAAGGTCATAAGCCTTCCGTATCAGAGAATAGGAAAACACCTGCGGCGTCTGCACCTGCCAAACGCTGCTGCGAGCCGGTGTCTCAATACCAAATCCTTCTCCGTCTGTAATCTTTATGGTATCCTTTGCCGGTACGCCCACGGCACATGCCTGGTACTGCTGGACTTCCTCCCACGCACGATTCAGAATTTCTTCTGTGACAAACGGTCTTGCCCCGTCATGGATAAAGACATAGTCGCAGTTTGCACAGTGCTTTAAGCCCTCATATACCGAGTCATAGCGCTGCTCTCCTCCGGGAATAATCTGACTGACCTTTGTAAATCCGTATGGTTCCACAATCCTGTCCCGGCAGAATGAAATCTTATCCTCACCTGTCACCAGAATAATCTCCTGAATCAGAGGAGATTCCTGGAAGCCGCGGAGCGAATAATACAGCAAAGGCTTTCCATTCACATCAAGGAACTGCTTTTGCGTGGCAGTTCCCATTCTTCTCCCCTGTCCCGCTGCGAGGACAATGGCAGTTCCCTTCTTCCCCATGCTTATTCCTCCCTCAGCGTTCTCCGAGACGCAGATTCGGAACGGCATTCAAATCCCATCCGTGGCGCGTCCCTTTCATATATTCATAGTAAGCCGCGACGCCGATCATCGCCGCATTATCCGTGCAAAAGATAGGAGACGGACGGTAAAGCCGGATATTCTCTTTCCGGCAGGCTTCCTCCATCGCCTGACGCAGGTGCTGATTGGACGCAACGCCGCCGGCCAAAGCCAGCTTATCCATCTTCAGCTCCTTTGCCGCGTGAATTGCATTTCCCACCAGTACATCTGTGACAGCTTTCTGAAACGATGCCGCAACATCCGCCTCCACGATTTTTTCACCTGTCATACGGCATTTATTCAGATAATTGAGCACTGCGGACTTCAGGCCGCTGAAGCTGAAGTCATACATTCCCCCATCCACTTTTGCTCTGGGGAATAAAATAGCGTCAGGATTTCCCTCATTGGAGAGCTTATCGATCTTGGGGCCTCCAGGATATCCCAGTCCGATTGCGCGGGCCACTTTGTCAAACGCTTCTCCCGCCGCGTCGTCTCTGGTCCTTCCCAGAATCTCAAATTCGCCGTAGTCCTTGACCACCACCAGATGCGTATGCCCTCCGGATACAATCAGGCACAGAAACGGCGGCTCCAAGTCCGGATTCTCGATATAATTTGCCGATACATGTCCCTCAATATGATGAACCCCCACCAGCGGCAGCTTCCTGGCATATGCGATTGCCTTTGCCTCCGCGACTCCCACAAGGAGCGCTCCCACAAGGCCGGGGCCGTACGTCACACCAATCGCATCAATATCATCCAGCGTTACTTCCGCTTCGTCAAGCGCCTCCTGGATTACCTGGTTAATCTTCTCTATATGTTTGCGGGAAGCGATCTCCGGAACCACCCCGCCATACAGCTTATGAAGCTCAATCTGCGAAGAAATCACATTGGACAGCACCGTTCTTCCATTCTTTACTACTGCTGCCGCCGTCTCATCGCAGGAACTCTCGATCGCCAAAATCAACGTATCTTTCATGACTCTTTCTCCTCATCATCAAACTGAAGTTCTATGGACTTTCCGTCCTTCGCCGTGCATGCTGCAGGAAAAATCCTGCGGGCCTCCTCAATAAATTCCTCCGGGTGCGCCATAGAGGGGCTGTAATGAGTCAGCCACAGCCTCGCAGGATTTGCTTTTTTAGCAAGCCCCGCCGCTTCTCGGAAAGTCATGTGCTTATATTCCCGCGCTTTTGCTTCCTTGCCGGGTTCTCCATACATACCTTCGCAGATGAACAAATCTGCGTCTTTTGCCTGTTCTGCTATAACAGGAACAGGGCGTGTATCCGTACAGTACGTCAGTTTGATGCCTCTGCGCGCAGGACCCAGCACCATATCGGGCGTATAAATCTTTCCGTCGTCCTCCACAGTATTGCCTTTCTGCAGCGGATTCCAGAACTTCATGGGAATTCCGTTCTCCTTCGCCCGCTCCACCTGGAATTTTCCGGCGCGTTTGATCTCCAGCGTATAGCCGTAGCAGGTTACGTTGTGATTTACGCGGAAAGCGGTAATACAGTATCCTTTAATCTCAATCGTTTCCACCGGATTGGTCACCTCAATGCACCGGATAGGAAACGGAAGTTCAGGGGCAATCGTACGAAGCGCTCCCACAACCCGCTCCAGCCCTTTGGGACCGATCAGAGTCAGGGGTTCCTGGCGCTCGGCGTTGCCCATTGTGAGGAGCAGGCCGGGCAGGCCGCTGATATGATCCGCGTGGTAATGCGTAAAGCAGATCACATCAATCGGCTTAAAAGTCCAGCCCTTTTCCTTAACCGCTATCTGTGTGCCCTCCCCGCAGTCTATCAGAAGATTGCTTCCGTTATATCTCGTCATAAGAGAGGTCAGCCATCTGCGCGGCAGCGGCATCATCCCTCCCGTTCCTAATAAACATACATCTAACATGCAGATACCTCGTCTTCTATATTATGCCGCCGGCAAGATTCTCCGGCAGAATGAATTGTCGCTAAAAGTGTAACACAAATATAAAAGCGGCACAATAGCGATACAAAAAAAGGAATGCCGCATTCTGATCAGCATTCCCTCTTTTTCTAGCGCCGGGCATCGCTTCGCCCCCGGCTGTCAAATCATTTCCTTTTCATCTTCTACCAATACCGGCAGCTCAAACTCTCCGGTGATCCTGTCATAGCAGGATTCGCACAGGTCAAATTTGTGGCGCTCTCCGTCTTTTTCCGAAAAGTAGCCCCAACGGACCTCTACACCGCAGCCATACTGAATTGCGCCGTGCAGTACGGGTATCTCCCTGCCGCAGCAGTTACAGCGCGCAGATACCGTGTCCTTCGTCTTTTCATCTAAAATCCTCATCGTATCCTCCTCGCGTTATTCCTTTCCGGCTACAGAGGCATTATACCGCATTTTTGTCCAAAACCCCAGTGGTAACTTCTGGAGACTTTTACTGCTGTATATGACGGCTCATCAGCACCGCATCTTCTGTCGGCGATTCATAGTAGCCTTTGCGCAGCCCGTCCTGTACAAACCCTTCTTTTTGGTATAAAGAAATCGCAGCGTCATTGCTCTTCCGAACCTCCAGATGCAGGGTGGTAACCCCCTGCTCAAGCGTGCGCGCTGTCAGCTCTCTGATCAGCGCAGAGGCAATTCCTCTTCTGCGCGCATCCGCGGATACACAGACATTTGTGATGTCACCCTCGTCAAGGACCGTCACTGCGCCGCAGTAACCTATGATCTTTTCTTCCTCCTCAGCGACCAGAAGCAGTACGTCCTGCCGGATCAGGAAGGAGAAGAATCCGGTCTCTCCCCAGGGAGCCGAGAAATTCTCAGCCTCGAGGGCAGCCACCTGCTCGATATCATCCATCGTCATTTCCCGTATCTGCATCACTTTTCTGCCGCCTTTCTCTCCGCTCTCTCCCGCTCTGCCTGTGATAATCTCAGATATTCCGGCTGATGCTCCTGAGCGCTCTGAATCTCTCCCCGCGCATAATACTTCATGCCCAGAGCTCCAACTGCCCCTGCTCTCTGCCGGCTGACATGAGCCGGAGCGAAGGCGAACGGCACGGTGAGCAGTTCCTGAAGCCGCTCTTTATACACAGGCACTCCGTCTCCCAGAAATACCACCTGCTCTCCTCTTGTATTCAGATCCGCGGCAAGTTCATCGATCTTTACTGCCGCCTGGCCGCACACAGTGCGGAACTCTCCGTCTTCCCAGCAATAGATTCCGGTGTAGACCTGATTCCTTCTGGCATCCATGATCGGGCATATAAGGCCCTCTGTGCCGTACAGGTTATATGCCAAAGCTTCCACGGTCGGAACCGCCACCAGCGGCTTATCAAGCGCCAGCCCCAGTCCTTTTGCCGTTGCGCTCCCGATTCGAAGTCCCGTAAAGGATCCCGGTCCCGCTGCCACCGCAATTGCGTCCAGGCTGTTCAGATCGAGTTCGATCATCTGCGCAATATCATCGAGCATCGGCAGCAGTGTCTGCGAATGTGTCTTTTTATAATTTACAGTATATTCAGCCAGAAGCGTGTCATCTTCCATCACTGCCACGGAAGCCACCAGCCCCGAGCTGTCCAGCGCGAGTAATTTCATAATTCTTCCATCCCCTCTATGGTAATTTTCCGGTAGTCAAAACCTTTTTCCAGCTCTTTCTCAATCGTTACATGAAATGCATGTTCCGGAATCAGCTCCTCTATAAGATCCGCCCACTCTACGAGGCAGACACCTCCGCCGAAAAAGCAGTCATCATAGCCGATTTCCTCCATTTCCTCAATATCCCCGATGCGGTACACATCGAAATGGTAGAACGGCAGCCTTCCGGTGTCATATTCCTGCACAATCGTAAAGGTCGGGCTGCTCACCGGCTCCTCGATTCCAAGTCCGCGGGCAAGTCCCTGGGTAAATACGGTCTTTCCCACGCCCAGGTCGCCCACAAGAGTAAAAATCCATCCGGGCTTGGCCTGCTCTCCCAGACGTTTCCCCAGCTCAAAAGTTTCTTCCGGGCTGTTCGTCTCTATTATCATCTTCTTTTCTGACATATGTTCCTCTTTTCTCTTACTTTCTGCGGATTTTATACTTCTTCTCCGGGACGTTCTTCTCCATGATTTCAAGCAGTTTTCCGTACTTCTCTCCGACGGCTGCCTTCGGCCATACGCAGGCATTCGACCTGGAGACATAGACGATCACGCTGAGCTTACTGTTGATGACTTTTCTCACATGATCCCACTGTACGAAGTTGCTTTCCTTTCCCTGTGAAGTCTTGATTCCCCGCTGATCCACTTCATATTCCAGCGGTTTTTGAAGCATCGGGGATGCGAGTACGCGATGCTTCGCCTTCCACCAGAGGCTCAGCGGAAGGTAGACCCAGAAAAACAGCGCAAAGAAGGCGTAACACACGGAATATACCGTATCCACTTTGCCCAGGCTACAGATGCAGAGCGTCAGCACCGCCAGTCCGGCGAGCAGGCTGATTACGCCCTGAACGCTTCTGTAAATATGCTGCAGCATGAAATCATACATATACTGCTGTGTCATTTGGACTTTAAACTTAATCTTCATAGTTCCTCCTGATATCTTATTCCATCATATTTTATCAGTATAGCACAGCCCCCATGACGATACAATATGGCTCTTGCGTCCGCGCGCCCGGCGAGCTATAATAATGGAACCGGCAGGCTGCAGGCCAGCTCTGCTGTCATCATCAGACAGAGCGGCGGAATATGAAAGCCGGCCGTATGTCAGGAAAAGGAGGGCTTACTATGCCAAACCCAATCATTACCATCACCATGGACAGCGGCGATGTCATCAAAGCGGAGCTTTACCCGGAGATCGCCCCGAATACTGTCAACAATTTCATCAGCCTTGTAAAAGATAAGTTCTATGACGGACTGATCTTTCACCGCGTGATTTCCGGCTTCATGATCCAGGGCGGATGCCCCAACGGAAACGGAATGGGCGGTCCCGGCTACACAATTAAAGGTGAATTCACTCAGAACGGCTTTGAGAATAACTTAAAGCACACAGCAGGCGTTCTCTCCATGGCACGCGCCATGCATCCGGACTCCGCAGGTTCTCAGTTCTTCATCATGCACAAGGACGCTCCCCATCTGGACGGCGCTTACGCGGCATTCGGAAAAGTGACCGAAGGCATGGATGTGGTAAATAAAATCGCAGAGACCCGCACGGATTACTCTGACCGTCCGCTGGATCCCCAGGGTATTGATACAATCACTGTGGAGACTTTCGGAGTGGAATATCCGGCTCCGGAGAAAGTCTGAGTCTCACGGCTTACGCCATAACGTTCAGCGACCGTCAACAATTTGAGCAGAGGGTTTTTAGACCCTCTGTTTCTTATTCGTCCCATGTGAGGATCTCCCCGTCCAGAACAGCGTAATACAGATCCCTCTCTTCCTTCATCCTCGCTCTTCCGTTCGTTCCCTCGGTAATCTCTGCCTTCACCGCTTCCAGATCTGCCTTCGGCACGAGAACCGTAAGGCGCACGCGGTCGGTATACTCAGAGTCCATTGTGGTAAGGCCCCGCTGTCCCAGAAGGTACTGAATCTTTCCGATCCCGTTATAATCCGTGAGAATCTCCAGCAGCACGCCGTACTGCTTATCCACGATCCGGCTCTGGGCCAGCCCCTCCTGTACGGCTTTCGAATAGGCGCGCACCAGTCCGCCCGTTCCCAGAAGCGTTCCCCCGAAGTATCGCGTAACCACTACAGCCGTATTGTACAGCTCCTCTCCAAGCAGCACATCCAGCATCGGACGCCCCGCCGTGCCGTTCGGCTCCCCGTCGTCGCTGCAGCGCACGAGTTCCCTGTGTTCTCCGATTACGTACGCGAAGCAGTTATGCGTAGCGTTCCAGTATTTTTTTCGCATCTCCTCGATAAAGGCGAGCGCTTCCTCCTCTGTCCTGACCAGTCGAACGGTGGCGATAAAGCGGGATTTCTTTTCTATGATCTCTCCCTCTCCCCCTTGATAAACAGTCTTATAGTGTTCTAACATAAAAAACAGAATCATCCTTTCTTCTCTTTGTCCCCTATTTTACCATGTCCCTTAAGAAATTGTGAAGTTTTTTTGGATTTCTATTTTAGGGTTTCATTCGATTTTTGAATTTGCTATAATACAAGTCATAAAGGAGGAAACTACATGCATTTCGGAAAAAATGATGTCGCAAAGAAACGCGAGAAGCTGACCTCCTCCTCATCTATGGTGGGGAAGAAGGCCGGCGTCTCGGCTCTTCGGGTTCTGTTCCTGTCACTGATCGCTGTCGGCTTCATCGGCGTCTGTGCCGGCATCGGCGCGTTTCGCGGAATCATTGACAATACGCCGGATATCTCGGAGGTCAACATTTCTCCCGCAGGGCAGGCGACCTTTATTTATGACGCAGACATGAACCAGGTGCAGAAGCTGACCGACGCGGACAGCGGCTCCAACCGTATCTCGATCCCGATTGATGAGATTCCGCTGGACATGCAGCACGCAATCGTGGCAATTGAGGATGAGCGGTTTTATGAGCATAACGGTATCGATGTGCGCGGTATTCTGCGCGCCTTTGTGAAGGGCGTTACGAACGGCCTGAACTTTGACGAGGGCGCCAGTACACTGACTCAGCAGCTTCTGAAGAACAATGTCTTCACCAACTGGACCAATGAGGGAAAGGTGGAGCGCTTTGTCCGCAAGTTCCAGGAGCAGTTCCTTGCACTTGAACTGGAGGAGACTCTGACCGCCCAGGGGAAGGACGCAAAGTCCGTGATCCTGGAGAATTACCTGAATACAATTAACCTTGGGGCCGGATCTTACGGCGTGCAGGCAGCGTCAAAGCGCTATTTTGACAAGGACGCCAAAGACCTGACGCTCTCAGAGTGCGCGGTGCTCGCCGCGATCCCCCAGAGTCCCACAAAGTATAACCCGATCACAAACCCGGAAAATAACGCGGAACGCCGGGCAACAGTCCTGGACAAAATGCTTGAGCAGGGCTACATCACGGAGGAGGCATACCAGGAGGCGATGGCGGACAATGTCTATGACCGCATCCAGGAGCATAATTCCGCCCTGCCGGAGTCCGCACCGTATTCTTACTTCACTGACGCGGTGCTCAGCCAGATCAGTGAAGATCTGGTCACCCTGAAGGGATATACCGAGGAGCAGGCAACCAATGCTATTTACAGCGGCGGACTGCATATCTACACTACTCAGGATCCTGACATTCAGGCAATTATGGATGAGGAATACCAGAACGAAGAGAATTTTCCGGAGGGAACACAGATTTCACTTGACTGGGCGCTTTCCGTCACCAAGGCAGACGGCACTGTGGAAAACTACAGCCAGGAAATGCTGCAGTCCTATTACCGCGAGAATGTGGACTCAAACTTTGATCTGCTGTTTGACAGCGTGGATGAGGCAGCCGCCTATGTTGCGGATTACAAGAACGCCGTCATGTATGAGGGCGATACGATTCTGGCGGAGCGCTGCAACTATGTCCCGCAGCCGCAGTCCGCAATGGCGATCATTGACCAGCACACAGGATATGTAAAGGGCATCGTGGGCGGACGCGGAAAGAAGACGGGCAGCCTTACCCTGAACCGCGCTACGGATACACCGCACCAGCCCGGTTCCTGTTTCAAGATCCTGTCCACCTACGGGCCGGCACTGGATCTGGATGAAATCACACTTGCTACGGTCAAGGAAGATGGGCCGACCACATACAGCACCGGTCAGCCGGTGCGCAATGCCACAGGCACTTACAGCGGTGATGTCACAATCCGCTATGCGATCCAGCAGTCCATCAATACAATCGCGGTTCAGACCATTCAGCAGATTTCGCCGCAGGTGGCATTTGACTATGTGGAGAAGCTGGGATTTACCACTCTGGTGGATTCCGAGAACGGCGATATTGTGGAGCCCATGGCTCTCGGAGGCCTGACTTACGGCGTTACCCCGTTGGAGCTGACAGCAGCCTATGCTGCCATCGCAAACGGCGGAACATATATTGAACCGATTCTCTATACCAAGGTGCTCGATGCGGACGGCAATGTCCTGCTGGAGAATACTCCGCAGGAAACACAGGTCTTTAAAGAGAGCACCGCATACCTTCTGACAAGCGCGATGGAGAATGTTGTAGAGTCCGGTACAGGTACTGCCCTTCAGATTCCCAACATGAGCGTTGCAGGCAAGACGGGTACCACCAACGATGACCGTTCCAAATGGTTCGCCGGCTTCACGCCGTATTATACCTGCGCAGTGTGGGGCGGATACGATTCCAATGAGATACTTCCGGAGAACGCCCGCAACTTCCAGAATACGCTCTGGCAGAAGGTCATGGCGCGGATTCACGAGGATCTTCCGGATGTGGAGTTTACCGCACCCAGTTCGGTGAAAAAGGTCACTATCTGTTCTTCCAGCGGTCTGCTGGCGGGAAGCGGTTGTCCGCGGGCGACCGAATACTTCGATCTGTCCTCTGTTCCGACAGAACGCTGTACAAGACATTACGTGAAGCCTACCCCGACTCCGACTCCAACGCCGACTCCGGGGGATGAAAACGGGACAAACGGTTCCCAGCCAGAAAACACACCGACAGCCACACCGACTCCGCCGGCTGATGTTACACAGACTCCTGAGCCGCCGGCAGGCGGAGGAAGCGATGCTCCTCCGGCTGATACGGAGTAAAGGACATAAAAAAAGAATGTGCACGCGGCACATTCTTTTTTTGCCCTTTACGCTTCCAGAGCCAGCTTTGCAGCCCCGTAAATTCCCGCGTCATTTCCCAGCTTTGCCAGAACGATCGGCGTATCCTTGCAGGCTGTGAACGCGTCTCTCTGATAGTACTTCTTCACACTCTCGACAAGTACCTCTCCGGCTTTGGATACGCCTCCGCCGATTACGAATACCTCCGGATCCACCACTGCAGACATAAATGCCATCGCGTGACCGAGATATTCCGCAAACCTGTCAACGATTTTTGCTGCCAGGGAATCACCCGCCTTGAAGGCATCAAAAATGCTCTTCGCAGAAAGTTCGCCGTCCCTGAGCACGCTCGCGTCCGGGGACTTTTCCAGCTCGATCCGCGCCAGACGTACAATGCCCGTAGCTGATGCCATCTGCTCCAGGCAGCCGTGGTTGCCGCAGTTGCAGACAGCCTCCTCATACGGCTCTACGTTGGCATGGCCGATCTCTCCGGCAGCGCCGTGAGCGCCTGTGACAATCTTGCCGTTGATAATGATTCCGCCGCCGACTCCAGTTCCCAGCGTGATCATAACAAGGCTTCTGGCTCCCTCGCCGCCGCCTTTCCACATCTCTCCGAGCGCTGCCACATTAGCGTCATTTCCCGCTTTGGACGGAATGCCCAGAAGCTCGGTCATCTCTTTTCCAATGTTTTTCCTGCCCCAGTGCAGATTGACCGCGCACGGAAGCTCACCGGCCTCGTCAACCGGTCCCGGAACGCCCACGCCGGCGCCCAGTACGTCTTCCTTCGCAATATTGCGTTCTCTCAGCTTCTCCTCCACGGACGCAGCTACGTCCGGAAGAATATGTGAGCCATTGTCGTCTGTGCAGGTCACAACCTCCCAGTTCTCAATCAGCTCGCCCTTCTCGGTAAATAATCCGCATTTTACTGTGGTTCCTCCCACATCGATACCTATGCAATACTTTTTCATCAGATGTCATCCTCCCTCTTCTTAGCCAGGTTCGCCTGCACTCTTCTGTACAGCTCCTGTGCGGCATTGTAGCCCATCTTCTTCTGCCTGTGGTTAACCGCCGCGGATTCCACGATGACAGCGAGATTTCTGCCCGGGCGTATGGGCAGGGAATGGCACACAACCTTATTCCCCAGGAATTCAGTGTACTCTTCCTCGAGGCCGAGACGGTCATACTCCCTCTCTTTGTCCCACTCCTCGAGTTTGATAACCAGGTCAATCGTCTGCGTATCCTTCACACTCTCGACACCGAACAGCGTCTTGACATCGATTATGCCGATGCCGCGCAGCTCGATAAAGTGGCGCGTAATATCCGGCGCGGTTCCCACCAGCGTAATATCGCTGACTTTGCTGATCTCCACCACGTCATCGCTGACCAGACGGTGTCCTCTCTTGATCAGCTCCAGAGCAGCCTCACTCTTTCCGATACCGCTCTCGCCCATGATCAGTACGCCTTCTCCATATACATCTACCAGAACGCCGTGGATTGAAATCGTCGGCGCAAGCTTAACATTCAGCCAGCGGATAATCTCAGCCATAAATGCTGATGTCATGCGGTCCGTGGTAAAAGTCGGAACCTGATACTTCCTTGCCAGATCCAGCAGATCCTCATCCGGCTTTGTCAGGGAAGTGAAAATCACGCACGGGATCTTCTTGGAAATAAAATTTTCATACGCGCGGATCTTTTCCTGGCGTTCCAGGTGCTCCAGATACGTATACTCTACATATCCGATGATCTGCACACGCTCGTTTGCAAAATGTTCAAAATATCCGGTAAGCTGAAGAGCGGGACGGTTAATCTCGGAAACCGTGATCTTGGCGCCGTACATATCAATATCAGGCGTCAGATTCTTTAAATTCAGCTCCTCAACCATTTGGGGCAATCCTATGGTCTTCATCTAAGCTTCTCCTTTGATTTTTTGTTGCTTTTTCTTATAATTCTTAGTATACCACAAACCAACCATGCACTCAACTTTGAGTATTGTGGAAAAAGTCATAAACTTGTTGTGCAACTTTTTCATTCATGGACGGCAGACTGCTCAGCTCCTCTGTCGAGGCGGCCGCAATCTCCTCTATCGTTTTGAAGCTGCGCATAAGTTCCTTTCTCCTGGCAGGACCGATGCCCGGAATATCATCCAGTATCGAATGTACCTGTCCCTTGCTCCTCAGCAGGCGGTGATACTCAATGGCAAACCGGTGCGCCTCATCCTGGATTCTTGTGATGAGCTTAAATCCCTCGCTGCTGCGGTCAATGGGGATCTCCACATTGTTGAAATACAGCCCGCGCGTTCTGTGACGGTCGTCTTTTACCATACCGCAGACAGGGATCTGAAGGCCGAGCTTATCCAGCACCTGCTGCGCAATATTAACCTGCCCTCTGCCTCCGTCCATCATCAGCAGATCCGGCAGCCGCTCAAACCCGCTGCTCTCCTCCATGCCGCGGACAAACCGCCGTGTGAGAACTTCCTCCATGCTGGCGTAATCATTCGGTCCCTGTACGGACTTTATGCGGAACTTACGGTAATCGTTCTTCTTCGGCTTGCCTTTCTCATAGACCACCATGGAGCCCACGGACTGAAAGCCGCTGATATTGGAAATATCGAACGCCTCAATGCGCACGAGGTCCGAAAGCCCGAGCCAGTTCTGGATCTCTTTCATGGCTCCGATCGTTCTGCCTTCCTCGCGCTTTAACCGCTCTCTGTCCTGGCGCAGAATGATCTCCGCATTCTTTTGGGCCATCTCCACAAGCTTTTCTTTTGTTCCTTTCTTGGGGACGCGGATATGAACCTTCTGTCCTCTCCGCCTGCTCAGCCATTCCTCGAGAACCTCCTGATCCTCCAGCTCCTCCTGCACCATTAGCTCCTTCGGAAGATACGGTGTTCCGGCGTAAAACTGCTTGATAAAACTGTCAAGGATCTGCCCTCTGGTGTCCCCGCGCGCGATCCTGAGATAAAAATGGTCTCTGCCGATGAGCTTGCCCTCACGGATAAAGAAAACCTGCGCGACCGCATCCTCTCCGTCCACAGCAAGCGCAATAATATCCTTATCTTCCCCGTCACTGCCTGTAATCTTCTGGCGTTCGCCGATCTGGCGGACACTCTCCATCAGATCACGGTATTCCATGGCGTCTTCAAAGCGCATTTCCTCAGAAGCTTCCATCATTTTCTTCTCCAGTTCCTTCAGCACATCCTTGAAGTTCCCGTTCAGAAATTCCAGCGCGCCGTTGATCTTTTTGCGGTAGTCCTCCTTAGAGATATAGCCCTGGCAGGGAGCGTCGCACTGCTTGATGTGATAGTACAGGCAGGGCCGCTCCTTGCCCTGATCCTGCGGCAGACGGCGGCTGCAGCTTCGCAGGCGGTAGAGCTTGCGTATCAGCTCGATGGAATCCTTTACCGCCCCGGCGCTGGTGTACGGTCCGAAGTAACGCGACTTATCCTTTTTCATCCTGCGCGCAAACAGCACCCGGGGAAAATCCTCCTGCACCGTTACCTGGATAAACGGATACGCCTTGTCATCCTTGAGCATCGTATTATATTTGGGCCTGTGTTCCTTGATCAGGTTGCACTCAAGCACCAGAGCTTCCAGTTCAGAATCCGCCACAATATATTCAAACCACGCAATCTGCGTCACCATCTGCTCAATCTTAACGCCCTTATTCCTGCTTGCCTGAAAATACTGGCGGACACGGTTTTTGAGGCTTACAGCCTTGCCCACGTAGATAATTGTGTCCCGGGCATCATGCATCAGATATACGCCCGGCTTGGCGGGCAGCTTTTTCAGTTCCTCTTCAATGTTAAATTCCATACTCCCTCACTTTCTCCTGCCGTAAAAGAAAAACTGCTGCACTATCCCGACGGATATGTACAGCAGCCTTCCCGTGCCTGCTATTCTTCAGCCTGTTCCTGCGGCTTCTGCTCCGGTACACTGTCCTCTTCGCTGGCGGTACCCAGAGCGATCACAGCTCCCTGAGGCTCGTTCTGCTCCTCCTGTTTCTCCGGCTGCTCCGGAATTCCTTCCACCTCGCGGAAGATCTCCATGAATTCCTTGCCTGTGATCGTCTCCCGCTCAATCAGGAACGCAGCAATCCGGTCCAGGCTCTCCCTGTGCTCGCTGAGGAGCCGCTTTGCCTCCTCATATGCCGCCTTGAGCACAACCATGACTTCCCTGTCAATCTCGGTCGCGGTGGCATCGCCGCAGTTCAGCACAGCTCTCCCGCTCAGATACTGGTCCTCCACACTGGCAAGTCCCATCAGCCCGAACTTTTCGGACATACCGTACTGGGTGATCATCGCCCGCACGACTTTGGTTGCCTTCTCAATATCATTGGAAGCTCCTGTCGTGACATCGCCGAAGACAATCTCCTCCGCGGCGCGTCCGCCCAAAAGCCCGATAATCATAGCTTCCAGCTCTTTCTTGGTGTTCAGGTACTTCTCTTCCTCGGGCACCTGCATAACATAGCCCAGCGCGCCCATGGTTCGCGGCACAATCGTGATCTTCTGCACCGGCTCAGAATGCTTCTGCAGCGCGCTGACCAGAGCGTGTCCCACCTCGTGGTACGATACGATGCGGCGCTCCTCCTGGCTTAAAATGCGGTCCTTCTTCTCTTTTCCAACCAGAACGACCTCCACAGCCTCATACAGATCCTTCTGGGAAACCGCTTTTCTTCCGTTCTTTACGGCCAGAATTGCCGCCTCGTTGATCATATTGGCCAGATCAGAACCCACTGCTCCGGAAGTTGCCAGAGCGATGGCATCCAGATCCACGGTCTCATCCAGCATCACGCCTTTGGCGTGTACTTTCAGAATGTTTACGCGTCCCTTCAGATCCGGGCGTTCCACGATGACACGGCGGTCAAAACGTCCCGGTCTCAGCAGCGCGGGGTCGAGGATCTCAGGCCGGTTCGTCGCTGCCAGAATCAGAATTCCCTTTGATGTGTCAAATCCGTCCATCTCCGCCAGAAGCTGGTTCAGAGTCTGCTCACGCTCATCGTTTCCTCCGCCGTAGTGGCTGTCACGGCTCTTACCGATCGCATCCACCTCGTCGATGAAGATAATGCACGGCGCATTCTTCTTTGCCTCCTCAAAGAGGTCTCGCACGCGGGATGCTCCCACGCCCACAAACATCTCTACAAAGTCCGAACCGGAAAGTGAGAAGAACGGCACATGCGCCTCCCCGGCAACCGCCTTGGCAAGCAGTGTCTTACCGGTTCCGGGCGGTCCCACCAGAAGCGCGCCCTTGGGAAGCTTTGCTCCTATGGCAGTATACTTTGCCGGATTGTGCAGAAAATCCACGACTTCCTGCAGAGATTCCTTCGCCTCATCCTCTCCGGCCACATCTTTGAACGTAACGCCTGTCTCTTTCTGAACATACGCCTTCGCTTTGCTCTTGCCCACGCCCATCATGCCGCCGCCTTTGCTCATATGGCGCATAATAATATTCGCGCCGATAATCAGCAGCGCAAACGGGATCAGCATGCTCAGGATGCTCCACACGAGCGTGGAGGTCTGGTTCGGCGGATTCTTGTAGAAGCTTACCCCGTATTCTTCCAGAAGATCGCTTAAATTATTCTCATCTCCCACCAGGTACGTCGAGTATGTGATCTCAAAGTTCTGGTACGGCTGCTCCTTCGGAACAATAGTCAGTGTGCTTCCCTCAATAATTACTTCTTTGATAGCCCCCTTTTCCACCTGCTCGATGAACTGGTCATACGTAATTTCCTGTGAGGTGGAGTGATTCATCATATTGCTGAAAAAGCTCATAAAGAGCAAACTTATCAATAAACACACAAGCACTATCAAAATTGTTCTTTTGCTGTTGTTCGGCGGTCCCTGATTCTCCGGTCCGCCCGGCAGCTTATTGTTTGGTTGTTGATCCATGTTCTTCCTCCTTGCATGTTTCCATCCCTTATTATAAGGTAGAGCACCCCCAGAAATCAATACGGAGTTTGTGAAAAAGCATACACATTTGTTAAACTTTTCTAAAAAACCCGCTCAAAAAATCCGATTCTTCGTAACACAAACAGTTTCATTTGTAGTATACTATTTCCATATATGTTCAAACCCATACGGAACCGCCCTTCCAGGCGCCCGGGACCGTTACAACACAAAATTATACACAGAGGAGCGCAAATTTATGAAAATTGGTTTTGACAACAAGAAATACCTGAAAATGCAGTCAGAGCATATCCGCAACCGGATCAACCAGTTCGACAATAAGCTGTATCTGGAGTTTGGAGGAAAGCTTTTTGATGACTTCCACGCGTCCAGGGTTCTTCCGGGCTTTGCACCGGACAGCAAGCTGCAGATGCTTATGCAGCTCTCTGACCACGCGGAGATCGTCATCGTAATCAGCGCCGGAGATATCGAGCAGAACAAGATCCGCGGAGATCTCGGCATCACCTATGACACCGATGTGCTTCGCCTCATCGACGCCTACCGCGGCAAGAATCTCTATGTGGGAAGCGTCGTGATTACCCAGTATTCCGGTCAGAACAGCGCGCAGCTTTTCAAGAACCGTCTGGAGAAGCTGGGCATTAAGGTCTACATCCACTATTCTATTCCGGGCTATCCGAGCAACATTCCTCTGATCGTCAGCGATGAGGGCTTCGGAAAGAACGATTATATCGAGACCACAAGGCCTCTTGTTGTCATCACAGCTCCCGGACCGGGAAGCGGAAAGATGGCAACCTGCCTCTCCCAGCTCTACCATGAACACAAGCGCGGCATTCACGCAGGCTACGCGAAGTTTGAGACCTTCCCGATCTGGAATATTCCGCTGAAGCATCCGGTGAACCTGGCGTACGAGGCCGCAACCGCAGACCTGAACGACGTCAACATGATCGACCCCTTCCATCTGGAAGCATACGGAAAGACAACCGTAAACTATAACCGCGATGTGGAGATCTTCCCTGTTCTGAACGCGATTTTCGAGAAAATCTACGGAGAAAGCCCGTATAAATCTCCCACCGATATGGGCGTCAATATGGCCGGAAACTGCATCATTGACGACGAGGTGTGCCAGGAGGCTTCCAAGCAGGAGATTATCCGCCGTTATTATCAGGCGCTCAACGGCCTGGCTGACGGCACGCGTCAGGAGTCCGAAGCCTTCAAGATCGAACTTCTGCTCAAGCAGGCGCACATTTCCATCTCAGACCGCAAGGTTGTCGGAGCCGCTCTGCAGCTCGCGGAGCTCACCGGAGCCCCGGCTGCTTCCATGGAGCTTCAGGACGGACGTATGATCACAGGCAAGACCTCGGACCTTCTGGGCGCTTCTGCTGCGCTTCTTCTGAATGCCCTTAAGGCGCTCGCGGGAATTGACCACGATGTACACGTTATCTCCCCGGAGGCAATCGAGCCGATCCAGCGTCTGAAGACCTCTTATCTTGGAAGCCGCAACCCGCGTCTCCACACCGACGAGGTGCTGATCGCTCTCTCCATCAGTACCGCCCACAATAAGGAGGCTGAGCTTGCTCTTGAGCAGATTCCGAAGCTTGCAGGCTGCCAGGCGCATACTTCCGTAATGCTCTCCCCGGTAGATCTGACGACGTTCAAGAAACTGTCCGTGCAGGTTACCTCTGAGGCAAAGTACGAGAACAAGAGATTTTTCCATTAAGAAATACCCCCGCGGCACGCGTCCGCGGGGGTATTTTTATCAGTCATTGTATCCGTTCGGATTCTTGCTCTGCCATCTCCAGGAGTCCGCGCACATTTCTTCAATGCCGTACTCTGCAGTCCAGCCCAGCTCTTCGGCAGCTTTCTTCGGATCGCAGTAGCATGCGGCGATATCGCCCGGGCGGCGGTCCTTAATCTCATACTTCAGCGGATGGCCGCACGCCTTCTCAAACGCGTGGATGACCTGAAGCACGCTGTATCCATGTCCTGTTCCCAGGTTGTAGATGCTTACGCCCTCCTTGTCGGCAAGCTTCTGCACAGCCTTCACATGGCCTCTTGCCAGGTCCACGACATGAATATAATCCCTGACTCCTGTTCCGTCCGGCGTGTCGTAATCATTTCCGAATACACCCACACACTCGAGCTTTCCGATCGCCACCTGCGCCACATACGGAAGCAGGTTGTTCGGGATTCCCTTGGGATCTTCTCCGATCAGGCCGCTCTGATGCGCTCCGATCGGGTTAAAGTAGCGAAGCAGGATCACATTCCACTCCGGATCCGCTTTCTGAAGATCTGTCAGAATCTGCTCCAGCATCCACTTGGTCCAGCCGTACGGATTTGTGCAGGTTCCCTTTGGACACTCTTCTGTGATCGGAATAAATGCCGGATCGCCGTATACGGTTGCGGAAGAGCTGAAGATGATATTCTTCACGCCGTGATTTCTCATCACATCGCAGAGATTCAGCGTTCCTGCGATATTATTCTCATAATACTCCAGCGGCTTTGCCACAGACTCGCCCACAGCCTTCAGGCCCGCAAAGTGAATAACAGCATCCACTTTCTCCCTGTCGAAAATTTCGTCGAGCGCCGCTTTATCGCGGATGTCCGCCTGGTAAAATACCAGATCTTTTCCCGTGATCTCCTTTACACGGTCCAGCGCTTTTTCGCTCGCATTATAGAGATTGTCCACAACCACAACCTCATATCCCTCATTTAGCAGTTCCACACAGGTATGGCTTCCGATATATCCGGCTCCTCCGGTAACTAAGATTCTCATGTTCAATTCCTCCATTCTCCTGATTATGTATCACTTCGTTTTACAGCGTGTCGATAAAGCGCTGGAACGCCGCGCGTCCCTCCTCGGTGCACTTGTACACACCCGCATCTTCCAGAACGCCCACAAAGACTCTTCCAATCTCCGCTTTCAGAATATCCATAATATTCTCCTCCGTAATGCTGTCATACCGGGGAAGGAACTCCTCCACCCAGTCCGCATGTTTCTCAAGCATCTCATTGGAGCGGATATCCTTCTTTTCGAGTATATACTGCGCCAGAAGCTGCATCTCCTCCTTCAGGCGCGCCGGGAGAATCGCAAGTCCCATGACCTCGATCAGCCCGATATTCTCTTTCTTGATGTGATGGTACTGCGCGTGCGGATGGTATACGCCCAGAGGACATTCCTCGGTTGTAATGTTGTTGCGCAGCGCCAGATCCAGCTCGAACATTCCGTCTCTCATACGCGCAATCGGCGTAATCGTGTTATGCGGCTCCCCGTCTGTCTCCGCGAAGATGAACGCTTCCTCATCCGTGTAGCCGCGCCACTTGCCGAGGATATGATCCGCAAGGTCAATCAGACGCTTCTCATCCTTGCTGCGGATACGAATTACGGACAGAGGCCATTTCACAATACCCGCCTCCACGTCCTCGTAGCCGGGAATTACAACCTGCTTCTCAATCGGCGCTTTTGCCATCGCAAATTCATAATTTCCGCCCTGATAGTGGTCATGGCTTAAAATTGAGCCTCCCACGATCGGCAGATCCGCGTTTGATCCGATAAAGTAATGCGGCAGGAACTTGATAAAGTCGAACAGCTTCACGAAGGTCGCGCGCTCGATCTTCATCGGCACATGCTCGCCGTTTAAGAGAATGCAGTGCTCATTATAATACACATACGGGGAGTACTGCAGGCCCCACTGAGAATTGTTGATCGTCAGCGGGATAATTCTGTGATTCTGGCGCGCCGGATGGTTCACCCTGCCGGCATAGCCCTCGTTCTCACGGCAGAGCAGGCACTTCGGATAACCGCTCTGCTTTGCCAGCTTCGCCGCCGCGATCGCCTTCGGATCTTTTTCCGGCTTCGAGAGGTTGATGGAAATATCGATATCGCCGTAGATGCTCGGAACGCTCCAGCGGATATCCTTCTTAATGCGGTAGCGGCGGATGTAATCCGTATCCTGGCTGAACTTGTAGAAATAATCTGACGCAGCCTTCGGGCTCTCCTCATAGCGTCTGCGGAACTCCGCGATCACCTCAGACGGGCGCGGCACGAGGCATCCCATGATCTTAGTGTCAAACAGATCGCGGTACACGATGCTGTTGTTCTCCAGGATTCCCTTCTTGGCCGCATAGTCCAGCAGCTCCTTTAAGGTCTCCTCCAGATCCACATGTTTATACTCCTCTTCCGGCTCCTCATACTCCTCCTCGCCGAAGAGCTCCAGAAGACGGTTTATCGTGTAAATCCTGTCTTCTTCCCTGACCAGCCCTGTCTCCAGGCCATACTGTACGAGCTTTTTGATACTGTTATAAATCATATCCGGATTCTCCTTTTTCTCTTATTTCATGACGTAAGCGCCAGGTCCGATATCTACAACATAGAAATCCGCGCTGTAGCCAATCTTCTCCTTATACGCCGCTCCCACGGTCTCAATAAAATGGTCGATGCAGTCCGTCTTCACAATGCTGACCGTGCATCCGCCGAATCCCGCGCCCGTCATTCGGGAACCGATCACGCCCTCGCACTTCCACGCTTCCTCCACCAGAGTGTCAAGCTCGATGCCTGTCACCTCGTAGTCGTCTCTCAGAGAAATATGCGATTCGTTCATGAGCTGTCCGAACTTCTCAATATCGTTATTTTTCAGAGCCTCCACCGCGTGAATCGTTCTCTGGTTCTCATACACCGCGTGCTTTGCCCTTTTGCGGCGCACCGGCGACTCGATCGCGTCCTTGATCTCCTCGAATTCCGCCTCCGTCAGCTCGCCGAGGCTCTTGATATCTCTCACCTTCTGAAGCTCTGCCAGCGCTGTCTCGCATTCACTGCGGCGCTCATTATACTTGGAATCTCCGAGTCCGCGCTTCTTGTTGCTGCATGCGATAACGATTCTCGCGCCATCCAGCTTCACAGGCGCGTACTGGTAGGACAGGTCACTCGTATCCAGGAAAATCGCGTTGTCTTTGCTGCCCATCGCGATCGCGAACTGATCCATAATGCCGCAGTTGACGCCGTTATAGTTATTTTCGGAATACTGGCCGTACAGCGCCAGATCTACCATCGTCAGATCCTCGTATCCCAGCATGTCCTTCAGCATGAGCCCTGTCACTACCTCGACAGACGCGGAGGATGACAGGCCGGAGCCGTTCGGGATATTTCCGAAAAGCAGAACGTCAAAGCCGCATGCCACCGGATGATTCTTCTGATTAAATGCCCAGATCACGCCCTTCGGGTAATTTGTCCATCCGTCCTCTTTCTTGCAGGTTAGGTCGTCCAGGCTGGACTCCAGGACACCCAGCTGCGCAAAGTTTTCCGAGTAAAAGCGCAGTGTTCTGTCATCACGCTTTCTCGCAACAGCGTAAGTTCCAATTGTCAGCGCACAGGGAAATACGTGACCGCCGTTATAGTCCGTATGTTCTCCGATCAGATTCACCCTTCCCGGTGCGAAGTACGCGCGGATATCTCCCCCCTCGCCGAATAATTCCTGAAATTGTTCCATTAATTTTTCTTTCATTGCGCCTTCTCCTTTATTTCCGTGCCGGGCATCATTTCCCTCTTGCCCGCGGCCCGTGTTATTGTTTATACTATGATTATAATGAGAAGCCGTAACGAGAACAACCAATATATTCTTAAAAACTATCACTATATTGAGGTAAGCCATGCAAATTCAGATTTCAGAAAATAAACGTGAGCTCAAAGAGCACGGAGATTACTCCTTTCCTCTGATGATCAGCCTTGAGCGTCTCTCTCTCTATGACCGCCATTCCTTCTCCTGGCACTGGCATCCGGAGATTGAACTTACGCTGATTCTTGACGGGGAGATCGAATATCAGGTGAATGAAAAGACTTATTTCTTAAAAGCCGGGGATGGACTGTTCTGCAACAGCAACATGCTTCACACCGGACGCAGCGTCAGCCACCATGACTGCCGCTATCTGTCAGTGACCTTTCATCCGCGGCTGCTCTATGGATACAAATCCAGCCTTCTGGAGACAAAGTATGTGACCGCTGTACTGGAAAGCCCGTCCCTTGCCTCCCTGGCGCTCTCGCCTGAAGTCCCCTGGCAGAAGGAGCTCCTCGCTGTGCTTGCGCGCATCCATGAACTGGGAGAATCCCATGACGCTGCCTGGGAACTGGAAACCGTAGCGCTCCTCTACCGGTTCTGGCTCATCTTCTTCCGCAACGGAAACCTGGGCATTCCCTCTCTCTCCTCCAAACGGAATCTGGAACGCCTTCAGCGCATCCTGCTCTTTATCCAGGAGCACTATACAGAAAAACTCACCCTGGATGAGATCGCCGCATGCGCGGGTCTCAGCAAGAGTGAGTGCTGCCGCTTCTTCCGAAGCCGTATGAATCAATCCCTGTTCGATTATCTCCTGGAATACAGAATTGAGCAGAGTCTTCCCCTGCTTCTGGACGAAAACATGAACATCACGGAGACTGCCCTTTCCTGCGGCTTTTCCACGCCCAGCTATTATACGAAAATTTTCCGCAAATATATGGGCTGTACGCCGCGCAGCTACAGGGAAGCGCGCCTGAAGTAGAGCGCGCTTCTGCCGAAGGCTACATCTGCTTTCTCACAATCCTGTATTCGTCATTATACTGAAAATACGGACAGCCTTCCATAGTTCCTGTAAGGAAGCGGCTCATCTCGTCCTCATCCAGATCCATGTCACAGACATAGTACTCAAAATCCTCATCGTACACATAATTTCCGCAGTATTCGCATCCGCAGTTCTTCTTCATCTTTCACCTCTTACATCTCATACCGTAATGATTCAGCCCAAAAGCTCCTTCTCCTACAGATCCACAACACGGTATTCGTGTCCTGTATATGGAAGAAACTTCTCAAGAATATCTCTGGTCGCCACCCGTATACTGGAAGTATTCACGCAGGGATGACAGCCCAGATACGTCTCCTCGGCAACTTCCCGGTCAATGAGCAGCTGCACTCTGTGTTCCCTGTCGTTCATCAGTCCCATGACGCTGACTGCTCCGGGCATGATATCCAGAAATTCTTTGAGGAATTCCTCGCCCGCGAAAGAAAGCCGTGCCGACTGGATCTGCCTGGAGAGATCCTTTGTCTTAAACTTCTTCTCCCCCGGCATGAGCAGAAGGTAGAAGTTCGTCTTCTGGGCATTCGTCAGAAACAGGTTCTTGCACATGGAAATCCCCAGCGCCTTATCGATCCCGCGGCATGCCTCCATGGTCGGAACCGCCTCATGATCCACACGCTGAAATTCAATGTCCAGCTGACTGAGCAGCTGATAGGTCCTGATCTCCCGCTCCTGCCTTCCCTCGGCTGGTTCCGGTCCGCCGGTATATACTTCGTATGTCATATCTCTGTCCTCCTGAATTCTCCGGCAATATCAAAATTCCCGGATCTTATCATTTTCTTCATCCGTGGTCTTGGTAATGGAGCGGATCACCACCTCATAGCCGTACGCGTCGCTCACCTGGATATGCACTCTGTCGCCCACTTTATGGCCGAGCAATGCCTTTCCGATCGGAGACTCGATGCTGATCATCCCCTTGAGGGAGTTGCCGCGTATGGAGGTCACAATCTTATATACCTCCGTCTCATCATCTTCCTCAAAGTAAACTTCCACCGTATTGTTGATGCCGACCTCATCCTCTGCGGAATGGTCGGTCACAATCTGCGCGCTCTTGAGCATGCGCTCCAGATAACGGATACGGCTCTCATTGCGGTTCTTATCCTTCTTCGCCGCGTGATATTCAAAGTTCTCGCTCAAATCCCCGTGCGCCCGCGCTTCCTTCACTGCCTCCAGCGCCTCTTTGCGGACCACAAGCTTGCGGTACTCGATTTCTTCCTTTATTTTCTCTACATCGCTCTTTGTAAGCTGTTCTCTCATAACAATTCCTCATTTCCTAAATCTTCTCTATGCCAAAAGAGCCGATGCATTACCTGCACCGACTCTTCCTTATTCCTGGATGGAGGTGGATTCGAACCACCGAAGCAATTTGCAGCAGATTTACAGTCTGTCCCCTTTGGCCACTCGGGAATCCATCCATATCTTATTGTCTTCCGACAAGATATATTTATAGCATACTTTCCGGAAGATTGCAAGCCCTAAATTCAAAAATTTTATATTACCGCACAGCCGGCTGCCGAAAGCGGACGGCTGTACGGCACAACACTTTACTCTTCTTCCAGTCCCTCTCTGTGGTACAGCACCATCGCGCACAGAGGGTCGAGCTGCAGAGTAACAACTCCCGCCGTCACCGGATACAATTCATGTTCAGAGCTGTAACTGATCGCGTTTGTCATAAATACGCGCTCCATGACAGTCTCACGGATTCTGGAAATCCCCATCTCCCAGACCGGAAGCTCCACCGTCATCTTCTCATTGCGGTTATTGATCACTACAGCCATCTGCTCATCTCTGGAAAATCTTCCGTATCCCAGAATATTATAATCCTTATACAGGAACTTCACAGAGCCGTGCTTGAGCACCTTATAGTTCTTATGCATCGCAATGACTTCCCGATGAAACTGGATGAGATCCTGATCTTCCTTTCCCCAGGGATAACTGCGGCGATTGTCTGGATCTGTAAACCCGCACAGACCCGCTTCATCTCCATAATACAGCGTCGGAGCGCCGGGCCAGGTCATCTGGATTACTACCGCCTCCCGCAGCACCGCTTTATTCACATTCTCCTCCGCCGCCTGGGAGCCGAGATGGCCTACTCTTCCCACTCTGCCGTTCGTCCTTGTGAGGAACCTGGAGTGATCATGATTCGAGAGCTGGTTCATCGCCACTTCCAGCGACTGGGCATAGAAATTCGGCGTGCGATAGCGCATTGTATCGATAAAGCTGTCGCTGTTGCCCAGCAGATCCTGGCGAAAGCTGTCGCTGTGCTTCTCCATACCCGTCAGGAACCAGGACACCGGCTCCATGAACGCGTCGTAGTTCATAACAGTATCCCACTCGTCGCCCTGCAGCCAAGGACGGCAGTCTCCATAATGCTCTGCCAGAACGATCGCCTCCGGGTTCGCCTCCTTCACCACCCGGCGGAATTCCTTCCAGAACAGATGATTGTAGCCCTGGCTGTGTCCGAGATCCGCTGCCACATCCAATCTCCATCCGTCCACGTTATAGGGCGGAGACACCCACTTCTTCGCGATGCGCAGTATATAATCCGTCAGCTTCGGCGAATCCTCGTAATTTAACTTCGGCAGGGTATCATGCCCCCACCAGCCGTCGTAGAACTCATTATACGGCCACGCGTGCTCGTTGTGGAACTGGAAAAAGGTGTGGTACGGGCTGTCTGCTGAGACATATGCGCCCTTCTCATAACCCTCCTGGTTCTCATAAATCCGCTCTCTGTCCAGCCATTTATTGAACGAGCCGCAGTGATTGAACACACCGTCCAGAATAATCTTCATGCCTCGTCTGTGGATCTCCTCCACAAGCTCGATAAAAAGCTGGTTGCTCGCCTCCAGATTCTCCTTATCCGTCACACGGCAGATATATCTCGAAGCATGGGCATTCTCTGTATCCCAATCCTGGAGCAGCTCCCCTTCGTCCTTAACAATCTTTCCGAAATGCGGGTCCACATAGTCATAATCCTGGATATCGTACTTATGATTAGACGGCGACACAAAAATAGGATTCAGGTAAATGACCTCTATTCCCAGATCCTGCAGGTAATCCAGCTTATCCATAACCCCCTGCAGATCTCCGCCGTAAAAGCAGCGCACATCCATCGCCTCCGGCAGTTTATCCCAGCTCTCTGCCTTTTTGGTCTTCTCTCCAATATAACAGTATTCTCCGGTCTCCACGTCATTGGTTGGGTCCCCGTTGCAGAAGCGGTCCACAAAGATCTGATACATTACCGCCCCTTTCGCCCAGTCGGGCGTCGTAAATCCCGGAACAATGCCGAACGAGTAGTACTCCTGCAGTTCTCTTGTCACGCCCAGCTTATTATAGTAGCAGGTGATCTTCCCGCTTCTGATTTCAAAGTAATAATGTATTGTATCGAGGCCTACTGAAACCTCAATGCTGTAATAGTCGAAACCGTTCTCCGTACTTTCCAGCTTCATCTCTTCCCTTCGGGAACCGCTGATGAAGTATACGGCGTCCACATTGTTCTTCTGTGTACGAAACCGCACCGTCACAGTATCTCCCGGATTCGCCCCGAACGGAGTCTGATAGTACATCGACTCGTCGCTGAACAGCGCCTGCTTGTTGAACACCGGGCGCATCTGTGAAATATATAATTGTTTTTTTTCTGTCTCCATATCATTCCCTCGGTTCATTTTATTCCCGTACCAGCAGCGTCCCAAAACTCTCTGCTGCGGCAATGCTCTATACTATATTTTACCGTACCAGTGATTTCAATACAACACTTATTTTACCCCCGCCGCAAATGTATACATATTGTACAGAATTTCCACTCAATTTTGGGCAGAAAAAAAGACAGCGCTTTGTGCTGTCTTTTTTTGGAGAAGGTATTTCTTCTTATGGGGTGTAGCAAAAACTATATAATGTA
>CAKNMY010000032.1 GCA_930989745.1 uncultured Lachnospiraceae bacterium | reverse complement strand
GATAATATCCTGACTGGAATATTCCGCAGACGATGTCAAAAGCTCCCGGAAGTCTTCGGGAAGATTTCCTGTATCTGCCTGAACGAGAATCGGGATGCGCAGCATCTCCTGATAATCCAGCCGGCGGGCATAGTACTCCGTATACTGGGCAGAAGCCTGGGAAGGCGTGCACAGAAGCTGAAAGAAAGAATCTGAGCTGCTTTTTTTCGGCATATTTCCATTCTTTGCGCGCAGATCTTCAGAGCTGAGCATTTCTTCCAGAAGTGCCTTCAGAATAAAGGCCGTATCGCGAAGCCTGTCGGGATCTCCGCTCAGGCCTATGACTCCGATAATCTGACTGTCGTGCAGAACAGTCAGGTTGATGCCGGGCTTAACTCCGGTATAGCGTTCGCGGTCCCGGACTGAGAATTCCGGTATGGAATCCCGGACCATCCGATAGGCAATTTCATGGAAATTTCCGATTCTGGAGACGTCTTTGCTGGCGATAATGATTCCCTTATCGTCCATAATATTAATGTTGCAGAGTGCATAGGTAGATATCTTAGAGATGAATTTTTCTGCCAGATATTTTGTTATCATCAAATCCTCCGTTTGCAGTTGTATTAAAATGGGAATTCGGGAAAAAATATGAAAAGTTAATGATGTATAACAAAAATCAGTATGAATCAAAACCAGATTTGTTATACCCGGAAAATGAAAATTCGGAAAATAATGAAACTTTACTTGTTATTATATGGTTCGCTCTGTAAAAAAGCAACAGCATCTAGGAAAATAGAAAGCTGGAACTGCGGAATATGTAACGGCATACCATTTTTGCGTGCTATTTATGGTACGTCGTTACATGGTGTAGGACAAGAAAGCATACTATACTGAACACGGAATGGGAAATCAGGAAAATCAGGGGAATAATGCAGACGAATAATGAGGATTGTTGAGGTGGTTGTCATACAAATGTCCAGAAAGAGTGTAACGGAACAGGTACTTGAATATTTAAAAGAGCAGATTAGAGTGGGACGTTGGACTTACGGTGAGAAGATCGATTCTGAGAATCAGCTGACTTATGAACTTCAGGTGAGCAGAGCCAGTGTCCGCCACGCAATCCAGCAGCTGGTGGCACTCGGCGTTCTGGAGAGTTTCCAGGGAAAGGGAACTTTTGTGAAAACGCTTCCGGAGGATGTGATGATGAGTAGGCTGGGGAGTATTTATCTGAACCAGGATCTGCATACTCTTGCGGAATTTCGGAATATTGTCGAATCTGCGGCATGCAGGAAAGCTACGGACCGTATTGCGCAGGAGACTCTGGAAAAGATGGAATCGCTGGCGCAGTATATGGAGCAGGGCGGAATAACGGCGGAGGAATTTGAGAGAGCCGATGCGGAATTTCATAACTGTATTCTGAACGCGTCAGGAAACCATATGATTGTGGAGAGCATGAAGAGCGTGGCAGGAGAGATCCGAAAGCAGCACTTTGCGTTTCATACGTTTCAGACAATGAAGCGGGCAGCAGAGTATCACCGGTGGATTCTGGAAGCTATGAAGTCCAAAAACAGAGAACTTGCCGCTGAACTGATGTCGCAGCACCTGACCATCGTTGAGGAGGAGATTTACAAAAAACAGGAGTAAACTGGCAAAATCTTGTAGGATAACAGACAAGTTTGATGTTTCCGGCTAAAATATCTCTTAAAATACCGAAATTACTCTTGAAAAAACTGGAAAAAATTGTAAAAATATAAGAGAAAAACAGTTTTAGTTTCGGGAGGGGGAAATTTAACTTATGCAGGAGCATCAATTAAATAATTTTTATCAAAAATATTATAAAGTTGCAATGAAGGTTGCCTTTAATAAAGTAAAAGATTATCATATGGCGCAGGATATCGTGCAGGAGGTCTTTCTGAAGCTGTTTCTGAATGGGGACAAGCTGGAAGCGGATGTCATAAAGCCCTGGATTCTGGTGGTGACGGATCATACCGCTGTGGATTATCTGAGAAAATACTGCAAGCAGAATACGTATTCTCTTATGGAGACAGATATGGATACCGAGTGCAGCCTGGAGATTCTGATCATGGAGGATGAGCAGAATCTGGCATATGACTGCATGACGCTTAAGAGAAAGATTTTTCGGGAGCTGAAGAAAAAAAATCCTGTCTGGTATGAGATGATCAGAAGCCTGTATGTGAGCAATGAAGAGCCGGAGCGCGTTGCGGGCAGAATGGGAATATCTCTGCCGCATCTGCGCACAACGCTGAGCCGGGCGCGGAATTGGATCAGGAGAGAGTACGGACAGGAATATCGGGAATTAGGACTGTAGCCCTTTTGTATTTTTTCTGCTATAATGGACGGGCATAGAAAAGCCGAAAGGAGTTTTTGACGTGAAGAATGAATTATTCAGCATAGGCAGTTTTACAGTCCATGGATACGGGCTTATGATAGCGATTGGCGTGATCGCCGCGTATCTTGTGGGAACCCGCAGGGCGAAGCGGTACGATTTGGATCCGGAACAGGTCTTTGACCTGGTGCTGTTCGGTGTACTCGGAGGTTTCCTGTGCGCAAAGATTCTGTATCTGATTACGATTCTGGATCAGGTGATTGACGACCCCAGCGTGATCCTGGATACAGCGGATGGATTTGTGGTATACGGAGGAATCATCGGAGGGATTTTCACGGGATGGGTGGTATGCAGGATTAAGAAGCTGCACTTCCTGAAGTACCTGGATCTTCTGGTTCCGTCTATCGCGCTGGCGCAGGGCTTCGGCCGGATCGGCTGCCTGCTGGCCGGCTGCTGCTATGGCAAAGAGACGGCAAGCGCTCTGTCCATCACGTTTACGGATTCCAGCTTTGCGCCGAATGGCGTGGCGCTGATACCTACGCAGATTTATTCCAGCATTCTGGATTTTCTGCACTTTGGACTGCTGTGCTTCCTGGCGCGCCGAAATAAGGTGCCGGGACGGATCAGTGCCTTTTACCTGATCTTTTACAGTGTAGGGAGATTTATCCTGGAGTTCTTCCGCGGCGATCTCATAAGGGGCAGTGTGGGAGCTCTTTCAACATCCCAGTTTATTGCGATTTTCGTGGGACTGTTCGGAGCGCTCATGCTCTGGAAGCTGAGCGGAAGAAAAGAGGAACAGGCTTAAGAGAATCTCCGGACTGAATGCGCATACGGCAAAGCGCTGAAGCTTTCTCGTTTTGAGGGCTTCAGCGCTTTTGTCATATCTTATTTGGCAAGCAGCATCATAATCTGATTGCTGCGTGCAATAAACTTCGTCATGGCATCCGGTGAGAGCTGCTTATGTGAGAGCATCGCCAGATCGTACAGCTGTTCACAGAACAGAGCGGTGTGTTCGCCTTCCGGCTGCTCCAGAACGTATTTTACAAGCGGATGTCCGGCGTTCAGAACAAGCGTCTCGTTAGTGCCGAACATGGACGGATCCATTCCTGTCATGCCGTACATCTTCATCATATCCTGCATTCTTCGGCTTTCTTCAGAGAGTGTCATCATGGCAGAGATATTCTCATCCTTGAGCATTTCCACCCTTACATCCAGTTTGTCGTTGTTCAGCGCCTTGCGGAAGATGTCGGTCAGGGATTTTGCTGTCTCAGTCAGATCCTCTGCATTTTCAGCTTTTAAGCTGTCGGTTACATCGGCATCGATTCTCTTGAACTGAACTTCCTCGTTGATGCGCTCCACATGGGAGATGAATGCTGAGTCAATGTTGTGCTTTAAGATCACAGCATCCATGTTCTGCGCACGGAACATGTTGATATACTGGCTCTGCTGAACTTCATCCGTTACATAATATACTGTAGTCTTCGGTTTCTCTTTCGTCTCGTCTTTGCCTTCCTCTGTCTTCTCTTCAGAAGATTCCGCAGAGGTATCCTCAGTCTTATTCTCCGCAATGCAGTCCTTCAAGGTCAGATATTTGCCGTCGATATTCTTATACAGAATGTAATCCATCATCTTGTCGGAGAATTTGCTGTCTTTGATGCATCCGAACTTGATGAACGGACTGACGTCATCCCAGTATTTCTCGTAATCTTCGCGGGCAGTCTTGCACATGCCGGAGAGCTTGTCAGCGACCTTCTTGGAAATATAGTCGGAGATTTTCTTTACGAAACCGTCATTCTGAAGCGCGCTTCTGGACACGTTCAGCGGCAGATCCGGGCAGTCGATGACACCCTTTAAGAGCATCAGAAATTCCGGAATCACTTCTTTAATATTGTCTGCGATAAATACCTGGTTGTTGTACAGCTTGATGGTTCCTTCAATGGAGTCGTATTCGGTATTGATCTTCGGGAAGTACAGGATACCTTTCAGATTGAACGGATAGTCCATATTCAGATGGATCCAGAACAGAGGCTCCTTATAGTCCAGAAATACCTTGCGGTAGAACTCTTTGTAATCTTCATCTGTGCAGTCGTTCGGATGCTTCATCCACAGAGGATGTGTATCGCTCAGAGATACCGGACGCTTATTGATCTTGACTCTGTCTCTGGCCGGAGAGATCTCAACGGTCTCCCTGGTGCCGTCCTCTTTCTCGCGCTCTTCTGTCTTCGCGTCCTCATGGATACGTTCTACGATTACATCGTCGTCACGCAGATCAGACTCATCGATGGTCTCGTATTCCTGCTCAGCATTCTCCTTCTCCAGATAGATATTTACCGGCATGAAAGAACAGTATTTCTCGATGACCTCGCGCATACGGTACTCGTTGGCAAATTCCAGAGAATTCTCATTCAGGAACAGAGTGATGGTAGTACCGACTTCAGTGCGGTCGCCGTCAGTGATATCGTACTCTGTGCCGCCGTCGCAGGTCCAGTGTACTGCAGTGGCGCCTTCACGGTAGGAAAGTGTGTCGATATGCACTTCATCCGCCACCATGAATGCTGAATAAAAGCCCAGTCCAAAGTGTCCGATGATCTGATCGTCATTCGTCTTGTCTTTGTACTTCTCCAGAAATTCAGTCGCGCCGGAAAAAGCGATCTGAGTGATGTATTCCTCAACTTCATCCGCAGTCATACCGATACCGTTATCGCTGAACTTCAGTGTCTTCTCCTCGGGATTGACAATTACGTGGATCTCGTCTTTGCGGCCATCCGGGAAGGTGTATTCGCCCATGACTTCAAGCTTTTTCAGCTTGGTGATAGCGTCGCAGCCGTTGGAAACCAGCTCGCGGACAAAGATATCGTGGTCGGAATATAGCCATTTCTTTATGATCGGGAAAATATTATCGCTGTTGATTGAAAGATTACCATGTTTTGCTGCCATGATAAAAACACTCCTTTTCTGATATTCGTATAGGTCTGTGAGATGCGTCCGTTGCGCATCCCTGTATGACTCCTATATTAATACCGGGAAAATCAAATGTCAAGAAAAAATTAGCACTCAATCAAAAAGAGTGCTAACAAAAAAGCGCGGCGCGGACGGACCTAACAAAAATCAATGCCCTGGCGGACAAAAAAGCGCTGTACGAGCGCGTCCCATGACGTATCCAGAGATTTGTCCAGGGAGAATACTTTCAGAGAACTTCCGGTTGTCACAGAGGCCTTTTCGCCGTCGTACTGAATATTCATATACAGGCCAAATATATCCTCAGGCTGAAAAGAGAGATTGTCCGACTCGAGAAGCTTTGCGGTATCTGCGTCGGAGAGCTGAAAAATAATCCGGAAGTTCAGAGGCGTGTGCCGGCCCCTGATCAGGGAGAAAAAGACCGGGCGAAGCTGATTCCAGGCGCAGAGACGGGACTCCTGGGGGGAGGCGTCCTCGCCGTAAAATCCGGGATGGTATGTGCCGTCCACATGGTAGTTTACAAAAGTCGTAAGCGAAGCCTCGGAGAGCAGAAAACGGTCAAAAGTCTCTTTCAGAAACAGTTTATTCATAAAATCTTTTAAATTAGTAATCTGCATTGCAAGCATATCTATACCTCGTTTGTTGTCTTGACGGGCTTTTTAAAGCCAGTCTTTCTTCTTAAAATACCAGATTTCCGCCAGAATGACTGCGATACTGACGAGTATGATGAGCAGATATCCGTACGGGCTCTTAAGCTCCGGCATATTCTGAAAATTCATGCCGTACCAGCCCGTGAGCAGAGAGAGCGGGAAAAAGAGAGTAGTTACCACGGTCAGAATCCGCATTGTGTCATTTTGGCGCATGTCGAGCTGCGACTGGTGCATCTCACGGATCTGCAGGGTGTATTCCCGCAGCATCTGGGTGTGATCGTAGAGCCGGTCAATACGGTTGGAGAACGCGGAGATCGTCTGAAGTTCTTCTGCGGTGAAAAATTGATTCTGGTTCTCAAGCTGCACCGCCGCCATGTCCATGATCTGAAGATAGTACGAATTCATCACTAACAGCTCTCTTCGTGCGCGCAGAATGGTGGGAGGCAGACTCTTCGGTGATTTGTCAAGCAGAGCGTCCTCAATGACCGAGAGGCGCTGCTCAAAGTTCTGCAGATAAAGCATATCGTCCTGGATTAAATATTCCAGAAAATCCAGAAAAAAATAAACAACAGTTATTGGCAGAGCGAGGGGAATCTGCTCCGCGATGCGCTGCAGGACGGGAAGATGGCGTTCGCTGTCCACGAGTATAAGCTGCTCTCTGGTCATGTAATATCCGACAGAGAGCATATCACGGGCAGGATTCTCCTTATTGGGGATCACCAGGGTGCCGATCACGCAGCCGTTCACGAGTTCCGCTCTGCAGTATTCCAGGCGCCGGGTAGGCAGGCAGCGCTGCAGAAGAGAAAAGTGAGGCAGTCCCGAATAACGCGTCAGACATTCCTCAGGTGAGATCAGATCTACGATTCCTCCATTCCCGGACACGCGATTTTCTTCACTTACCGGCCGGAGACGGTCGCTTAATAAATAACGCATGAAAACCCTCCTTTTTGCGGTAAACCGTATTCTAAATTATACTGAACTTTTGGGCAAAGCACAAGGACCATATCTAAAGAGAGGATCTGATAAAAAAGTACTTTTCAAACAAGGAAAAGTATGCTAGTATATTTAATGTAGTATTCAAAACTACTTGTGGTGGAAAAAAGAAATTGAAAATGTCAACGGCTGTCAGAAATGAGAGGAAGCCGTTGTTTTTTGGAGGCGGCTATGAGTTTTAAGATTATTTTAGACAGCTGCGGCGAGCAGACCGCAGAGATGAAGGCAGATCCGCGGTTTGCGTCAGCGGCACTGACACTTGAGGTGGCTCAGGAGCAGATCATCGACGATGAGACTTTTGACCAGGCAGAGTTTCTGCGTAAGGTCGCGGCGTCTCCGGAGTGTCCGAAGTCGTCCTGTCCGTCGCCCGAAGTATACAGAGACTTTTTCCTGGGAGATGCGGATCATCTGTATGCAGTGACGCTCTCCTCTGAACTGAGCGGTTCCTATAACAGCGCGATGCTTGGCAGAACGCTGGCGCTGGAGCAGTGTCCGGACAAGCAGATTTATGTGTTTAATTCGCGAAGCGCCTCTGTAGGCGAGACTCTGATCGCCTGTAAGATTCAGGAGTGCGAGGAAGCAGGAATGAGCTTTGACGATACTGTCCGCACAGTGGAGCAGTATATTGAGGGACAGAATACGTACTTTGTTCTGGAAAATCTCGAGACGCTCAGAAAGAACGGACGTCTGAGCAATCTGAAGGCGTTTGTGGCATCCGCGCTCAAGATCAAGCCGGTAATGGGATCGACGCCGGAGGGAACGATCTGCAAGCTGGATCAGGCGCGCGGAATCAATAGAGCGCTTGTAAAGATGGTGGACTACATTACGGAGAGAGTGACTGACAGCGGCAGCAAGCGCCTGGGCATTGCCCACTGCAACTGTCCGGAGCGCGCGCAGATCGTAAAGGAGGCAATTCTGGAGAGGATTCCCGTGCTGGAGACTGTGACGGTGGATACGGCAGGCGTCAGTTCCATGTATGCCAATGACGGCGGCATCATCGTGGTAATCTGACAAATCGGGCAGCCGGGGTTTTCAAAAGCTGAAAAGTGTGGTAAAATGTCAGCAGCAAAGGAAAAGGAGATTATGCCATGAGCCAGGAAAAGGTTGACCGTTATAAAAAGGAAAAGGCCAACAGACAGAAGATTATAAAGAAGCAGAAGAGAATGCACCGCCTGGAGATGACGGGACTTGCGCTTTTGGCGGCTGCGTTCGTGGGATGGATCGGATTCTCTGTATATCAGAAGGTAGATGAGTATCAGAGAGAGAATCCCGAGCAGACAGTAATGGATGCCACAGCGATTCAGGAGTATCTGAGCAGCATTCAGGCAGATCAGACCGCCGAGTAAGCATTGATGACAGGCAAAACCCCGCCGTTTCCGGCGGGGTCTTTGGTTTAATCCATTTTGAGAAAGAAATTATAATTTCACAACGTTGGCAGCCTGCATTCCGCGAGCGCCCTCGGTTAAGTCGTAACTTACTGCCTGTCCTTCGTCCAGAGATTTGAATCCCTCTCCCTGAATTGCTGAAAAGTGTACGAATACATCCGCACCGTCTTCTCCGGTAATAAAACCGTAGCCTTTTTCAGCGTTAAACCATTTCACAGTCCCTTTGTTCATAGTTGTACCTCCATTCATTGCATAAAAATTTGTTAAAGCATTTCACTGGTAAAAAAATCACCAGTTATATAAACTTACATTTAGAGAATAACTAAATATAAGCTTGTATAGCTGGTGAAGCGTTCAATCCATATATATTTTAGTTACTTATCTGAATATGCTTTTATTATATTCTTGCAAATCCAGAAAGTCAAGGGGAAGATGAAAAACCTTTTGATTTTCAGGTGATTATCATGTATGATAAAGTTAAAAAATACGAAATCCGGAGGATGAAAGATGATTCAGAAATTAATTTCTAAAATACAGCAGACAAAAGCGCCCATCGTTGTGGGGCTTGACCCGATGCTCAAATATATTCCGGAGCATATCCAGAAGAAGGCGTTCGCGGAGTACGGCGAGACGCTGGAGGGCGCAGCGGAAGCGGTATGGCAGTTCAACAAGGCTATCGTGGATGCCACATATGATCTGATTCCGGCGGTTAAGCCGCAGATTGCGATGTATGAGCAGTTCGGAATCGAGGGAATGAAGGCATATGAGAGAACGGTTTCCTACTGCCAGGAGAAAGGACTGGTGGTCATCGGCGATATCAAACGCGGTGATATCGGCTCCACATCAGAGGCATACGCAGTGGGACACCTTGGAAAAGTACAGGTGGGAAGCAAGACGTACTCCGGCTTCCACGAGGATTTTGCGACCATCAATCCATATATGGGATCTGACAGTGTGCTGCCGTTCGTAAAGGTCTGCAAGGAAGAGAAGAAAGGTCTGTTTATCCTGGTGAAGACTTCCAACCCGTCCAGCGGAGAGCTGCAGGATAAGCTGGTTGACGGACGTCCGGTTTATGAGCTTATGGGCGAGTATGTCGCAAAGTGGGGCGAGGAGCACATGGGAGAGCAGTACAGCTATATCGGAGCCGTTGTGGGAGCAACGTATCCGGAGATGGGCAAAGTGCTGCGCAAGATTATGCCCAAGAGCTTTATCCTGGTTCCGGGTTACGGCGCGCAGGGCGGCAAGGGCAAGGATCTGGTACACTTCTTTAATGACGACGGACTGGGCGCGATCGTGAATTCTTCAAGAGGAATCATTGCGGCATATACCCAGGAGGCATATGCGAAGTTCGGAGCTGAGAATTTTGCGGACGCATCCAGACAGGCAGTCCTCGATATGACAGCGGATATTAACGGCGCGCTGGAAGCGGCAAAGTAAGATACGGGAGAATGAGCGGATGAAGAGAAAGGAAATAGCTACGGTAGTAAGCCAGGAGCAGATTGCTTCTGACGTATACAGCATGTGGATACAGACAGAACAGATTGCGGAGGAGGCAAAGCCCGGGCAGTTTATTTCCCTGTACTGCGCAGATAAGAGCCGGCTGCTTCCGCGCCCGATCAGTCTGTGTGAGATCGACAGGGGGAAGGGAAGAGTAAGGCTTGTCTACCGCGTGGTCGGAAAGGGAACGGATGAGTTCTCGCGTCTGCGCGCGGGCGATACGGTTGAGATTCTGGGACCGCTTGGAAACGGATTCCCGCTGGAGGAAGCGCGCGGAAAGCGTGTTCTGCTTATGGGCGGAGGAATCGGAATTCCGCCGATGCTGGAGACGGCCAAGCAGCTGGACGCGGAGAAGATGATCGTATCCGGTTATCGCGACGAGCTGTTTTTGACAGAGGATTTTGCGGAGGCAGGAGAACTTTACCTTGCGGTGGAACATCCCGGAGAGGGTGTGATCTGCACAGAGGGCAATGTCCTTGACGCGGTCAGAGAGAATGAGCTGGAGGCAGATGTGATCTTTGCCTGCGGCCCGACGCCGATGCTGCGGGCGATCAAGTCCTATGCCCTGGAGAAGGAGATTCCCTGCTGGATCTCGATGGAGGAGAAGATGGCATGCGGAATCGGCGCCTGTCTGGCGTGTGTCTGCCAGTCGAAAGAAATTGACGGACATTCCCATGTGCACAATAAGAGAATCTGCAAGGACGGCCCGGTGTTCCTGAGTACGGAGGTGGAGTTATAATGAATACTAAGGTAAACATTGCCGGCGTGGAGCTTAAGAACCCGGTTATGACAGCTTCCGGAACTTTTGGATCCGGCGCTGAGTACAGTGAGTTTGTGGATCTGAACCGCCTTGGCGCGGTTGTCACAAAAGGTGTGGCGAATGTGCCCTGGCCGGGCAACCCGACGCCCCGGATCGCGGAGGTGTACGGCGGCATGCTGAATGCCATAGGGCTTCAGAATCCCGGAATCGACGTGTTCTGCGAACGGGATATTCCGTTTTTAAAGCAGTTTGATACAAAGATTATTGTAAATGTCTGCGGAAAGACCACAGAGGATTACTGTGAAGTTGTGGAACGGCTGGCGGATCAGGACGTAGATCTTCTGGAGATCAATATCTCCTGCCCGAATGTCAAGGAGGGCGGCATCGCTTTTGGACAGGACCCTAAGGCTGTGGAGGCGATTACCGCGGAACTGAAGAAGCGCGCGAAGCAGCCGGTGATCATGAAGCTGAGCCCGAATGTCACCGATATCGCCGAGATGGCGCGCGCGGCGGAGGCCGGAGGAGCGGATGCGCTCTCTCTGATCAATACTCTGACCGGCATGAAGATCGATATTAACAGAAGGACCTTCGCAATCGCAAACAAGACCGGAGGAATGTCCGGCCCGGCAGTGAAGCCGATTGCCGTGCGCATGGTGTACCAGGTGGCGAACGCGGTGAAGCTTCCGATTATCGGAATGGGAGGAATCTCCTGCGCAGAGGACGCGCTGGAATTTATTATGGCAGGCGCGACAGCGGTGTCGATCGGAACCGCCAATTTTTATAACCCCTGCGCGACGATTGAGACAGTCGAGGGCATCGAATCCTATATGAAGAAAAATAAAATTGAGGATATCCAAGAGCTGATCGGCGTGGTATTATAGAATGAGGATAAGGAGGCAAAGTCAGAATGGAGAGCTATAAGCAGGAATTTATTGACTTTATGGTTGAGAGCAATGTGCTCAAATTTGGAGAATTTACATTAAAGAGCGGAAGAAAATCTCCGTTTTTCATGAATGCAGGCGCTTATGTGACCGGCACGCAGTTAAGAAAGCTGGGAGAATATTACGCAAAGGCAATCCACGACAATTACGGACTGGATTTTGACGTGCTGTTCGGACCGGCGTACAAGGGAATTCCTTTAAGCGTTGCCACTACGATGGCGATCAGTGAGCTGTACGGCAAGGACATCCGGTACTGCTCCAACAGAAAAGAGGTAAAAGACCACGGTGATACGGGAATACTTCTGGGAAGCCCGATCCATGACGGCGACCGCGTGGTGATCATAGAGGATGTGACCACTTCCGGAAAGTCCATTGAAGAGACATTCCCGATTATCCAGGCACAGGGAAAGGTTGAGATCAAGGGACTGATGGTATCTCTGAACAGAATGGAGCGCGGCAAGGGAACAAAGAGCGCCCTTGATGAAATCCAGGAGACCTACGGCTTCCCGGCAAATGCCATTGTAACCATGAAGGAGGTTGTGGAACATCTGCACAATCAGGAACGCGGCGGAAGAGTTGTCATCGACGATACGGTAAAAGCGGCGATTGATGCATATTATGAGCAGTATGGAGCATACTAAATAGCTGTATAAGATTTGAAGAATAGGATGCTCGCAAAAAGGAGTTGTGTGCGGATGAACGAGAAGACCTATCGGACGATGGCGCGTATCGGAGGGGGAAGTATTGCCCTTGGAGTCATCGTGCTTGTGACTGGAATTGCAACAGGAATTCTTATGATCGTAAACGGAGCCAGACTGCTGAGACACAAGTCTGAGCTCACATTTTAGGTGTCCGGAGAATGAAGGGGGAAAGCTGCTGCGGAGTTATGCGGCAGCTTTCCTGTATTGAAGGAGAATGGAGTAAAAAGGAAAAAGTGACAAGGAAAACAAAGCAGAGAATCCGCCGGCTCGGCAGGATTCTGTTTATCATATATATATTACTGTTGGTCTATTTCCTGTTTTTTGCGGAATCATATGGAAGGACGGAGCTTTTTGAGGAAGAATATCACTATAACCTGGTGCCGTTCAGAGAAATTCAGAGATTCTGGACTTACAGGGAGACAGTTGGATTCTGGGCATCATTTCTCAATCTTGCGGGAAATATCATCGGATTTATGCCGTTCGGCTTTATTCTGCCCGTGATGCATCGGAACATGCGCAGGCTTTGGCTGGTGGTCCCGCTGGGGTTTCTTCTGAGCTTCTGCGTGGAATTCATCCAGCTCGTAGGGAAAGTAGGATGTTTTGATGTGGATGATATGATTCTCAATACTCTGGGAGCGCTGTTGGGGTATTGGGCATTTTTAATCTGTGATAAAATAAGGGTGATACATTATGGCGAAAAGATTTAAATACATTTCTCCCCGGAAAAATTATGCACAGGGAAGCAGGGAATCGGCGATTCTGGGAGGCGTATCTCTCGGAATTTTCCTGCTTTCGGCTCTGGTTGCGGCAATTCTTCAGGGCAGTGCGGGCGCGTATGTGGGAGCAGGGGGACTGCTCGCGATGCTGCTTTCTGTTTATGGCTTCTGGCTGGGCATGAAAAGTTTTCAGGATAAGGATAAAAATTATCGGTACAGTGTCGTTGGCTCAATCTTAAACGGTGTGCTGGCGGCATGTTTTCTGGGCGTATTTCTGTGGGGGATCTAAGGAGGAGGCAGTATGAACGAAAGACTGAAAAAGCAGCTGGATTTTATCCTGGAGATCGACAAGGCAAAGAACATTCTTCGCCAAACGCATCTGAGCGGCCACGGCAGACAGGAGAATGACGCGGAACACTCCTGGCATATGGCGGTAATGGCAATTCTTCTGAGAGAGTACGCGAATGAAGAGGTAGATGTTCTCAGGGTTATTACCATGCTGCTGATACATGATCTGGTGGAGATCGACGCGGGCGATACATACGCCTATGATGATAAGGGCAATGAGAGCCGCCCGGAGAGAGAGCGCCGCGCGGCGGAGCGTATCTACGGGCTTCTTCCTGAAGACCAGGGCGCACAGCTTCGGGCGCTCTGGGAAGAATTTGAGGCGTATGAGAGTCCGGAGGCAAAGTATGCGCATATGCTGGACAACTTCCAGCCGCTGCTTTTAAATGACTCGAATCAGGGAGGAGACTGGAGAGCCCACGGTGTGAAGAAGAGTCAGATTTATAAGAGGAATGAGAAGACAGAACAGGGCTCGAGAGAGATATGGAGCTATATGCAGGAACTGATCCAGAGAAATATAGACGAGGGAAATATCAAAGAAGAATAAGCGAGGAAGAGTGATGAAGAGAGAAGAGACGACGGAGCTTGTAAGAGAGCGCTTTCTGCTCTGCCGGGAACGCATTGGTTCCATACCGGAGGAGACCGTGGTGGGGGAGCAGTACCGGGATTTTTTTGTGACAACAGCGGGATTTATCCGCATGGTACTGGAAGCTTATGACAAAGTGGCGGATGGAAGTTACAGGGAATTGCCGCTGGAAAAACTGCAGGTATGGAACCGGAATCTGTACGGGAATATCCTGATGCCGAATTATGACAGATCGTACGGAAATCCTGACTGCGCAGTGAAGACATTCGGAGTGCAGCTCGGACAGCTTATGAGCTTTCTGTATACAGAAGTGCGGGGACTGATTGTTTTTGCCTTTGAACAGAAAATCTGGGATATGACGGTGATCTGCGAGTTGTTTTTGGAGGTATACAGCCTCTTTGAGACAGCGGCGCAGGAACACGCGGAGATTCGGCCGGGAGAGGTGCAGAAAATCCTGTACTGGTATCTGAGCGATTACTGTGCGGAGATGGTGGAACGAAGGATTCGGGATACACTGGATCCCGAGAACTCCTTTGCCATGGAGATTATCCGGGAGTGGGATCTTAACGATCTGCGCTACCTGTATCAATTCGGAGAATATGTGACAGAAAATGAGCTGCAGACAGCGGAATTTCTGAATTCTCTGCCCCGGGAGGAGATCGACGCCATGGCGCGCACATATACGGAGGGTTACCGTATCGGCTTCCTGGTAGGGAGAAAGGATATTACAAAGAAGAAAAGCGTGAATATCCGCTATCAGCTCGGGTTTGAGCGCATGATAAAGGCGGCGGCGGAGCAGTTTGCGGCCATGGGACTGGAGCCTGTGATTTACCGCGCTGCCGCCCATGCTGTGAATAAGCGTCAGCATATAAGGATCGGCTTTTCGGGCGCGGTGCCGAATAAGCAGTATGAATATGATCACCGCGGGGACGCGGCGCTGTATCTTGACGAGGATTTTGTCAGACGGAAGCTGCGCGCGACGCAGATGGCGTATGAGAAGGTGAAGGAACTTGCAGCCGTGCACGGCGGCCCGGCTGTGGTGGAGATTTTTGGTGAGAAGCCGTTTTCCCCTGAGACAAAGGAGACGTGCTGTCAGCTCTCGAAAAAGCAGCAGAAGCTGCAGGTGGAGTATCAAAACGAGTCCGGACAGATCGTAAACCGCTATATCAAGGGCGAGGAACGCAGCTTTACGATCATTGCGTATCCGGTTCCTGAGATCGGAGACAAGTTCCGGAAGATTTTCCGGGAAACTGTGAAGATCAACACACTGGACTATCACCTCTATCAGCGCATACAGCAGACGATCATTGACGCGCTGGATCAGGGCGTCAGAGTGCGCATAAAAGGAAAGGGAGAGAACCGTACAGACCTGACCGTGGCCCTGCACACGCTGGAAGATCCGCAGAAGCAGACGAATTTCGAGAACTGTGTTGCGGATGTGAATATTCCTGTGGGAGAAGTATTTACCTCCCCGGTGCTCAAAGGCACGGAGGGAACGCTTCATGTGAGCAGCGTGTATCTGAACGAGCTGCAGTATGAGGATCTGGAGATCACGTTCAGCGACGGCATGATCACATCCTACCGCTGCGGAAATTTTGCGGACGAGGAGGAGAACCGGGCGTATATCCGGGAAAATATTCTTTACCACAGGGAAACGCTTCCGATGGGAGAGTTTGCGATCGGTACGAACACGACGGCCTACCGTATGGCGAAGACTTACGGAATTGCCGATAAGCTTCCGATCCTGATCGCCGAGAAGATGGGGCCTCATTTTGCGGTTGGAGATACGTGCTACAGTTGGGCTGAGGATACCGCTGTGTATAATCCCGACGGCAAGGAGATTATTGCCAGAGATAACGAAATGTCAATCCTGCGCCGGGAAGATCCGGCAAAGGCGTATCTGGGATGCCACACGGATATCACAATTCCCTATGAGGAACTGGGCAGCATTCGGGCAGTGAAAGCCGACGGCACTGAGATCAGCATCATAGAGGATGGAAGATTTGTGCTTCCGGGAACGGAAGAACTGAATATTCCGCTGGATGAACCTCTGGAACTGGAAGAAGAGGAATAGACGGTAAAAGAAAATACCCGCTGCCAGAATAGAACAGCGGGTATTTTCTTTTATGCTTTAACAAATGAATGGTGGTGGCGATATGTAAACTTTACTTTCCACTTTGTAACATTATAACATGAAATTATTAGCAAGTCGAGGGGAAATTTCAGGAATATCTCTGAAATTCACGGCGGTATTCGTCAGAATGAAAATAGTAGTTGACAAGCATGCATGGACTTAGTATTATTACTAATAAGTAGACATGAATTAATAAACTCTACTTATAAGAGTAACTAATGAGTATTTATGAGAAAAGGAGACGAACGATGGCTAAAGTTGGTATTGTAATGGGCAGCGATTCTGATATGCCGGTAATGAGCAAGGCGGCGGAGATTCTGGACAAGTTAGGTGTGGAGTACGAGATGAAGATTATTTCCGCTCACCGTGAGCCGGATGTGTTCTTTGAGTATGCGAAGACAGCAGAGGAGAAGGGCTTTAAGGTCATTATCGCAGGCGCAGGCATGGCAGCTCATCTGCCGGGAATGTGCGCAGCTATTTTCCCGATGCCGGTCATCGGTATTCCGATGCATACAACTTCCCTGGGCGGAAGAGATTCTTTATATTCGATTGTACAGATGCCGTCCGGTATTCCGGTTGCGACGGTTGCGATCAATGGCGGAGCGAATGCCGGAATTCTTGCGGCAAAGATCCTCGCGACATCTGATGCGGAGCTGCTCGGACGCCTGAAGGCTTATTCTGAGGAGTTAAAGGAGCAGGTAGTTGCCAAGGACGCAAAGCTTCAGGAAGTTGGATATAAGAATTATACAAAATAAATCAAATACATTTCGGTCAAAGGAGATTATCAGTCATGGATTATAAGAACGCAGGCGTTGATATTGAAGCCGGATATAAGTCCGTAGAATTAATGAAGAAGCATATACAGAATACGATGCGCCCGGAAGTGCTCGGAGGGATCGGAGGATTCTCCGGAGCATTTTCTATGGAAAAATTCAAGGGTATGGAGAAGCCGACGCTGGTATCCGGAACTGACGGTGTGGGAACAAAGCTGAAGCTGGCATTTCTGATGGATAAGCATGATACTGTGGGAATCGATTGCGTTGCAATGTGCGTCAATGATATTGCGTGCGCGGGAGGAGAGCCGTTATTCTTTCTCGACTACATTGCCTGCGGCAAGAACGTTCCTGAGAAGATTGCGGAGATTGTAAAGGGAGTAGCGGACGGCTGCTGCCAGGCGGGCGCTGCGCTGATCGGCGGAGAGACAGCCGAGATGCCGGGCTTTTATCCGGAGGATGAGTATGATCTTGCAGGTTTTGCAGTAGGTGTTGTGGACGAGAAGGATCTGATCACAGGCGCAGAACTGAAAGAAGGCGACGTGCTGATCGGAATGGCATCCTCCGGCGTGCACAGCAATGGATTTTCTCTGGTGCGCAAGGTATTTGAGATGACAGAGGAGTCTCTGAATACGTATTACGACGAGCTGGGCAAGACGCTGGGTGAGGCGCTGATCGCACCCACCAAGATTTATGTAAAGGCTCTGAAGAGCGTGAAGGAGGCAGGAGTCAGAGTACATGCCTGCAGCCATATCACGGGCGGCGGTTTCTATGAGAATGTTCCGAGAATGCTGAAGGACGGCGTGCGCGCGGTCATCAGAAAGGACAGCTATCCGATCCCGCCGATCTTTACGCTGATGGCGGCAAAGGGCGAGATCGAGGAGCATATGATGTATAACACCTATAATATGGGTATTGGAATGATTGTAGCCGTTGACAGCGCTGATGTGGATAAGACCATGGAAGCGATGAGAGCTGCCGGCGAGACACCGTACGTGATCGGACAGATCGAGAGCGGAGAAAAAGGAGTAACCTTATGTTAAAAATCGCAGTGCTGGTATCCGGAGGCGGAACGAACCTCCAGGCGATTATTGACAGCATAGAGAACGGCGCGATTACAAATGCTGAGATCTCTGTAGTGATCAGCAATAACGCAGGGGCATACGCTCTGGAGCGCGCCAGAAAGCATGGGATTGAGGCAGTCAGCATTTCTCCGAAGAACTTTGCGGACAGAGAGAAATTCAACTGCGCGCTGCTGGAGAAGATTCAGTCATACGGTGTGGACCTGATTGTTCTGGCCGGCTTCCTCGTAGTGGTTCCGAAGATCATGGTAGACGCCTACCCGAACAGGATTATCAATATCCATCCGTCTCTGATTCCGTCCTTTTGCGGTACGGGATACTATGGCCTCAAAGTACATGAGGGCGTTCTGGCGCGCGGGGTAAAGGTGACGGGAGCTACCGTACATTTTGTGGATGACGGCACGGATACCGGGCCGATCATTCTGCAGAAGCCGGTGGAAGTCCGCGAGGATGACACGCCGAAGAGTCTCCAGCAGAGAGTCATGGAAGAGGCAGAGTGGGTGATCATGCCCAGAGCCATCGATCTGATCGCCAATGGCAGAGTGCGGGTGGAGGACGGAAAAGTTAAAATACTCTGAAAGGAATGAACGTCTTATGAAAATATTAATCGTGGGAAGCGGAGGAAGAGAGCACGCGATCGCATGGAAGATTGCACAGAGCCCCAAAGCAGAGAAGATTTACTGTGCGCCGGGCAATGCCGGGATTGCAGAGTATGCAGAATGCGTGGATATCGGCGCTATGGAATTCGAGAAGCTGGCCGCATTTGCAAAGGAAAAGGAGATTGATCTTACCGTAATCGGCATGGACGATCCGTTGGTGGGCGGCATCGTGGACGTATTCGAGCGCGAGGGCCTCAGAGTGTTCGGACCGAGGAAGAATGCGGCCATCCTTGAAGGCTCCAAGGCGTTTTCCAAGGATTTGATGAAGAAATACCATATTCCCACCGCGGCATATGAGAATTTTGACGATGCGGAAAAAGCTCTGGAATATCTGCAGACCGCGAAGTTCCCGATCGTATTAAAAGCAGACGGGCTGGCTCTCGGAAAGGGCGTACTGATCTGTAAAGATCTCGAGGAGGCCCAGGAGGGTGTGCGCACGATTATGCAGGACAAGAAGTTCGGAACCGCGGGAAATACCATGGTCATTGAGGAATTTATGACCGGACGCGAGGTGTCTGTGCTGACTTTTGTGGACGGCAGTCATATCAAGGTGATGACTTCCGCGCAGGATCATAAGCGCGCAAAGGATGGCGACCAGGGACTGAATACCGGCGGCATGGGAACATTTTCCCCGAGCCCGTTTTACACTCCTGAGGTGGACGCTTTCTGCAGAGAGCATATCTACCAGCCGACTGTAGACGCGATGGCAGCGGAGGGCAGACCGTTTAAAGGAATTATTTTCTTCGGACTGATGCTCACTGCCGATGGTCCGAAGGTACTGGAATACAACGCCCGGTTCGGAGATCCTGAGACACAGGTGGTGCTTCCGCGCATGAAGAACGACATTGTGGAAGTGTTTGAGGCTTGCATCGACGGTACGCTGGATCAGATTGATCTGGAGTTTGAGGACAATGCAGCGGTCTGCGTGGTACTTGCGTCCGATGGGTATCCGGTATCCTACAAAAAGGGATTCCCGATTGAAGGACTGGAAAACTTTAAGGACAGGGACGGCTATTACGTATTCCATGCGGGAAGCAAGTTTGAGGACGGAAAGATTGTTACGAACGGAGGGCGCGTGCTGGGCGTGACCGCCAAGGGAAGCAATCTCAAAGAGGCCAGAGCCAATGCGTATAAGGCAACGGAGTGGGTAAATTTTGAAAATAAATATATGCGTCACGACATCGGAAAGGCGATCGACGAGGCATAAGCCAGTATAGAAGAGAGGGCGGCAGAATGAGGTGTTCTGCCGCCTGTTTTCGTATTTTATACGGCTGTTGTTGACTTTTTTATCATTATGTTATAATATGCCTATAACACTGAAACAGAAAATAACCCAAGACACCGGAAGAGAAAGCGGGGAAAAGATATGCTGATTGAATTGCTCAACATTGATTTTGAGAGCGACGAGGCGATTTATATGCAGCTGCATAATCAGATCATCCTCGGGATCGCTACTTCCCGGATTCGGGAGGGAGACACGCTCCCATCGGTCCGGCAGATGGCGGATCTGATCGGAATAAATATGCACACAGTCAGTAAGGCGTACAGTGTGCTGCGGGATGAGGGGATCCTGAACATCGACCGGCGCGGCGCAGTAATCCGCATTGACGCGGATAAGCTCTGTGCTGTGGAGGAACTGAAACGGGAACTTAAGTTTGCCCTTGCTAAGGGCTTCTGTAAAAATATCAGCCGGGAAGAGGTGCATGTGCTCATTGATGAGATTTTCGACGAGTATGGCGAGTAGACGGCGGACAGCTGCTCCCGGAACAGATTGTGGCATAAAAGTAGGAGGACAGAAACTTTGAGAGAACAGTATACGGAACAGGCGAAACAGGCAGTCGCTCTGGCTGCGCGTACCGCCAGATACTGCAGGCATAATTATATTGGAACGGAACATCTTCTGATGGGACTTCTGAAAGAAGCGCATGGAACTGCGAGCATGGTGCTCATGGATATGGGGGTGGATGAGGAGAAGCTCATGGGGCTGATCGACCGCCTGATCGCACCGTCCGGGGACACTGTGCTGAAGTCCGGGCAGGAATACACACCACGTGCGCGCCGGGTTCTGGACACGGCGGCGGCTGAGGCAGAACACTACAGGAGCGAGAGCATTGGGACAGAGCATATCCTGATTGCTATGATCAAAGAGCCGGACTGTGTGGCAACGCGCCTGCTGTACACCATGGGAGTTAACATTCAGAAGCTGTTTATTAACACGCTGCTGGCCATGGGTGAAGATGTGAACCAGAAGAAGGAAGAAGTACAGGGCCTGAAAAAGGGAAACCGTCAGGAGACGACGGCGACTCCCACGCTCGACCAGTACAGCCGGGATCTGACAAAGCTTGCGCGTCAGGGAAAGCTCGATCCTGTGATTGGAAGAGAGAAGGAGATCACACGCCTGATTCAGATTTTAAGCCGCAGGAGCAAGAATAACCCGTGTCTGATCGGGGAGCCGGGTGTCGGAAAAACCGCGGTTGCTGAAGGGCTTGCGCAGAGAATCGCGCAGGAAACTGTTCCTGATACCATCAGAGGAAAGCGCCTGGTAGTTCTGGATTTGTCCGGTATGGTGGCTGGATCCAAATACAGGGGAGAATTTGAAGAGCGCATTAAAAATGTTGTGAGAGAAGTCATGGCAGACAGAAATATCCTGCTGTTTATCGACGAGCTGCATACGATCATTGGTGCCGGCGGGGCGGAAGGAGCCCTGGACGCATCCAATATCCTGAAGCCATCCCTGTCCAGAGGAGAGATACAGCTCATCGGAGCTACCACGGTTGAGGAATACAGAAAATATATCGAGAAGGACGCTGCCTTAGAGCGTCGGTTCCAGCCGGTTATGGTGGAGGAACCGGATGAGGAGCAGGCGGAGGAGATCCTGAGAGGACTTCGCCCGTATTACGAGAAGCACCACGGAGTAACGATTACGGATGAGGCGCTTCACGCGGCTGTGAAGATGTCAGTGCGCTATATCAGCGACCGTTTTCTGCCGGATAAGGCAATTGACCTGATGGACGAGGCGGCTTCCGTGGTTCAGCTTTCCGGCTGGCAGAGCCCGGAAAACATTCGGAAAATGGAGGAAGAACTGAGAAGTATTCTCTCTGAGAAGGAGGAGGCCGTCAAGACAGGAGACTTTGACCGTGCCCGTGAGCTGAAGGAGCAGCAGTCAGAAGTTGAGAAGAAGCTCCACGCTGCAAGAAACCGTTATGAGAAGAAGAACCGCGACAAAAAGCCGGAAGTGAATGAGGAGCATATTGCCAGAGTCGTTTCCAGATGGACGAAGATTCCTGTGGAACGGCTGGCAGAGGAGGAGACAAAGCGGCTGGCCCGTCTGGAGCAGATCCTGCATCGAAGGGTGATCGGACAGAACGAGGCGGTAAAGGCTGTCGCGAGAGCAGTCAAACGCGGCCGTGTAGGCCTGAAAGATCCTGCCAGACCGATAGGTTCTTTCCTGTTTCTGGGTCCGACCGGAGTGGGAAAGACAGAGCTTTCCAAGGCTCTCGCGGAGGCAGTGTTCGGAACAGAGCAGGCAATGATCCGTGTGGATATGTCCGAATATATGGAGAAGCACAGCGTGTCCAAGCTGATTGGATCTCCGCCCGGATATGTGGGATATGAGGAGGGCGGACAGCTCTCCGAGAAAGTACGCCGCAATCCCTACAGTGTAATTCTTTTTGATGAGATCGAGAAGGCGCATCCCGATGTGTTTAATATTCTGCTGCAGGTGCTCGATGACGGGCATATCACGGATGCCCAGGGCAGAAAAGTTGACTTTAAGCAGACCTGCATCATCATGACATCCAATGCAGGGGCGCAGTCTATTATTGAACCGAAGAAGCTGGGATTCGTTTCTGCAGAAGATCAGGAACAGGATTATAAGCGGATGAAAGACCAGGTGATGGAAGAAGTGCGGCGCATTTTCCGTCCGGAGTTCTTAAACCGTATTGATGAGATTATCGTATTCCATGCGCTCGGCAGAGAGCACATCCGAAAGATTGTGAATATTCTTCTGCGAAGTCTGGAGAAGCGCTGCAGGGAGCAGATGGACATTGAGCTGAAAGTACGCGATTCTGTGAAGGATTATCTTGCTCAGGAAAGCTATGACAGCAAGTACGGAGCACGTCCGCTTCGCCGGGCGATCCAGAGCAAAATAGAGGATGCACTGGCGGAGGAAATCCTGGAAGGACGGATCCGCAAAGGGGATAAAGTCGCAGTCGGGCTATCTAAAAAAGATATAAAATTTTCTGTATGTGACTAGAATCCTGAATAGATTTATATTATAATAAAGTCAGTTCAGAATGGATGCGCCGGAGCAATTGGATAAGAGCTGCCGCAGACATTCGAACCGGAAAAACACATAGGAAAACCAGATGGGCAGAGGTTTCAGCCCGGAGGAGAAGAAGATACTAGGAGGATGTTTTCTATGGCAGTCATTAATGAATTAATCCGTGCAGAGCAGGATGGAAGTATCAGTTTCGGAAACTATGAGCTTGAGACAAAATCTAAGCGTTCAGACTTCGAGCATAACGGAGATATGTATAAAGTAAAAACGTTTTACGAGATTACAAAGCTGGAGAGAAACGGTATGTTTGTCTATGAGTCCGTACCTGGAACTGCAGTGACCGGACTGGAGCTTCGGGACGATGGAATGAAGTTCTCTGTGGAAGGAAAAGAAGATGCCCAGATTACTGTAGAACTGGAGGCAGATACAGAATATAAGGTGCTTCTGGATGACGTGAACGTAGGCCACATGATGACAAACCTCGGCGGAAAGCTTTCTTTCAGCGCGGAGCTGGGAGAAGCGGACAGAGTGAACGTTGAGATTGTGAAATTATAATTTTAAAGTATGCGGGACCGCTGCCGGTGGATGCCGGCGGCGGTCTTTTACAGTGCGGAAATATTTTTTTGAGTCTGAAGGCAGACTGTTGGTGACAGAGGAGAGAGATATGGCAAAGGCAAAGAAAATGGTATTTTTCTGCCAGAACTGCGGATACGAGTCTACCAAATGGATGGGACAGTGTCCGGGCTGCAGGCAGTGGAATACTTTTGTGGAGGAGCCGGTCAGCGCACAGCAGACACCGTCGAAAGCGGCAGGTGCCAAGAGCGGGGCTTCCCATCCGGTGAAGCTGTCTGAGATCCAGACAGACCATGACGAGAGAATGGAGACGGGAATTGAAGAGCTGGACAGAGTGCTCGGAGGAGGAATTGTTCCGGGGTCATTACTTTTAGTGGGCGGTGATCCTGGAATTGGAAAATCCACACTGCTTCTGCAGGTGTGCCGTAAGCTCTCAGATAAGGAGGTACCCGTACTGTATATTTCGGGCGAGGAATCTCTGCGCCAGATCAAGATGCGCGCGATGAGGCTTGGGGATTTTACGGAACATTTAAAGCTGCTCTGTGAAACGAATCTCGATGCAATCCGCGGCGTGATTGAGAGAGAAAAGCCAAGCGTCGTAATTATAGACTCCATCCAGACTATGTACAATGAGGAAGTAAGCGCAGCTCCGGGCAGTGTTTCCCAGGTGCGGGAGTCGACAGGGGTGCTGCTGCAGATCGCGAAGGGGATGGGAATTTCAATTTTCATCGTGGGACATGTGACAAAGGATGGAAATGTTGCCGGACCGAGGGTGCTGGAACACATGGTGGATACGGTGCTCTACTTTGAGGGAGACCGCCATGCTTCCTACAGAATTCTGCGCGGCGTAAAGAATCGATTTGGTTCCACAAATGAGATCGGGGTCTTCGAGATGCGCCAGGAGGGATTGGTTGAGGTGAAAAATCCATCGGAATTCATGCTGAACGGTAAGCCCAAAGGAGCTTCCGGTTCTGTAGTTGCATGTTCAATGGAGGGAACGCGGCCGATTCTTATAGAGGTACAGGCACTCGTCTGCCACAGTAATTTTGGAATACCGAGAAGAACTGCGGCGGGCACGGATTTCAACAGAGTAAATCTGTTGATGGCAGTGGCTGAAAAACGCGCGAGGATCAATCTCTCCTCCAGTGACGCGTATGTAAATATTGCGGGCGGCATTAAGATGAATGAGCCCGCGATCGACCTCGCAATTTTGCTTGCGATTGTCTCAAGCCAGAAAGACATTGTGATTGATGAAAAGACAGTGGCATTTGGGGAAGTAGGACTCAGCGGTGAAGTCCGCGCGGTAAGCATGGCAGAGCAGAGGGTGCTTGAATGCAGAAAACTGGGCTTTGATACCGTGATTCTGCCAAGGGTATGTATGAAGACGGTAGCCTCTATTGAGGGAATATGCCTTGTCCCGGTAGAGACCATTTATGATGCTATAAAGTACATCTGTGAAAAATAAAAAAATATGTAAAGCACCGGGAGAGGGACAGCCGCTGTTCCCGTATCGTGTCAGTGAGTTAATGGAATAGTACGAAATAAGAGAACCTGTTGTTTGCCGTAAGGCGGACGGCAGGTTCTCTTATTTCATACAGGAAAAACTTACGAATTTATTAAGTATATAAATAAGTGTTGACACATTCCTTCTATAAAAGTAGAATGTAAGTAGATAAGAATTCTACAAATGTAGAAAGAAGAGTGAAAATGATGAAAAAACAAATACCGAGGCTTCCGGATTCTGAGCTGAATATCATGCTTGTGCTCTGGAACGGCCATCCCGGGATGAGCCGCCCGGAAATTGAGACTGTCGTCAATCAGAAGAAAAAGCTTGCTCCAACCACGATCCTGTCGCTGCTGGCAAGGCTGGAGAGTAAGGGGTTCGTATCGGTGAGAAAAGAAAAGCAGATGAATTACTATACGCCCCGGATCTCGAAAGACGATTATCAGAGCCAGGAGAGCAAAACGATTCTGGAGAAGCTGTATGGAAATTCGCTGAAGAACTTCGTTTCATCTTTGTATCATGGAAGAGCGGTTGAGGAAGAGGATATACGGGAGCTGGATAATTATCTGCACGATCTGGAAACAGAAAAAAACGATCGGCATAAATAAAACGGAGGGGGGAAGAGGGGTATGGAAGAATTTATTTTTCACATCATAAAACTAAACCTGTTCGCGGGAGCAGCAGTCGCGGCAGGCTGTATTCTGGACAGATTCCTGCGCAGGAGGTATTCGGTCCGGAGGAGATATATTCTCTGGCTCTGTATTGCAGCCCTTCTCCTTGTGCCGGTGGATCTGTCAAAGAGTTACGCAGTGTGGGAGGTTCAGATTCCGGCACAGCAGATACAGGCAGGGAATGGAGAGACTGTTCTGGCAGAAAACGGGGAACGCGCGGAAGATACAAAGACGGAAATTCAGGAAAGGACAGGCGCGGCGGTCGGTCAGAGGCGCCCGGCTGAGAACGGGGAAGAAATATCCCGAGGAATTTCAGCAGAATGGATTTACATGGGATTTTTTACCGTGTGGATAGGAGGAGCGCTTTTGCTCGCCGCATGGAGGAGCGTATCTTACCTGGCAGCGTTAAAGCGCCTCCACCGATGGAGCATCCCGGAGGTCAGCGAAGAGGCTGCGGCACTTTACGAAGAGGCGCGCCGCAGATATGGAAAGAGGAGGGCGCCGAAGCTGATGGTAAATGAGGAACTGTCAGGGCCGCTGCTTGCGGGGACAGTCCGGACGTGTCTGTCTCTTCCGGATGCGATGTA
>CAKNMY010000031.1 GCA_930989745.1 uncultured Lachnospiraceae bacterium | reverse complement strand
AGAAAAAGTGAAGATTCAGCCGCTCATCTGGGGCAGCGGACAGCAGAACGGCATGCGCTCCGGAACAGATAATGTACCCGGTGTGGCGGGCCTTGGAGTAGCAGCCGCGAAAATTTATGAAAATCTGGCGGAGAATGTGGAGCGGATGCGCGCCATGAAGCTCCGCCTGGCAGAAGGACTGCGGGAGATCCCGGATATCCGCTTCAACGGAATGCCGTTGGATGAGGGAGCGCCGCATATCCTGAACGTGTCTTTTGAGGGCGTTAGGAGTGAAGTGCTGCTTCACGCGCTTGAAGAATACGGTATTTACGTATCAGCGGGCAGCGCTTGTTCTTCCCACAAGCGTGCGGGAAGCTCCACGCTGACTGCGATCGGGCTTGACGCGCCGCAGCGGGAATCCGCGGTGCGGTTCAGTTTCTGTGAGTACACGACAGAAGAGGAGATCGATTACACGCTCGGGAAGCTTCGCGAGCTGGTGCCTGCGCTGCGCAGGTTCAGGAGAAAGTAAAGGAGAGGAAAGAGATGTTTCATGCATTTTTGATAAAATATGCGGAGATCGGCATCAAGGGCAAGAACAGATACCTGTTCGAGGACGCTCTGATGAAGCAGATCCGTCATGCCCTGCGGGAGGCTGAGGGCGAATTTGACGTGACGAAGGAACAGGGGCGCATCTATGTGCGCGCCAACGGGGAATTTGATTTTGACGAGGCCGTGGAGAGCCTTCAGAGAGTATTCGGTATTGCGGAAATCTGCCCGGTTGTGATTCTGGAGGACGAGGGGTATGACAAACTGTCAAAGGATGTCATCGCCTATGTGGATGAGCAGTATCCGGATAAGAAGAAGACCTTCAAGGTCTATGCGCGCCGCGCAAAGAAAAGCTATCCGATCCCGTCCATGGAACTGGCGGCTGAGCTTGGCGGCGACATCCTGGACGCTTTTCCGGAGATGTCCGTAGATGTCAGAAATCCGGAGATCCTGATTACGGTGGAAATCCGCGAGAAGATTTATCTGTATTCCCAGTCCATATCGGGACCGGGCGGCATGCCGGTCGGAACGAACGGAAAAGCGATGCTGCTGCTCTCAGGCGGCATTGACAGCCCGGTGGCAGGTTACATGATCGCAAAGCGCGGCGTAAAGATCGATGCCGTGTATTTTCACGCTCCGCCGTACACGAGCGAACGCGCGAAGCAGAAGGTCGTGGATCTGGCAAAGCTTGTGGCGCGCTACAGCGGGCCGATCCATCTGCATGTGGTAAATTTCACGGATATTCAGCTGTATATTTATGAAAAATGCCCGCACGACGAGCTGACGATCATCATGCGCCGTTATATGATGAAGATCGCTGAGCGTTTTGCGCAGCAGGACGGCTGCCTTGGGCTGATCACGGGAGAGAGCATCGGACAGGTGGCAAGCCAGACGATTCAGAGCCTTGCGGCTACCAATGAGGTCTGCACCATGCCTGTATTCCGCCCGGTAATCGGATTTGACAAGCAGGAGATCGTAGATATTTCAGTGAAGATCGGCACTTACGAGACATCTATCCAGCCATTTGAGGACTGCTGTACGATATTCGTGGCAAAACATCCGGTTACAAAGCCGAATATCAATGTCATAAAGCGGTCGGAGATGAACCTGCAGGAGAAGATTGACGCCATGCTTGAGGAGGCAGTGAATACTGCGGAGACAATCATGGTTCAGTAGGAATCGTTCCTGTACTGCAAAAAAGGGCTGCTGCCCTTCCCGGGACAGCAGCCCAAATTAAATTATCTGTGATTAGATTAAGTACGGCTTTAATACTGCTACAACTTCTTCCAGAGCAGCACCTTCAGCGTGTACGTTCAGGTCGATCGGCTTGGATAAATCCAGGCTGAAGATGCCCATGATGGATTTAGCGTCGATCACATATCTTCCGGAAACCAAATCGAAATCGAAATCAAACTTAGAGATATCGTTCACGAAAGACTTTACTTTGTCGATAGAGTTTAATGAGATTTGTACAGTTTTCATTGTTGATAATCCTCCCTATAATTGATAATACTTTTATACAGCCTTTGACAGTATTATCTTACAGTTTATGGTATCAAAAGTCAATGAGAAAACATACAAATATCAAATTTAATCTTAGTGCAATTTGATAATAAAAACGAAAACGGAGGGAATAATGATGAAAAAGCAAGTGGCATTGCATAATCTGGGCTGTAAAGTGAATGCTTACGAGCTGGAGGCGATGCAGCAGCTTCTCGAGGAGGACGGCGGGTATGAGATCGTGCCGTTCGTCCCGGGAGCGGATATTTATATTATCAACACCTGTACGGTGACGAATATCGCGGACCGCAAGTCCCGCCAGATGCTCCACCGTGCCAAAAAGATGAATCCCAATGCCCTGGTGGTGGCGACCGGGTGCTATGTGCAGGCGAAGGGAACAGAACTGGAGAAAGATCCGGCCATCGATATTGTTATCGGAAATAATAAAAAAGGTGAGCTGATCTCCATTTTGAAAGAATATGAGAGGGACACAGAGCACTATAATTATATTATCGATATCAATCGTACACATGACTATGAAGAGCTTGCAATCTCACAGACGGCGGAGCATACGCGCGCCTATATCAAGGTTCAGGACGGCTGCAATCAGTTCTGTACCTACTGCATCATTCCGTATGCGAGAGGAAGGGTGAGAAGCAGGAGAAAGGAGGAGGTCGTAGCGGAGGTCATGCGGCTGGCGGGAAATGGCTGCCGGGAAGTGGTGCTTACGGGCATTCATCTGAGTTCCTACGGGGTGGATCTTGAGGAAAAGGAGACGCTGCTTACGCTGATCCGGGCAGTGCACGCGGTGGACGGCATTGACAGAATCCGCCTCGGATCTCTGGAACCGGGGATTGTCACAGAGGAATTTGCGCAGGCGATCGCGGAGCTGCCGAAGGTCTGCCCGCATTTTCATCTGTCCATGCAGAGCGGATGTGACGCGACGCTGAAACGCATGAACCGCAGGTATGACACGGAACAGTTTTACGACAGATGCCGGATTCTGAGAAAGTATTATGAGAAGCCGGCGATCACTACAGACATTATTGCGGGATTCCCCGGGGAGACGCAGGAGGAATTTGAGTGCACGAGAGCGTTTGTGGACCGGGTGGATTTTTATGAGACGCACGTCTTTAAGTATTCCCGCAGGGAGGGAACGAAGGCCGCGGTGATGGACGGACAGGTTCCCGAGCAGGTGAAGGCGGAGAGAAGCCATGCGCTGATCGCGCTGGGAGAGGAGCACAAGGCGGCTTATCTGAAGTATTTTGAAGGGAAGACGCTGGAGGTGCTCTTTGAGGAAAAGGTGGTAAAAGACGGGGAAACCTGGTGGATGGGACACTCAAGGGAGTATATCCGCGCGGGAGTGCGGTGTGATGAGAATCTGGAAAACGCGGTGCTGCAGGTGCGGGCCGGCGGGGCTGTGGATAATGAATGGATTGTCTGTGAGAGGATGTAAGGGGGATTTAAGGAGGACGCCATGCAAGCTCGGGGAAAAAACTTCATAAAATATTAATTGAATTTTGTCGGGACTTATATTAGAATAGAATAGGTATCATACAGTAACTACGGCTATCAGAGAAAGTTACAAATAGTTATGGATTAAGGACGTGACGATATGGCAGATTTAAGCAGTACACAGTTTTTTAGAGTTAAGCCGGATCAGGAAGTACAGGTAAAGGAAGTTCTGGATGTAGTATATAACGCGATGGAGGAGAAGGGGTATAACCCTGTGAACCAGATCGTGGGATATATTATGTCGGGAGATCCCACCTATATCACCAGTTATAAGGGCGCCCGCAGCATGATCATGAAGGTGGAAAGGGACGAGCTGGTTGAAGAACTCCTGAGAGAGTATATCCGCAACAGAAGCTGGGAAAGAGAGTAGTATGCGGATTTTAGGATTGGATTTCGGTTCCAAGACTGTGGGGGTCGCTGTCAGCGATCCCCTGGGACTTACTGCGCAGGGCGTGGAGATTATTCGCCGCAAGTCCGAGAATAAGCAGCGGCAGACGCTGGCGCGGATTGAGCAGCTTATCGAGCAGTATCAGGTGGAGAAGATCGTGCTTGGATTTCCGAAGAATATGAACAACACCATTGGCGAACGTGCTGAGAAGTCTCTGGAATTCGGAGAGACTCTGAAGCGGCGTACCGGATTGGACGTGGTGATGTGGGATGAGAGACTGACGACGGTAGAGGCGAACCGCACCCTTATGGAAGAGGGCGTAAGGCGTGAGAACCGCAGGGAGCATGTGGATGAGCTGGCTGCGATTTTCATTTTGCAGGGATATCTGGATTATCTGCGCAATACGGGCGATGCCGGACAGGAAGATGCGTGAGGGAAGAAGCGGACAGGAAGTATGGAAAAAGTTAAGTTTGAATTAGAAGATGGCAATGAAGTGGAATTTTATGTGGAGGAGCAGACGCGCGTAAACGGCAGAGACTATCTGCTGGTATCTGACTCCCAGGATGATGAGGCGCAAGCCTATATCTTAAAGGATATGTCTGCAGGCAGCGATACTGTGGCAAGATATGAGATTGTGGAGGACGACGTGGAACTGGAAGCGATCTCAAAGGTATTTGCCCAGATGATGGATGATGTAGACTTCCAGATGTAGTCCCGCGTACGGATACGGGGCGACTGCGCATAAAATGGGGTGCCGCGGTATGCGGCAGTCCGTGGTTTTTGTGTTCGGAAATAATTACGGAGGTGCTATTTGAAGAAGGACAAGAATGGAAAGCTGAAAATTATTCCGCTGGGCGGACTGGAACAGATCGGAATGAACATTACGGCATTCGAATATGGCAACAGTATTATTGTGGTGGACTGCGGTCTGTCATTTCCGGAGGATGATATGCTGGGAATTGACCTGGTAATTCCGGATGTAACGTATTTGAAAGAGAACAGGGAGAAGGTCAAGGGCTTTGTGATCACACACGGCCACGAGGATCATATCGGCGCGCTCCCGTATGTGCTGAAGGAACTGAACGTGCCGATTTACGCAACAAAACTGACAATAGGATTAATTGAAAATAAATTAAAAGAACACAACTTGCTTCGCACCACAAAAAGAAAGACCATCAAACATGGACAGTCCATCAACCTGGGAGAATTCCGTGTGGAGTTCATTAAGACGAACCACAGCATCCAGGATGCCGCAGCGCTTGCGATCTATTCTCCGGCGGGAATCGTGGTACACACCGGAGACTTTAAGGTGGATTACACCCCTGTATTCGGTGATGCCATAGACCTGCAGCGATTCGCGGAGCTGGGCAAGAAAGGCGTTTTGGCGCTGATGTGCGACAGTACGAACGCGGAACGCCGGGGATTTACCATGTCAGAGCGCACGGTTGGACATACGTTTGACAATATCTTTGCGGAGCATAAGTCCACCCGTCTGATCATCGCGACATTTGCGTCCAATGTGGACCGCGTACAGCAGATCATTAACTCTGCGTACAAGTTCGGCAGAAAGGTGGTCGTGGAAGGCAGAAGTATGGTCAATGTCATTACCACGGCGGCAGAGCTCGGTTATCTGAACATCCCGGACAAGACACTGATCGATATTGATCAGATGAAGAATTATCCTCCGGAGCAGATGGTTCTGATCACGACGGGAAGTCAGGGAGAATCCATGGCGGCGCTGTCCCGTATGGCGGCGAACATCCATAAGAAAGTATCCATACAGCCTGGCGATACGATTATTTTCAGTTCCAACCCGATCCCGGGCAACGAGAAAGCTGTCTCCAATGTGATCAACGAACTCTGCGCAAAGGGAGCCGATGTTATTTTCCAGGACGTGCATGTATCCGGACACGCCTGCCAGGAGGAGATCAAGCTGATCTATTCCCTGGTAAAGCCGAAGTACGCAATCCCGGTACACGGTGAGTACCGCCATCTGAAAGCGCAGGCGGGCATTGCCGAGAGTCTGGGGATACCGAAGGACAACATCTTTATCATGTATTCCGGCGATGTCATTGAACTCAATGAGGAGAAGGCAGAGATAACCGGAAGAGTTCACACGGGAGCGATCCTTGTAGACGGACTTGGAGTGGGTGACGTTGGAAACATTGTGCTGCGCGACCGTCAGCATCTGGCGGAGGACGGCATAATGATCGTGGTGCTGACGCTGGAAAAACGCAGCAATCAGCTCCTTGCAGGACCGGATATCGTATCCCGCGGATTTGTATATGTACGCGAGTCTGAAGACCTGATGGGCGAGGCGCGCGTTGTAGTGGAAGATGCCCTGGACAGCTGTCTGGGCAGGAGAGTTTCTGACTGGGGCAGAATTAAGACGGTAATTAAGGATTCCCTTGGAGACTTCTTATGGAAGCGGACCAAGAGAAGACCGATGATCCTTCCAATCATTATGGAAGCGTAGAATGCAATCAAAAAATCGCTGTGCGGTATAAAGGCGGAAATACAAAGGAAAGAAGAGCAGACTATGGACAATATTCAAAGTGCTACAGAGAACTTGATCGAAGCCGTCAGGGAGAGCCAGGAATACAGAACGTATCTGCGTTATGAGAATATTCTGGCGAGTCAGCCGGAGCTGATGCACCGGGTGGACGAATTCAGGGCGGAGAATTATGAGCTTAATAATCGTGCAGAGGACATCGACCTGTTTGAAGCAGTGGATCATTTTGAAAGTAAGTACAGAGACCTGCGCAGGATTCCGGAAGTAAATGCTTTTCTGGAAGCGGAACTGTCGCTGTGTAAGAGAATACAGAAGGTACAGGACGATTTGTTCGAAGCAGTTCACATCAGCATACCGGAGGTATGACGTCAGCAGTGAGGAGATTGTATGGGAAAGAAGAAAAAGAAAAACACGGGCTATCAGGTGGCTGTAAGCGGAGCCAAGGGAATTCTGCGGCTGCTCATCTATTTATGTGTGCTTTTGGCCATTCTTTTCGCGGGTAGCACTGCGTATAATTTCGGATATGCAATCTTCTATCAGGAGGCTGTCGCATCATCAAACGAGGCGGTAGAAGTTACTGTGACGGTGGAGGAAGGAGATTCTGCGATGACGGTGGCAAGAATGCTTGAGAACCGGGGACTGGTGGAGAACGCCCTGGTATTCAGGATGCAGGAACTCATTTCTGATTATCACGGTCAGATCAAGCCGGGAACGTATATCCTGAATACAGCAATGGAGCCGGAGCAGATGCTGAAAATTTTAAGCCAGACTGACACCACGGGACAGCCGGAGCAGCAGAACGTGGAGTCAGAAGAAGTACAGAACAGTGAAAGTGAATAAGAAGGATTTTTAATTCAGGGGGGCTGTCGCGTTTCCGCCGTTCGCGGGCGCTTGGCTCCCTTTCAGTATGCGAGGAGCAAGACGTGATAGTAGATAAACGTATGATTACTTATATAAACTCTCTGGATACGGGGCATACGCCGTTTCTGGAGGAACTTCTGGCGCAGGCACAGCGGGAGCGCGTTCCGGTGATCCGTCGGGAGATGCAGAGCTTTTTAAAAGTATTTCTGGCAATGCGCATGCCGAAGCAGATCCTGGAGGTGGGAACCGCCGTGGGATTTTCAACGCTGCTTATGGCGGAATACGGCGCGCCGGATTCCAGGATCATAACGATCGAGAATTATGAAAAGAGAATCCCTGTTGCCCGGGAGAACTTCCGCAGATCGGGAGCGGCAGACAGAATCACACTTCTGGAAGGGGATGCCCAGGAAGTGATGTGCGGTCTGAAGGGGCCGTTCGATTTTATTTTCATGGACGCCGCGAAGGGACAGTATATTCATTTTCTCCCCGAAGTGATGCGCCTGCTCGCCCCGGGAGGCGTGCTGATCTCCGATAACGTGCTTCAGGACGGAGATCTGATCGAGTCGCACTTTGCGGTGGAGCGCAGAAACCGGACGATCTATAAGCGTATGCGGGAGTATCTGTATGAACTTAAGCACCGGGAGGATCTTGTGACATCCATCATTCCCCTGGGCGACGGAATTACAGTGAGCGTAAAAAGGACGACTGAAATTAAGAGAGAGACGGAGGACAGGATATGAGACATCCAGAATTGCTCGTTCCGGCGAGCAGCCTTGAGGTTCTGAAGGTGGCTGTGACCTTCGGAGCAGATGCGGTATATATTGGAGGAGAAGCTTTTGGCCTGCGCGCCAAGGCGAAGAACTTCTCCAGGGACGATATGAGAGAGGGCATCGCGTTTGCCCATGAGCATGGAGTCAAAGTCTATGTGACGGCAAATATTCTTGCGCATAACAGCGATCTGGAGGGAGTGCGCGCTTATTTTGAGGAGTTAAGAGAGCTTCGCCCCGACGCGCTGATTATTGCGGATCCGGCGGTATTCGAGATTGCGGGAGAGGTCTGCCCTGAGATTGACCGCCACATCAGTACCCAGGCGAATAATACGAATTACGGGACCTATCTGTTCTGGCATAAACTGGGAGCAAAGAGGGTGGTGACGGCGCGGGAGCTGTCCCTGGAAGAAATACGGGAGATACGAAGAAGGATTCCGGATGATCTGGAGATCGAGACATTCGTTCACGGGGCGATGTGCATTTCCTACTCGGGAAGATGCCTGCTGAGCAATTTCTTTACGGGGAGAGATGCCAACCAGGGCGCATGCACCCATCCGTGCCGCTGGAAGTATTCCATTGTGGAAGAGACGCGCCCGGGAGAATATATGCCGGTGTATGAGAATGAACGGGGAACGTATATTTTTAATTCCAAGGATCTGTGCATGATCGAGCATATCCCGGATCTGATAGAAGCCGGAATTGACAGCTTTAAGATTGAGGGCCGCATGAAGACGGCGCTTTATGTGGCGACTGTGGCGCGCACCTACCGCAGGGCAATCGACGACTATCTGGAGAGCCCTGAGAAGTATCAGGCAAATATGCAGTGGTATCAGAGTCAGATCTCCGGTTGTACCTACCGGAAGTTTACGACAGGTTTCTTTTACGGAAAACCTACGGATGAGGCCCAGATCTATGACAGCAATACGTATCTGAAGGATTATACCTATCTGGGCTACGCGGAGGAGATCGATGACAGAGGATACTGCAGGATTACGCAGCGCAATAAATTCAGCGTGGGAGAAGAGATCGAGATCATGAAACCGGACGGACGGAATGTGAGCGTTGAGGTCCGGGGAATTTATGATGAGGAGGGAAAGTCTCAGCAGAGCGCTCCCCATCCTCAGCAGACGCTTTTTGTCGATCTGGGCGCTCCTGTGGAGCCCTTTGATGTGCTGCGCAGGCAGGAGGCTTAGCTTCTGCCTGCGTCATACCCATCGGCTGCGCAGTTTCTGCAGCGCATTCTTTTCGATACGGGAAACGTACGAGCGGCTGATGTTCAGCCGCTTGGCGATCACCTTCTGAGTGAGCTCTTCCTCACCGAATAATCCATACCGGAATTTGATGACTTCCTGTTCCTGAGGCGTGAGAGCCTCAAAATACACGCGGTAGAGCTTTTCGGCTTCCTCCTTGCGGGAGCAGGATTCACAGGCATCATCCCCTTCGGACTCGATGATGTCCAGAAGATGGATCTCATTGCCTTCCTTGTCAGTCCCGATGGGTTCATAGAGAGAGACTTCCCGGGAAGTCTTTTTGCGGGAGCGGAAGCACATCAGAAGTTCGTTTTCTATACACCGGCAGGCATAGGTCGCCAGGCGGCTGCCTTTGGTATAGTCAAAGGTGGAGACCGCTTTGATCAGACCGATCGAGCCGATGGAGATAAGATCTTCCTGATCTATATCCGTGTTCTGATACTTTTTTGCCACGTGCGCGACCAGACGGAGATTGCGCTCGATCAGAATGTTTTTTGCCTGAAGGTCACCCTCCTGGTATTTTTGAAGATACTCGCGTTCTTCCTGAGGCGTGAGCGGCTGCTGGAAAGTCTTCAAGATGACACCTCACAGGGGGTTTTCTTTCTATCTTATGTGCGGGCAAGGAAAATTGTGCTTTTCCACCTTGATCCGCACATCCGGAAAAAAGGATCGCATATTCCGGCGAAATGTGTTATACTGAAAAAAATCACCGGCGGATAATCGAAACGCCGGAAAAACAAATCATCCGCAGATCTGCGGGAAAATCCAGATAAATCAAAACTGCATAGCGAAGACGAAAAACGCCGGGGCAGGACTGTGCGCGCGCAGGGATATTTCCCCCAGGGCGTCTTTCTGTCTTTGGGAGAGGAGGAATACTGTATGTTCGCAAGCGTGCAGGCGCCGGAGATTTCCGGTATGGAGGTGATCATGGTCCGTGTGGAGGCGGATTCCTCGGACGGGCTTCCAAGTATGAATATGGTGGGAGATCTGAACCATCAGGTGCGGGAGGCGCAGGACAGGATCCGAAGCGCCCTGAAGAATTACGGCATCAGCCTGCCGCCCCGCAGGCTGACCATCAATCTCGCTCCCGCGTCCATTCCAAAGGCGGGAACGCGTTTTGACCTGCCGATCGCCGCGGCGGTTCTGGCAGCCATCGGCAGGCTTCCGGCGGAGAGGCTTAAGGATACGATGCTGGCGGGAGAACTGGGATTAGACGGGAGTGTCGCCAGGGTGAGCGGGATCTTGCCGTCCGTGCTGAAAGCGGCTGAGAGCGGAATACGAAAGTGCATTGTGCCGAGAGAGAATGAGAAAGAGGGCAGAAGGGCTCTGGAATTCTGCAGGGAAGGAGAAAAGCCGGAGATCATAGGGATTGGATGTCTCGGAGAATTTCTGGCGTGGTGCAGGGGGATGCCGGCGGAACACGCGCCCGAAGATCCGGAAGCGGACATGGTGACGGGAGAAAAGCGAGGAGGAGCTGATTTCTCAGAGGTAAAGGGACAGTATGCGGCAAAACGGGCCGCTGTACTTGCTGCGGCGGGATTTCATAATCTGCTGCTGTGCGGGCCGCCGGGGGTTGGGAAATCCATGATCGCGCAGCGGATTCCCACGATTCTTCCGGAGCTTACGCCTGGCGAATGGCTGGAGATTATGCGGGTTTACAGTATTGCCGGACTTCTGAGCGAAGAACAAAAGAGTGAGCGGGAACGGCCGTTTCGCGCGCCGCATCACACAGCCTCGCCGCAGGCGCTTTCCGGAGGAGGAAGATATCCGACGCCCGGCGAGATCAGCCTTGCGCACCGCGGCGTACTGTTTCTCGATGAATTCCCTGAATTCTCCCGCCGCTCTCTGGAAATTCTGCGGCAGCCGCTCGAGGATCGGAAGATTACGATTTCCAGAGTGCACGGGAGCTACGAATTTCCCGCATGCCTGATGCTTGTAGCGGCCATGAATCCATGTCCCTGCGGGTACTATCCGGATATGAACCGCTGCCGCTGCCGCCCGGCAGATATTGCGAGATACAGAAGCAGGCTGAGCGCTCCGGTTCTGGACCGCATTGATCTGTATGCGGAGGTTGAAAGCGTCTCTTACGCGGACCTGCAGAGCGTAGGAGAACATGCTGAGACCTCCGCGCAGATGAGGCAGCGTGTGGAAGCAGCTGCGCAAATCCAGAAAGATCGCTATCGAAGGGAGGATATCTGCTTTAACAGCGAGCTCAGCCCGTCCCAGGTGGAACGCTACTGCGAAGTGGAGAGGGACGGCAGGGATCTGCTCCGGGAAGTGTTTGAAAAACTGGATCTGAGCGTGCGCGCCTATTACCGTATTCTGCGCGTGGCGCGCACGGCGGCAGATCTGGACGGTCAGAGTATGATCCGAACGGAACATATCAGCGAAGCGGTCAGCTATCGCAGGGTGGAGTAAAAATTTTCCGTAAGACAAAAGAGAGGAGGAGACTGAAAATCAGCAATAGGAAGGAAGAAAAGAGAGACAGGGTAATATACTATACCAGGATGGAGCCGGAATACCCGAGGAAGATGTGCGGGCTTGAGGGAATGCCGGGAGGAATTTATACGCTTGGTAAGCTTCCGGACGGGAGCAGAAAGAGCGTGGCAATTGTGGGAGCCCGCCTCTGTACCGGCTATGGATCTGAGCAGGCGTACCGGTTTGCGTACGCCCTTGCGCGGGCCGGTGTGGAGATTATCAGCGGCATGGCGCAGGGAATTGATTCCTGCGCCCACGAGGGTGCGCTGGACGCCGGCGGCAGCACGACAGCGGTGTTGGGATGCGGGGTCGACGTCTGCTATCCGGCGTCTGCCAGGCGAACTTATGCGCGGCTGAAGGAGAGCGGGGGGATACTCAGCGAGTACCCCTGCGGAGAACCTCCGCTGGCCTTTCACTTTCCGGAGCGCAACCGCATCATAAGCGCGCTCGCGGACGTGGTTCTCGTTGTGGAGGCGCGCAGAAGGAGCGGTTCTCTGATCACTGCCGATCTGGCCCTGGATCAGGGCAGGAGTGTGCTTGCGGTGCCGGGACGCGTGACCGACAAACTGAGCGAGGGCTGCAACTGGCTGATTTCCCAGGGCGCGGGGATTGCGCGCGGTCCGGAGGACGTGCTGGCGGAACTTGGATTGGAAGAGACCGGCTCGAATCAGGATCTGCCGCAAAACGGCATGCATATTGCCCTTACGCCCGAAGAGCGTATAATCTGCCTTGCCATCCGGCGCGGCGTCCGCACGCGAAACGCGCTCGCGGATGACACAGGTATTCCGTTTCCGCGCGTAAACGAGCTGCTGACGCGGCTGCAGCTGTCCGGCGCGGTTGCTGCTTCCGGCGGAGAATTTCAGTGCCGCATTCCTCTGAAATGAGACCTGAAAACGATTTCCGAATTGATAAAGAAATCATAAAAAATGAACTTAGGACTTGCAAGGACTGATGTTTTGGTGTATGTTGTTAGTAATTTGGGTAAAAATATGTATCTGCAATCGGGCAGAACAGCAGTAATAACAGGAGGCAGACAAAGTGGCAAAATATCTTGTAATTGTGGAATCACCGGCGAAAGTGAAGACAATTAAGAAATTTTTAGGCGCCAATTATGAGGTTGCCGCATCAAACGGCCATGTCCGAGATCTTCCCAAGAGTCAGCTTGGGATTGATATAGAAAACGATTATGAACCGAAGTATATCACCATCCGCGGAAAGGGCGAACTGCTGGCAGGGCTGCGCAAGTCCGCGAAGAAGGCGGAAAAAGTCTATCTTGCGACCGACCCTGACCGCGAAGGTGAGGCGATTTCCTGGCATCTGTCCAAGGCTCTGAATCTGGACAGCAGCAAGATGCGCCGGATTACCTTCAACGAGATCACCAAGAACGCCGTAAAGGCATCCCTCAAGTCCGCCAGAGACATTGACATGAATCTGGTAAATGAACAGCAGGTGCGCAGAATTCTGGACCGCATGGTGGGGTACCGCATCAGCCCGATCCTGTGGGCAAAGATTAAGAGAGGATTAAGCGCCGGACGCGTGCAGTCGGTAGCTCTGAGAATCATCGCGGACCGTGAGGAAGAGATTAACGCGTTTATTCCGCAGGAATACTGGACACTGGAAGCGCAGTTTTCCATACCGGGCGAGAAGAAGCCGCTGAACGCGAAGTTCTACGGCAGGGAGAAGGAGAAGCTGGAGATTCATTCAAAGGAGCAGCTTGACGGAATCTTAGAGCAGCTTGAAGGCGCTTCCTATTCCGTTGCGGAAGTAAAGAAGGGCGAGCGCACGAAGAAGGCTCCGCTGCCGTTTACGACCAGTACGCTGCAGCAGGAGGCGGCCAAGGTTCTCAACTTCTCCACGCAGAAGACGATGCGTCTGGCACAGCAGCTCTATGAGGGCGTGGACATTAAGGGGAACGGCACGGTCGGACTGATTTCCTATCTGCGTACCGACTCCACCCGAATTTCCGAGGAGGCGGATACCGCGGCGCGCGCGTATATTTCCGAGAAGTTCGGTGAGAATTACACCGCGAAGCGTGAGGCGGACGGAAATAAGGGCAAGAAGGTCCAGGATGCGCACGAGGCGATCCGCCCGACGGATGTGGAAAGAGAGCCCCTTATGATTAAGGAGTCGCTGTCCAGAGATCAGTACCGCCTGTATCAGCTGATCTGGAAGCGGTTTGTGGCAAGCCGCATGCAGTCGGCGCTGTACGAGACGACTTCCGTTAAGATCAAGGCGCAGCGGGAGGATCAGACGGAAGGTTATATCTTTACTGTAGCGGCTTCCAAGGTGAAGTTCGACGGCTTCATGTCCGTATATGTGCAGGAGGAAGACGGCAAGAAGGAAAATGTGACGCTGGTGCGCGGAATCGATGAGAACACGCAGCTCGTCTTTGAGCAGTTTGACAGCCAGCAGCACTTTACGCAGCCGCCGGCGCACTATACCGAGGCGTCCCTGGTGAAGACGCTTGAGGAGCTGGGGATCGGAAGGCCGAGTACGTACGCTCCGACAATCACAACGATTATCAATCGCCGCTATGTGGCGAAGGAGAACAAGAATCTCTACATCACCGAGCTGGGCGAGGTGGTGAACAGTATGATGAAGAAGGCGTTCCCGAGCATTGTGGACGTGAATTTTACGGCTACAATGGAGGATCTGCTGGATAAAGTCGGCGACGGCTCCGTACAGTGGAAGACCGTGGTTCGGAATTTCTATCCGGATTTGGAGGAGGCGGTCAAGGCTGCCGAGAAGGAGCTGGAGGAAGTGCAGATCGAAGACGAGGTTACGGACGAGATCTGCGAGCTCTGCGGCAGGAACATGGTCGTCAAATACGGGCCGCATGGAAAGTTCCTGGCTTGTCCCGGATTTCCGGAATGCCGCAACACCAAGCCGTATCTGGAGAAGATCGGGGTTCCCTGTCCGAAGTGCGGCAAGGAGGTTATCCTGAAAAAGACGAAAAAGGGCAGAAAGTATTACGGCTGCGAGAATAATCCGGAATGCGATTTCATGTCCTGGCAGAAGCCTTCCAGACAGAAATGTCCGCAGTGCGGCGGTTATATGCTGGAAAAAGGAAATAAACTGGTGTGCGCCGACGAACAGTGCGGATACGTCTGTGCAAAACCGAAGGAAGAGGAATAAAGAATTTTGAATGCCGTGCGGTATCTTCAGAAGCGGGATACCGTGCGGTATTTTTGTGATAAAGGAAATTTCAGAGGAATCCTTTGTTGGTTCAGTCATAGAATGGTTATGAACGGAATTATCTGAAAAAAACAGGAAAAAAATCAAAAAATGTGGTGAATATTATTGAAATTCAAAATATTATATGTTACACTAAAAAAGGTATAATGTTACGGAAAATAAAAAAACAGGGAAGGAGAATGCCATGAGCGTACAATTATTGGATAAAACCAGAAAAATCAACAAATTGCTTCACAATAACAATTCTACAAAGGTAGTGTTCAATGATATTTGTAAAGTGATGATGGAAACCTTGGACTCCAATATTTTGGTAATCAGCAAGAAAGGAAAAGTTTTGGGAGTCAGCCTGTGTCCAGGGGTGGAAGAGATCACGGAGCTCATCGAAGACAAAGTAGGCGGATATGTGGATTCTCTTCTGAATGACCGTTTTTTAAGCGTATTATCGACCAAGGAAAATGTAAATCTGGAGACTCTCGGGTTTGAGGGCGAGAAGATCCGGGAATACTGCGCGATCATTAACCCGATTGACATTGCGGGAGAGCGTCTCGGTACCGTGTTCATGTACCGAAGCGGCAAACAGTACGATATTGAGGACATTATTGTCAGCGAGTACGGAACGACCGTAGTCGGACTGGAGATGATGCGTTCCGTAAATGAGGAAAATGTGGAGGAGAACCGTAAGATCCAGGTAGTAAAATCTGCATTCAACACGCTCTCATTTTCAGAGCTGGAAGCGATCATACACATTTTTGACGAACTGGATGGAGACGAGGGAATTCTCGTGGCCAGCAAGATTGCAGACCGCGTGGGCATCACACGTTCCGTAATCGTAAACGCTCTGCGCAAGTTTGAGAGCGCCGGCGTGATCGAGTCGCGTTCCAGCGGTATGAAGGGAACCTACATTAAGGTACTGAATGAAGTCATATTTGACGAGCTGAAGGAACTGAAGGCAAGAAAAAATATCAAAGGACATGAAAAGAATTCATAAACGCGAGGCAGAGGCCGCCGCCGGAATCTCCAGGAAACCGGCAGCGGCCTTTTTGCATAAGACCGCTTCCTGACAGGAGGCGGTCATAAGCAGAGAGGGAGCGTCATACAATATCCTTGCTTCCAGAAAACGAAAGAAAGAACCTCTAATGATTCCGAAGGTTCTGAACAGTCACAAAAAAATGTTTAAAATGAAAACATAAGAAAAATAAAGAAAAATAGAGATATAAAGAGATAAGAATATAAAAAGCCGAAAAAAACAGGTAATCATAAAGTTGCGAAAAAAAATGGAATTCACTAATATATGAGTATCGGTTAGCACTCGATAAAGATGAGTGCTAATAAATAGAGCAAACAAGGTTATCATATCAAAGGAGGCCATATATAATGAAGTTAGTACCATTAGGAGACAGAGTCGTATTAAAGCAGTTAGTAGCGGAAGAGACAACAAAATCCGGAATTGTGCTGCCGGGCCAGGCGCAGGAGAAACCGCAGCAGGCTGAAGTTGTTGCAGTGGGACCGGGCGGAGTTGTAGATGGAAAAGAAGTGAAAATGGAAGTTTCCGTCGGCGATCAGGTTATCTATTCCAAATATGCCGGAACAGAAGTAAAGCTGGAAGACGAGGAGTATATTATCGTAAGACAGAACGATATCCTGGCAGTTGTAAAATAATATCAGGTTTCATTGACAGAAAGGCAAATAAGCGTTAGAAATCAGGAGGACAAACAATCATGGCGAAAGAAATTAAATTTGGCGCAGACGCAAGAGCCGCTTTAGAGCGCGGTGTAAATCAGCTCGCAGATACAGTACGTGTGACACTTGGACCGAAAGGAAGAAACGTAGTTCTGGACAAATCTTTCGGAGCTCCGCTGATCACCAACGACGGTGTTACAATCGCGAAAGAGATCGAACTGGCAGACGGATTTGAAAACATGGGCGCACAGCTTATCAAGGAAGTGGCTTCCAAGACAAACGATGTAGCTGGTGACGGTACAACAACCGCAACAGTTCTGGCTCAGGCAATGATCCATGAGGGAATGAAGAACCTGGCAGCAGGCGCGAACCCGATCGTTCTGAGAAAGGGTATGAAAAAAGCTACCGAGAAAGCTGTTGAGGAGATTCTTTCCATGAGCAAGAAGGTAGATGGCAAGGATCAGATCGCAAGAGTAGCAGCCGTATCTTCAGGCGATGAGGAAGTAGGAAAGATGGTAGCTGACGCTATGGAGAAAGTTTCCAACGACGGAGTTATCACGATTGAAGAGTCCAAGACCATGAAGACTGAGCTGGATTTAGTAGAAGGTATGCAGTTCGACCGTGGTTATATTTCCGCATATATGGCTACAGATATGGATAAGATGGAAGCGGTTCTGGACAATCCGTACATCCTGATTACAGACAAGAAGATTTCCAACATCCAGGAGATCCTTCCGCTGTTAGAGCAGATCGTACAGTCCGGATCCAAGCTGCTGATTATCGCAGAGGATGTTGAGGGAGAGGCTCTGACAACTCTGATTGTAAATAAATTAAGAGGAACCTTCTCCGTTGTCGCTGTAAAAGCACCGGGCTACGGCGACAGAAGAAAAGAGATGCTGCGTGATATCGCGGTTCTGACAGGCGGTCAGGTGATCTCTGAGGAACTGGGACTGGATCTCAAAGAGGCTACTCTGGATCAGCTGGGACGCGCAAAATCCGTAAAGGTACAGAAAGAGAATACCGTTATCGTTGACGGTGAGGGAGATAAAGCTGAGATCGCTGCAAGAATCAATCAGATCAAGGCTCAGATCGAAGAGACAACCTCTGACTTTGACAGAGAAAAATTACAGGAGAGACTTGCAAAACTGGCTGGCGGCGTAGCAGTTATCCGCGTAGGCGCTGCAACAGAGACTGAGATGAAAGAGGCTAAGCTTCGTATGGAGGATGCTCTTGCAGCTACGAGAGCAGCTGTGGAAGAAGGCATCATCGCAGGAGGCGGATCCGCATACATCCATGCTACCAACAAGCTTGCTGAGTACGCAGAAACCCTGTCCGGAGACGAGAAGACAGGCGCGAACGTAATCTTAAAAGCTCTGGAAGCTCCGCTGTACTACATTGCGGCAAACGCAGGACTGGAAGGCTCCGTAATTATCAACAAGGTAAGAGAGTCCGAGGTTGGCGTCGGATTTGACGCATACAACGAGGAATATGTCGATATGGTAAAAGCAGGTATTCTGGATCCGGTAAAAGTTACCAGAAGCGCACTGCAGAACGCTACAAGCGTAGCTTCCACCTTACTGACCACTGAGTCTGTTGTTTCCACTATTAAGGAAGAGACACCGGCAGTACCGGCTGGAAATCCGGGCATGGGAATGATGTAATTCCATTGTAAAGTTCACAAAGTTTTTAGAAAAAACGGGGGGCAACCGCATAGACGATGCCCCCCGTTTGTGCTAGAATATCCTTAGACTTGATAAAGGAGCAACAAAGGAAAATGGAAAAAAGGTACGAGTCAGATATGACTCCCAAAGAGAAGCGCGAGCTCGAGAGGAAGAAGCTCGCATCCATGACGCTTGGACAGAAGATCGGATATTTGTGGGAATATTACAAGATCTGGCTGCTGATCCTGGCGGTGGTGATCATGTTCATTTCCATGTTTGTCACGATGTATCAGAATTCTCAGAAAATTAATCTTATGGGTCTGGCTGTGGCGAACAGTACCACGCTTTCTGATACCAGCGGAGTGACTGAAGATCTGATCGAGATGCTGGGTACCGGAGACGAGCATGAGACGGTGACGGTGGATACTTCCTACTATTTCAATGAGGATATTGCCAATACTGATCCGAACATTATCATGAAATTCAGTACCATGGTAGCGGCACAGTCGATAGATGTTCTGATCAGCAGTGAGCATGTCATGGATTACTATAAGGATCAGGAAATGTTCCTTATGCCGTCGGAATATCTGAGTGAGGAGCAGATTGCGGCGCTGGGGGACAGAGTTTCTGAGTACGGCGTGCGCATTGACGGCAGCAGTCTGCTGGAAAAGTGGGATCTGGTTGCGTACGAACCGGTGTATTTCACTGTGATCGCCAACTCCCCGAATGTGGAAAATGCCGTAAAACTATTAGAGAAATTAGTGGAGGAGTAATGAGATGGGAGATTTCTATTCAGAGGTACTTGTAAAGAAGAAAAAGACGATGCTTGAATCGGTGATCCGGGTGGCGGCAATCGCGGTGACCGCCGTGACAGCCCTTCTGGGACTGCTGGGGATGCCGCTGATTCTGATCGTGGCTGTTGTGATGGGCGTACTGTGTTACCTGTTCCTGCCGAGGCTGGACGTGGAGTTTGAGTATATCTATGTCAATGGATCTATGGATGTGGACCGCATCTATTCCAAGATGAAGAGAAAGCGCGCAGTGAGTTATGAGTTCAGTGATATGGAGATCCTGGCGCCGCTGAAATCCCATCAGCTGGATTCCTACCGCCAGAACAGGAACATCAAGCAGGTGGATTTTTCTTCCGGGATGGAGGACCACAAGATCTACGCGATGGTGATTCCGAAGAACAAGGAACTTCAGATGGTGCTCTTCGAGCCGGATGAGGGAATGTTAAAAGACCTTCGCTCCAAATATCCGAGAAAAGTCTTTTTCGATTGACAATGCAATTAAGATTTGTTAGACTATAGAACAAAACAAATTACAAAAGCGAGATGGAGGAAGAAAAATGGGTACAATTATTGGCGAAGGAATTACCTTTGACGATGTACTGCTGGTGCCGGCGTACTCCGAAGTAATTCCGAATCAAGTGGATTTATCTACCTGGCTGACAAAGAAAATCAAACTGAACATTCCTATGATGAGTGCGGGCATGGATACCGTAACTGAGCACCGCATGGCTATTGCGATGGCGCGTCAGGGAGGAATCGGCATCATCCATAAGAATATGTCGATTGAACAGCAGGCAGAGGAAGTAGATAAGGTAAAACGTTCCGAAAATGGTGTTATCACAGACCCATTTTTCTTATCCCCGGAACACACACTTGCGGACGCGAATGAGCTGATGGCGAAGTTCCGCATTTCCGGTGTTCCGATCACTGAAGGCAAAAAACTGGTTGGCATCATTACGAACCGCGACCTGAAGTTTGAGACTGACTTTACGAAGAAGATCAAAGAATCCATGACTTCTGAGGGACTGATCACCGCTAAAGTAGGTGTGACGCTTGAGGAGGCAAAGGAGATTCTTGGAAAATCCAGAAAAGAGAAGCTCCCGATTGTGGATGATGATTTTAATCTGAAGGGACTCATCACAATCAAGGATATCGAGAAGCAGATCAAATATCCGCTGTCCGCAAAAGACGAGCAGGGACGTCTGCTCTGCGGAGCGGCTGTTGGAATCACATCTAACGTCATGGCTCGGGTGGATGCGCTTGTGAACGCGCATGTGGATGTCATTGTCATTGACTCCGCACACGGACATTCCGCAAACATCTTTAAGACCCTGCGCCAGATCAAGGAAAAGTATCCGGAACTGCAGGTGATTGCAGGAAATGTTGCGACAGGAGATGCGACAAGAGATCTGATCGCTGCCGGCGCAGACGCTGTGAAGGTCGGTATCGGACCTGGTTCTATCTGCACAACGCGTGTGGTTGCAGGTATCGGTGTTCCGCAGATTACAGCTGTCATGGACTGCTATGAGGCTGCAAAGGAAGCTGGTATTCCGATCATCGCTGACGGAGGTATTAAGTATTCCGGAGATATCACCAAGGCAATCGCTGCCGGCGCTAATGTATGTATGATGGGAAGTATGTTTGCAGGCTGCGATGAGAGCCCGGGAACTTTTGAACTGTTCCAGGGAAGAAAGTATAAGGTATACCGCGGAATGGGATCTATCGCTGCAATGGAGAACGGAAGCAAGGACCGCTATTTCCAGTCAGATGCCAAGAAGCTTGTTCCGGAAGGCGTGGAAGGACGCGTTGCCTATAAGGGAATGGTTGAGGATACTGTATTCCAGCTTATGGGCGGTCTCCGTGCAGGTATGGGTTACTGCGGAGCAAAGGATATTGAGACATTAAAGCAGACTGGAAAATTTGTGAAGATTTCTGCCGCGTCTTTAAAAGAGTCCCATCCGCATGATATTCATATCACCAAAGAGGCTCCGAACTACAGCGTAGACGACAAATAAGAAACAGGGCGGAAGAGGTGCCCTTTACAGAGGATGAGGGGCTGCCCGCAGGGGCAGCCCCTCTGTAAGTTGGGATAAACTTCCGCGACAGGGACTGAGGATGGCAGAATTACGGGAGAGTGTATGGGGGACAGCAGATACAGGGGGAGAAGACACAAAAGAAGAACGCGCCAGGACCGGGTGCGGGAACTGCGGCGAAGAGCGCTGATACTGATATGTTTTTCGTTTCTGTGTATCATCGGGCTGGTGCTCTTATGCAGACGGCTGTTTTTTGCGCAGCCGAGAGAAACGGTCCAAATACAGGAAATGGACGAGAGCTGGGAAGGAGCGCCGGAATTGGACGTCCAGCTGCTGACTATGAATCCGGAGTCCAGACCCGGCATAGCGCTGGAAAAGATCAACGGGATTGTGATACACTATACGGCGAATCCGGGTACTACGGCGCAGAATAACAGAGATTATTTTGAGGGACTGAAAGACAGCCATGAGACACAGGCAAGCAGCCACTTTGTCATAGGAATGGATGGAGAGATTATACAGTGCATACCGAGTACAGAGATCGCCTATGCGTCAAATGACAGAAATAATGACACACTGTCTATCGAGTGCTGTCATCCGGATGAGAGCGGGAAGTTTACGGATGCTACATATCAGTCTCTGGTGCAGCTCACAGCGTGGCTCTGCAAACGGTTTGATGTCGATCCCGCAGACGGCGTCATTCGTCACTACGATGTCACGGGGAAGGAGTGCCCCAGGTATTTTGTGGAGCATGAGGACGCATGGGAGACGTTTCTTGGCGATGTCCAGGTGCGCTGCAGCGAAATATAGGAGGAGAAGATGAAAAAAATAGAAGTAATGCTGGATGGAATCACAGCTGTAAAAGATTTTGTTACAATTGTCAATGATTATAAGATTGAGACAGACCTTGTAGTCGGCAGATATCTGATTGACGCAAAGTCGATTATGGGAGTCCTGAGTCTGGACTTATCCCAGCCGCTGACAGTGCAGATTCACTCAGAGGACTGTGAAGAACTGCTGAAGAGACTGGACAGATTTGTGGTGAAAAAGTAAAACGATAGTTAAGAGAGGGATACCGCAGCCACACGGCTGCGGTATCCCTCTCTTGGCAGATGCCTAGTGCTGACGGTAATAGCTGAAAAAGTCTGTGATCTTTTCGGCGCACTCCTTCAGAATCTCGATGCGCGGCAGATACACAACGCGGAAATGGTCCGGCTGCTGCCAGTTAAAGCCGCTGCCCTGGATCAGAAGAATCTTCTTGTCGCGCAGAAGATCCAAAGCAAACTGTTCATCGTTTGTGATGTTGAACTTTTGAACATCAATCTTCGGGAACATGTAGAAAGCCGCCTTGGGCTTTACGCAGCTGATGCCTGGAATGTCGGTCAGCGCGTTATAGATAAATTCCCGCTGCTCGTAGATGCGCCCTCCGGGTATAATATAGTTTTCGACGCTCTGGTAGCCGCCGAGAGCGGTCTGGACAATGGACTGCGCCGGAACATTGGAGCAGAGGCGCATATTGGAGAGCATCTTGAGGCCTTCGATATAGTCTTTTGCGATCTCTTTATTCCCGCTCAGAATCATCCAGCCGATACGGAAGCCCGCGATCATATGGGATTTGGACAGACCGCTGTAAGTTACACAGAACAGATCGGGCGCCAGGGACGCGATCGATATATGCTTCTCACCATCCATGACCAGGCGGTCGTAGATCTCATCGGAAAAGATGATCAGCTGATGCTCTCTGGCAATATTGACAATTCCCTGCAGCACATCGCGGGGATACAGCGCGCCCGTAGGGTTGTTCGGGTTGATAATGACGATTGCTTTCGTTCTGTCTGTGATTTTTTTGCGGATATCATCCAGATCCGGAAACCATTCGGACTGCTCGTCACAGATATAATGAACGGCCTTTCCGCCCGCGAGAGTGGCACATGCGGTCCAGAGCGGATAATCGGGAGACGGAATCAGAATCTCATCCCCATCGTCAAGCAAAGCCGACATACACAGATTGATCAGCTCGCTGACCCCGTTTCCTGTATAAATATCTTCTATGGTAACATTTGGTATTTGCTTTAACTGCGCGTACTGCATAATTGCCTTTCTGGCAGCGAACATTCCCTTTGCGGGAGAATACCCCTCGCACTCCGTAAGCTGCCGGCGCATATCGTAGATGACTTCATCAGGTGTATGAAAACCAAATGGCGCAGGATTGCCGATATTCAGCTTCAGAATCTGTGTGCCCGCTTCCTCCATACGCTCGGCTTCGTCCACGACCGGTCCTCTGACATCGTATAATACATTGTTCAATTTTGAAGATTTCTTAAATTCCCGCATCTTTATTCCTCCTAAAGCTTTCGTTTCCTTGTTTTCCGGCATGCCGGTATCGGGAGCTTCCGGTCTGCTGACAGGATCTGTTCCCCTTAACCAGTCTTCATCTACCTGCAGCGCCTCTGCAAGAAAATGGAGAAGATCTGTCCTGGGAACGGTCTTTCCGCTGACATACTGACTCATATGGCTTTTGCCGAGCTTTACACCCTGTTCAGATGCCATGCGGATAATATCCACCTGTTTTTTGCCCTGCTGCTCCATCGCGGCTCTTAATCTCTCTGCAAAAGTTTCTCTTGACATCTTTCTTCCTCCGGGAGTTCAATTTCATAGAAGATCATAACACATCTTTGATCGAAGTTCAATATAAAAAACGAAAAGTTCAAATGGAAATATAAAAGTTCAATTTTGCGAAGCGGATGAAAATAATCGTGTAAGATGTGAAATTACGGGATGCCGCAAAGCCGGCACCCCGTAAAAGAATCAGTCCAGATTTAATTTTTTATGCGCTACATAGTAGCTGACGCCGTAAAATGCGGCGCTTCCCGCCAGCAGCAGGAACATGCCGACGGCGTAGATGACTCCGAATGTCCCGGCTGCGGGAGAGGGATAGATGGGATCGACAGGGATCCCTGAGGGGTTTACAGTGTAAATCTTCCGGTCTACGAGGAATACGCTGTAGATGCTGTAGGCAAGTGACGCAAACTGTACCACGCCGTAGAGAATCACGTAGGTGACAATGGAAGCGATGACCTTATGCGAGGGGAACAGGCTTCCAATGCTGATGCAGAAGTACAGAGAAAAAATCATAAAGCTCAGAGCCAGTACTATCGCGAGCAGACCGCCCAGCGCGATCAGAACAGGATGAATTCCCAGAGTTTTTGAGAAAGCCGAGAATGTATCCGGAATCAGCTGGAACATATACTTCCACTCGCCTGGTCCTGCCAGAAAGAGAATGGAGAGCAGCAGACACAGAATATTGATCAGTGTCCAGAGCATATGATTGATAAACTTTGCCCAGATCTTCTGGCCGGTAGTCACTGGCAGCGTATGAAGCAGATAGCCTTCGTCGGTGTAGAAATTTCTGTAATACCGCGCGATCAGGATAATCTGTGTCGTGATCAGAGAACCGCAGAAGAGCAGCGTATAGATCAGAATGTACATACCTGCAAGAATACTCATGACAGTATAGTTGCCGGACTGCAGAAGATGGGAACCGAGCTGCCCCAGTATAGAGAAGAGCAGAAGCGCTCCATTCAGCAGAAAGAGCAGCCGCCAGCTGTATTTCCAGTCGTACTTTAATAATTTTATTAACATTTGAACACCTCCCTGAAAACGTGGTCTACAGATTTGCCGTTCTGAATACGCAGATCATCGACAGAAGACTGAAGCAGGACTGAGCCCTCGCGAATAAAGATAACCTCGTCGAGAATATTTTCGACATCACTGATCAAATGTGTGGAGATCAGGATTGTGGCATCGGGATCATAGTTATTTAAGATTGTGGAGAGAATATAATCGCGCGCTGCCGGGTCCACGCCGGCAATGGGTTCATCCAGACAGTAGAGCGATGCCCGGCGGCTCATAACAAGGATCAGCTGCAGCTTTTCCTTCGTGCCCTTGGACATGGCACGGATGGTGTCGGAGGGACGGATATGCAGCTTGTCGAGCATATCCTGCGCGCGGCTGCGGTCAAAGTCTGTGTAAAAATCAGCGAAGAAATCGATGGCGTCCGCCACATGCATCCAGTTGCCGAGACACATGCGGTCAGGAAGATAAGATATCTTTGCCTTAGTCTCCACGGTCAGGGGACTGCCCCCGATGAGGACCTCCCCGGAAGTGGGAGTGATAAGCTGGTTCAAAATCTTGATCAGCGTTGTCTTGCCGCTTCCGTTTGGACCGAGAAGTCCTACAATCTTTCCGGATTCTATGGAAAGACTGACATTGTTCAGCGCAAATTTGCTGCCGTATCGTTTGGTAAGGTTCCTGCAGGTCACAAGTTCGTTCATTCTATCTCCTCCTTCATAATTTCCTGGATCAGATGCAGAATTTCATCATCGTCCAGGTCGAACTGCCGCATTGTGCGGATAAAATCACGGATCTGCATCCTGGCGAGTTCGTTGCGGGTGTTTTTAATCAGTTCCTGATCATCGGTGATAAAACGCCCCGAAGTTCTCTGCGCATATACGAGTCCGCTGCGTTCCAGCTCAGAGAGAGCTTTCTGCATGGTATTGGGATTGACGGATGCTTCTGAAGCGAGATCCCGCACAGAGGGAAGCTTTTCACCGGGTTTATAGTGGCCGGTGATAATATCGAGCTGCAGCTTTTCTATGAGCTGGGCATAAATGGGCCGGTCAGAAGTCAAGTTCCATGGCATGTAAACACCCCCTGTATTATTGTACTAAGTAATTAATACAATAATACAATGGAAAAGCAAAAAAGTCAACTGCTTTTTAAAAAATATGTGACCACCCCTTGAAAATAAGGAAATCTATGTTACAATAATGTTACGAAAGTTTAACATCGTGAACGGGCGGATTGTGACTATCCGTTTTGAACCGGAATGTATGCTGGGGAGCAGCTATCCGGTTAACAGTGAAGATTGAAGGGGCCGTGAGGCCGCGGCAGGGTGAGAGTATGAATTTATATGAAGCTATTTTTGTAAGAAAATCTGTGCGGAGTTATCATATGGAGGCATTGGCCGTAAATATGCTGGAACAGATTGAGCAGCATTTCAGAGAAGCGGACAGTCTGTTCGGCCAGTTTGGGGCTGAGATGGCTGTGCTGGACAATACGAAAGGGCAGATGAAGAAGCTCGGCGTGTTCGGGGTGAAAGCGCCGTATTATCTGGCGTTTTACTCGGATGAGGGAGAGCGGTATCTGATGAATATGGGGTATCAGATGGAACAGATGGCGCTGCATCTCTGCTGTATGGGGTTGGGGTCTTGTTTTCTCGGCGGAATGAAGCTGCCCAGACAGTTTCAGCGCAGGGACAATAAGCGCCTGGTAGGACTGATGGCGTTTGGGCGCGCGAAAGGCAGCCATGTGAGGAAGAAGATTGAGGCAAAGCGTCTGAGCCTGGACGAACTGTGTATCTATAAGGAAGTTCCGCGTCAATGGATGAATCAGCTTCTTGAAGCAGCGAGGCTTGCGCCGTCCACAATGAACAGCCAGCCCTGGAGATTTGTGGTATATGACAATCGCATTCATATTTTTTCAAAAAAGCACGGGGTGGAGAAGTTTGGAAAGTGGGATGAACTGAACTTCGGCATTATGTTCGCCAATATGATGGTGGCGGCGGAAGAACTGTGGCTCGATGTGGATCTTATTCGCCTGGGCGAGATCACGCAGAAGAACTTTTCTAACAGTCAGTATGTGCTGAGTGCGATATTGAGAGCGTAAAAAAGACATGACATTCAGAAAAAGGCAGCAGGATTTCTGAGAAGTCATGTCTTTTTATTATGTAACTATAAATGAGCAAATCCAAAATATTGCACAAAAGAAAGACACCCTCTGTAG
>CAKNMY010000030.1 GCA_930989745.1 uncultured Lachnospiraceae bacterium | reverse complement strand
AATAGACAAAAACAGAAAAAGAACAGGAGGTTTTGAAAATGAAAATTGCAGTAACGTATGAGAACGGAGAAGTTTTCCAGCACTTCGGACACTGCGCGCAGTTCGCCTTCTATGAGGTGGAGGACGGTAAAGTGCTCTCCGGAGAGGTTGTCAGCACGGAAGGAAGCGGACACGGCGCCCTTGCCGGATTCTTAAAGGAAAATGGCGCGGATGTGCTGATCTGCGGAGGAATCGGCGCGGGCGCCCGGAACGCGCTTGCGGAAGCAGGCATCGAACTGTATCCCGGCGTGACGGGAAGCGCGTCCATGGCGGCGGAATCGTTCGTAAAGGGCAGTCTGATGTATGATCCGAATACTTCATGCAGTCACCATCACGAGGAAGACTCCTGCGGCTCTCATAACTGCGGTGAGGATAAGCACGGCTGTGCAGGAAATTAAAAGAGGGGGCTTTCCCCTCTTTTTTGATCTAATCCAATCCTGCGAAAATCAGATTCCGGAGCTGGCGAGTGAGCGTCTCGGTTCCGGAATTCGTCTTCTGCATCATCATCAGAATCGTGAGATCGTCAGCGGGACAGTTGCAGAAATAGCAGCCCAGCCAGCCGTCCCATCCGTATTCCCCGGCGCTTCCCAGCGTCAGCGCCTGGCCCGGATTGCGCAGCACGCGCATAAGATTGGCGTACGTGTATCCGGACAGTCCCAGCCATTCCCCGAAGCCTCTCTGGGCATCCGCTTCCAGCATGCCGCCCGTGAGATAGGATACGGTACGCGCGCTCAGAATCCTGCGGTCTTTGTGGACACCGCCGCTTAAGAGCATCTGAGCGAAACGGGCATAGTCATCGATCGTGGAGGCAAGCCCGGCGCCGCCGGACTGAAATGGATTCGGGCGCGCCATGTCGTTTCGGATACCCAGGCGGTTTCCGGTATAGCGTGTCAGGCTGCCGTCTTTCCCGCGGCTGTAGACGCGCGCAAGGCGGTACTGTTTGTCTGCCGGAACCCAGAAGTCTGTGTCATGCATTTCCAGCGGAAGAAAAAATTCCTTTTTCAGAAATTCTCCGAAAGATACTCCGGAGACAACTTCAATCACAGCGCCCAGTACATCGGCGGAGCTGCCGTACTGCCACCACGTTCCGGGCTGGTAGTTCAGAGGAATCTGGCCGAGTGCATTTGCGGCTTGAAGCGTTGTAACGGGAGAATCGGAATCAAGCCTTGCCGCAATATCCTCGAAAAGCTTTCCGGATGCAATGCCGGTGGGCGTATCGGTTCCATCGTAGACCAGTCCCGAGGTCATATTCAGAAGATCTTTGACGAGAACCGGACGTTTCGGAACGGTCAGCCGGCCGTTCTCAAATACTTTCTGCGCTGCAAAGCCCGGCAGAAAGTCCGATACGGGAGAACACAGGTCCAGCCTGCCGCGCTCCATCAGAAGCATTGCCGCGGCGGCGGTGACGGGTTTTGTCATGGAATACAGACGGAAGATCGTATCCCTCTGAATGGGAAGCTGATGTTCCAGATCCGCGTATCCGTCTTCGACATACAGCAGCTCACGGCGATTTTGGATGAGCAGAAGGCTGAATCCGGCAGTATGGCAGGACATGACAGCCTCGTGAATGAGCTTCCTGATTTGAGATTCTGTGCGCATAAAAAGACACTCCGTTTCTTAAGAAATTGTTTACAAAAGAGTAAGACAGAGCTTACATGAATTTTACCTAGTTTTTATTATAGGGCGAAATACGGCGAAATGGAAGTTCTTTCTTTGAAAAATGAAAAATAGGCGCGCCTAATGTAAAATCTATGTAAAATCATGTTAAATTTATGCACAGGGTATTGCAAAAATTCTTAATTTTCAGTAGAACTATATTGAGAGGCGCAGCGCTTGTAAAGGCTGCAGAAAATATGGAGGAAGAAAAAGTGAAAATTACAGATTTTTTCAGTCTTCTGGGAGGACTGGCGCTGTTTCTGTACGGCATGCAGATGATGAGCGGCGGATTGGAAGCTGCTGCGGGCAACAAGATGAAGCAGATCCTGGAAAAGCTCACAGCCAACCGCTTTCTGGGAATTCTGGTGGGTGCGGGTATTACCGCCGTAATCCAGTCATCGTCCGCAACCACGGTTATGGTCGTGGGATTTGTAAACTCTGGTATGATGACACTGAAACAGGCAGTGTGGATTATCATGGGTGCCAACATCGGTACCACAATTACTGGCCAGCTCATTGCCCTGGATATCGGAGCTCTGGCTCCGCTGTTCGCGTTTGTGGGTGTGGCGCTGATTGTTTTTGTTAAGAAAAAGAAAGTGCACCATTACGGCATGATCATCGCGGGACTCGGCGTGCTGTTCATTGGTATGGAGATGATGAGCTCCGCAATGATGCCTCTGAGAGAATCCGAGGCATTTGTATCCCTGATGACGAAGTTTACGAACCCGCTGCTGGGAATCCTTGCAGGGGCTGGATTTACCGCGATTATCCAGTCCTCCTCTGCGTCTGTTGGTATTCTGCAGGCGCTGGCGTCAAGCGGCGTGATCGGGCTGTCAAATGCAGTGTACGTATTGTTCGGACAGAACATCGGTACATGTATCACCGCTGTGCTGGCAGCGATCGGAACTTCCCGCAACGCGAAGCGCACAACGATTATCCATCTCTGCTTCAACCTTATCGGAACTGTGATCTTTACAATTGTGTGTATGCTGACGCCGCTGACTGATCTGGTGGAGAGCATTACACCGAATAATGTAGCGGCGCAGATAGCGAATATGCACACGCTGTTCAATGTGGTGACAACGATTCTGTTGATTCCGTTTGGATATAAGCTGGCTAAGCTGGCGACGAAGATCCTTCCGGAGAAAGCTGGAGAAGAGAACGATGGCGAAATGCATCTGGAATACATCCGTCCCATGGACTTAAAGAGAGAAAACCAGATCGGCCACTCCGCAATTGCGCTCAGCGGCATCAACGGAGAGATTCACCGTATGATCGAGATGGCAAGGGCGAACGTGGAGTGCAGTTTTGAGGCTGTGAAGTCCGGAAAGACGACGCTTCTCGAAGAAGTGCAGGAGCGGGAGGAGTATATCGACTTCCTGAACAAAGAAATTTCCAAATATATTTCAAAGATCCTTGTAAATGAGAGAAACTCAAAGGACGCCAAGTATATCAGCGCGCTTTTTAAAGTCTGCGGAAACCTGGAGCGCATCGGAGATCACGCGATCAATATCTGTGAATATACGAAGAGGCTGGAGGAGAGAAAGATCAGTTTCTCTGCTGAAGCTGTCGCTGAGATCGAGGAGATGAAGAAGATCAGCTGCCAGGCGCTGGATCTGCTTGGAAGTCTGGAGCAGAATTCCAAGAAGGATGTCAAAGAGGTAGAAAAGCTGGAGCAGACGATCGACGATATGACAGAGGAATACCGCGCGCATCAGATTGCGCGGATGCAGGAAGGCAAGTGCTCTGACGAAGCGTGTGTGCTCTACTCTGAGATGCTCACAGACTTTGAGCGTATCGGAGATCACATCATGAACATTGCCCAGGAGATGGGACTTGGAAAAGTAGGAGCATAAATACATACAAAAAAGAACCGGCAGTCTGCCGGTTCTTTTTTGTATGCGGGAAATAGCTTTTCAGGCAGATACCGCAAGCTGGATAAGCGGCCTGCCGGAGAGAAAGAGACGTTCGTATACCAGGCGGCATTTCTCATACCGCGCAAAGGTGCGAAGCGCCTCGCACTCATTGCAGTAGACCTTCCAACAGCCGCAGCATTTGCAGTTCCTGCCGGAGTTTTCTATGAATCCGATGACATCATCCAGCGGATATCCCAGAAAAACGCCGATTTCGTGAGGAAATTCGGGGCATGCCTGTACCCGCCGCTCAAGCAGAAGAAGAGACTCGTCATCGGAAAGCCCGTGATAGCCGTACGGCGCGAGAAATGCCTGAATACGCTCATCGGCAAGCAGACGGCCAAGCAGCGTTCTGCGGTAGACGTAGATCAGGGCCCTGCAGGAATTCATCTTTAAGATTCGTATACAGACTCCCTTCGGATTCAGATTCCTGTTCCACAGACTGAGTGTCTGCTGCGCCTCCTGCTCGGAGCAGAAACGGAAGTTAAACAGCCCTGCCGTTTTCAACCCGGCGAGGGTAGGGGAACAGTGTTTGATCAGCATGGAATCGAACATGAAAATCACCTCGTCATTCATTATGTATATAAGCTGCCGGATTCAGCAGCAGTCTGCACAGTTACGTTTGGAGCAGCCATTGCAGTGTTCGTCAAGGAACTGACTGAGCGCCGCGGCGCTGCTGGAATGGATATGGGCAATGGGAACATTATTTCTCCTCGCCTCCTGAGCAGCGCTTACGGCCATTTTGTGAGATACAGTAGTTGTAAACAGTATCAAAAGATCGGGAACACCGAGCTTTTTGCGGATTGCACCGCGCTCCTTTGCAAATACTTTGGCCTTATATCCGTAGGATTTGCAGATGGATTCATATTGACAAACCATTCGCTCATTGCCGCCAATGATAACAACACTCATGGGAAACCTCCTTTTAAACAATGTTAGTTAAAACTAACCTAATGCTAAAAAAAATAAAATCCGAAATGAATTAGCTTAAACTAACTATAAAATATCATAAGATATTCCGTGTGTCAACAGAAAAATACTAATATTTGCATACAGATGAGACGCTGTGATAAAATAAAGTGGGTTTCGGCAGGAGCAAAACTGCCGCAGAAAATCAGGTGCTGCAGAATAGAGTCTGCATACAGAAAGGATGAAGGAAAGACATATGATACAGAAGACGATTGAGATTTCGGCTGAAGGCAGAAAGGCGCAGATGACGGGATACTTTCTGGAAAATATACCAGGTGTGGTGCAGGGCAGCCGCCCTGTGGTAATCATCTGTCCGGGAGGAGGATATGAGCATCTCTCTCCGAGGGAGGCCGAGCCTGTGGCTCTGCAGTTTAACGCAAGGGGATTTCACGCCTGTGTGCTCCGTTACAGTGTTGCGCCCGCGGTGTATCCCCAGGCCCTTCTGGAACTGGCGAAAGCGGTGAGCTGGGTGCGCAGGCATGCGGCGCAGTACTGGGTGGATGAGAAGAAAGTGATGGTATGCGGGTTCTCAGCCGGCGGTCATCTGGCATGCAGTCTGGGAACGTTCTGGCAGGAGGAATGGCTGGACGAAAAGCTGGGAGAGGAATCGCTCTGGCGTCGTCCGGATGGCCTGATTCTGGGCTATCCGGTCATTACTTCCGGCGAGTATGCCCACAGAGGTTCCTTTGAGCGTCTGACCGGCGGCGATCAGTCGCTGGAGGCAGGACTGTCCCTGGAAAACTGTATCACGGAGAATATGCCTCCAGTCTTCCTCTGGCACACGTGTGAGGATACTTCGGTTCCGGTGGAGAACAGCCTTCTGCTCGCAGGCGCGCTGCGCAGAGAGAACATTTCGATGGAGATGCACCTTTTCCCCAAGGGACCGCACGGTCTGGCGCTGGGAAATGAGGAGACGGCGATGGAAGGCAGAGAGGGGCAGATTCAGCCCCAGGTACAGTGCTGGATTGATCTGGCAGCAAAATGGATCCGGATGCTCTGACAGCAGGAAGCCCCGCGGAAATTGCCCGCGGGGCTTCTTTGGCTTATGTTATACAGCAGTTCCGGTCAGGAACCCTTTATATTCATTGTAATACGTCTCTTCTGTCTTATTCAGCCGTACACGAATTCCATTTTCTGCAAACCGTATCTGGAAATGGACGCGTCCCACGCATTCCCCGATCAGCTGGCAGTGAAGGTAGAACAGATCCGGCTCGAGCCAGGCAGCGCAGCATGCGCACCGCTCATCGTAGCCAGGGAATTTTCCCTCGCGCAGAGATCCCAATCCAAAGGACAGGGAAACCCATTTTCCGTTCAGGGTGTACCAGAGCTCTCCGCCTGTATGGTCAGAATCAAAAGTGATATAGCATTCCCCGAACACATCCGGGCTTTGATCCATGCGGTAATGTACGCCCTGCACCTTATCAGCAGCAGGGGAGATGAGCGCTCCGCCAAGAACTGGAAGGCTGAGACGTTCGCGCGCTTCGGACAGACGCCTGCAGGATTCTTCGTCACGCGGCAGCGGCGTACTGGAGAGTGAAGGCAGAATATGACGGTACAAAGCATTGAAGATCATCTGGTTTGCGCCTTTGAATTCCTGCGTGTCTGCTGTGGTTACACAGAGCAGGTTCTGGTCCGGAAGGCAGATGAGATACTGTCCGCCCATTCCGTAGCAGGCAAAGCCGTTGTGGCCGATTCTCCAGAACTGATAGCCGTATCCGCAGCTCTCCTCCGGGGAGGGACCAGGCGCTGTCGCGCTCTGGAGTGAGCATGCCTGGCGCAGATATGCTTCGGGGAGAAGTTCTCTGCCGTCCGGCGTCCTGCCGCCGTTTAACAGAAGCATTCCGACCAGTACCAGATCCATCGGTTCTGCCATCATGCCTGAGCCTCCCATGGAGGTTCCGAACGGATCTTTCACGAAGTAGGAGTGCTCTGAAAAGCCGATCTCCCGCAGGACAGTATCCTTGAGATAGTCAAGCATGGGCTTTCCTGAAAGCTTTTCCACGAGCGCGCACAGTGTGTGGCTGGCAGAAGTGTCATAGAGGAAAAAACTGCCCGACGGATGGCTGGGAGGCGTGATGAAGAAACTCTCCACCCAGTTTTCCTTCATATTCACCTTATATGTCGTGGCAGAATGGCAGGTCTGCATCCTGAGCATATCGCGGATCGTCATGCCTGCAAGCCAGGGATGAGGATGCTCCGGAACGTACTCCGGAAAATAGTTTATGATCGGATCGTCGAGGGAGATCCTGCCGTCGCGCTCCAGAAGCCCGATGGCAAGAGAGGTAAAACTCTTGCTGATGGAAAACATCCGGTGAAGCTGTCCCGGCCCAAACGGAGCATAATAGCCTTCGAAGGCAAGTTTTCCATTGCGTGCCAGCAAAAGAGAGTGCATCGGAACCTGGTGCTCCTGCAGTTCTTTGATCATAGCCAGCACGGAGGAAGATGGAATACCGGCTTCCTCCGGCGTGCAGCGTGTAAATAGATTCATGGTAAAAAACTCCTTTCAAAATTCCGGCTTTAAGCGTTCAGAGAGTCCCGCATGGCTTTGGCGGACATGCCGTACGTCTTTTTAAAGACGCGCCGGAAGCTGTTGGCATTATTATAGCCTGTCTCCAGGTAGAGATCCGAGAGCGGCGCTGAGGTCTCGCGCACCAGCCGGAGCGCTGCCTCCATGCGGATATGCTCCAGGTACATGGAGAAATTCTCGCCTGTGGATTCCTTGAACAGATAGGAGAGATAGCTCTCAGAGAGATGGAATTCATCGGAGAGTTTTGACAGGCACAGGGAAGAGTCCCTGTAATTTTTCTGAATATATGATTTGATGTTTCCAATGGTCTGGTGCTGAGAAGTACGGCCGCTGAAGAAGGCGCACAGCTTCCCGGCAGCGTCCTCAAGCTGACGCAGCGAGAGGTAGTCGTTGAGCCTGCGGTCAGCGGCGCGCAGCTCTTCTCCCGCTTCATCGTCTGAAATCGAATAGCGGACACGGGAGAGCGTGTTATAGATCTCCATCAGCAGACACTGCATCTTCGGCGCTGACAGAGAACGCTTCTGAAGGTTTTCCGTAGAGATAAACTTAAAAGTCTCCGCTACCTGATTCTTATTTCCTGAAGTGATAAAGTTCGCAAGCGATTCAGAAAGCTGAGACGGAAAATAATACTGATCCGGGCTGAGCTTTAAAGAGAGGTAACGGCAGATAAAGTTCTGTGATGATGCGTAGCTGACAGACTCCACTGCCTGATGGTAAGACTTCCACAGATTTTCCGGCAGGCGGTTGTAGTTGCCGATGCCTCCGATACTCCAGATCGCGTAGCGCTCCAGCACATCTCTGTGAAACGACTGGAAAGCGGTGATGATCTCATTTGCCGAAGCGTCGTTGTCCCCGCGGTCTTCCTGGGAAATCAGCAGCGCGTACGTATGGTTCTTCGGCGTGAACAGATTGATATTTTCGCCGAAATGTTCCTTCAGGCAGGCACGGACATAAGCGTCATAAGAGAGGGCGGAGTCATACGTAAATCCGCCGGATTCATCCGTATATTCCGGCAGATCCGCCTCCGCTGCGCTCTGATCATCGGGATAGGTCACGATGTAGAGGACGCAGTAAATCCGCCCGGTGTCGTCCAGTCCGAGATAATTCTGAATATATTTCAGCTCGTCAGCCGAGGAGATGCGCCCCAGCATCAGGCTGCGAATATAGGAGCTGTGCACTACGGGCTGCTGGAGATCCAGCGTATTCTGAAGCTGCTGCGCGCGGCTCAATGTATCCCGCAGCTGGCTGTCCATGACCAGATACGGCCGCACATTATGACGGCTCAGGAAGAAGAGCAGCAGAAAGCCGACCAGAAGTCCGGCGCAGATCACGACCAGGAACATATTCCGGAACTGCGCCAGATTGCGCTGGATGGATGAATACGGAAGCGCGTAGTAGCATACATAGCCGTTGGTCGACGGATCTGTGCGCAGAACGGAATAGCGCTCGCCGCCAATGGTGCAGTGCGCGGTATAATTCTGGAAATCGAGTGAGAGAAGAAAGTCCGCAGTCACGGATGTAAGCTCTTTCCCTACGGATAAAAGATCACTGCTGTCCGGAAGGACGCCGAAAAGCGTCCCCTCATCCTCCAGCGTGAGATGGGCAAAATTCTGAACCATCTTGTCGCGGTCGACCACAAGGCACAGCGATGCCGGCATCTCATAGAGCAGATAAGTATCCAGGGGCAGGATATACAGATAATCTCCTGATGATGCGCCGAACTGCTCCATGGGGATCAGCTTCCGGTATTGTGAGGAGTCTGTAAGCGTATCATGCCAGCGCCCGTAAGAGTTCTCGGAGAGATTCGCGGATTTGTAATACATATGCGCTGCCGCAAAGCTCGCAGGGGACAGGATATAGTCGCTGCCCGAAAAATATATATAATAGGAAGTAACCGGCAAAAGCCTCTGGGTGGGAGCATAGCTCGCCAGGCTCTGCTGCGCATAGTAGGCGCTGTTGTAAAAGTTATTGCTCCCATCGGCAGACATCCGCGCCAGCCGGCTGATATCTGAGTCCTTGGATATGGAGAGCGAGAGGTTCAGCATGGAGTCAAAATCATCCTGAAGACGTATGAAAGCGGTATCAAGCTGAACTTTTGTCTGATCTTCCACACTGCTTCGGAGATTTCTGCTGCTCATATTGTATAAATACAACCCAATAAACAGCACGAGCAGAAGCAGGAGACTGTACGAAATCATAAGTTTTTTTGAAAAATCCATATCCTTTTTGGCGAGTTGTTTAAAAATCCGCATAACACAGTCACCCTTTCATGGTGTTTTCATTAGGGATAAGAATATCACAGAATCATAAAAAATGCAAGATGTAAGCCCTTACAAAATGCTGAAAAACCCTTAATTTATGCGAGAAAAACAGGTCTGACCTAAAAATCTGCACCCTGCTGGTGGCGGGGGGACAGTAAAAAATCAACGAGTGATTTAAAATATTGATCCTTGAAGCAGCCGTCAGATTGTGGTAAATTCAGCTCAAAAGAAAAAGTTGCTTGTGCAAAACGACAAGAACGATGAGGCGGGTAGATGCACGGGTGATAAAAACTATAAAAATAAGAGGAGGAACGCTATGAAGAAAAAACTGATTTGCACGATGCTCGCCGGCGTAATGGCTGCGTCAGTGCTGGCAGGATGCGGAGGGGATGGAAAGACCGCTGCGGGAACTGTCAAGGATGAGGATGGAATCACCATACCGGAGAAAATCACAGTCATGGTGGACGGAACCCTTGTCACAAAGTCTAACGGACAGCAGGAATTCATCGACAGATGGGAAGAGCTGACCGGAATCGAACTGGAGATTATCCAGCCGGACCACTCTGCTTACTACGATGTACTGGGACAGACGATTGCCAGCGGTGACTGGCCGGATGTCATGCTGCTCAGCCCTACTTATTATACGGGCTATGTGGAAGAGGAAGCTCTGTGGGATATGACAGAAGCCTGGGAGAATTCAGAACTGAAGGCTTCCGGACGCATAAATAACGAGGAGCTGATCGATAACCTCTATATTGACGGACATCTTTACGGATTTGCGACTGCACGAGGAAACGGATGTGTTACCTATGTAAAGAAGAAATGGCTGGATAACTGCGGACTGGATGTTCCGACGAACTATGAAGAGTATATTGAGATGCTCGACGCCTTCACAAACGGCGACCCGGACGGCAACGGCGTGAACGGTGATACGTACGGCGTATCTGCTGCCGGACTGATTGGTGTTGAGGAGCCGTATGTGAACTATCTGCCGGAATTTTACCAGGATGCATACAGTTCTTTCTATCAGAAAGAGGACGGCACCTGGGCGGACGGATTCACAGAGGATTCTATGAAAGAAGCGCTGCAGAGACTGAAAGACGCGTATGAGGCAGGATATATTGATAAGGAATCTCTGACCAACGCTACGAGTGACTGCCGTACCAAGTTCTATGAGGACAAGTTCGGCGTATTTACCTATTGGGCAGGAACCTGGGCAACCAACTTAAAGACGAACCTGGCAAACAATGGACTTGATTCTGAACTGGTTGCAATTCCGCCGATTGAGGAGCTGGGAGCTTATCTTGAAAGACGTCCTGCAGTATGGGCGATCACCACACAGTGCGAGAATCCGGAAGGCGTATTCAAGTATTTTATTGAAAACATGCTGGACGGAGGCGACATGCAGACACTCTGGACATACGGAGTGGAGGGAACCCACTGGTCCACAGCGGCTGAGACTGTATGTGAGAATACGTATGAGGAAGGCGAGTTCCACATGCTGGAGAGCCTGGAATCTCCTGGAACACAGTATACGAAGAACAATATTGACCCGATGCTTTCTATTGGAGACTATATCGATGCGGATCCGGGAGCAAACCAGATTGCTGAGGAAGCAAGAGAGTCTCAGGAGATCTTTAACGAAAACTCCACATTGGCGCCGAGCGTGAAATCCACGGATGAGATGAGCCAGTTCAATGGAGACCTGACAACTCTGAAGAATTCCATTATCGCGGATATCGTAACACAGGGTATGTCTGTGGAAGAGGGATATCAGCGCTTTGAGGATGAGGGCGGAGCAGAATGGTCCCAGAAGATCGTGGACTCTCTGAACGAGGAATAAAAAGAAACCGCGCTGACTGCGGGAAAAAGGAGGAATTCAGCAGATGAAAAAGACGAAATCTGCCAATGCGGCTGTCGCCGCTCCGAAATCAACGCTGAAGAACATGCAGAAATACAAAGGCTTTTACCTGATGTTCATTCCTGTTCTGATGTTTACAGTGGCGTTTCACTATCTGCCACTGGCAGGTATCAGCCTGGCATTTACAGAGTACAGAGGCGTTAAGGCGCCGGAGTTCGTAGGACTGGACAACTTTGTCAGAATGTTCGAAGCGCCGGGCTTCTGGACTGCGTTTCTGAATACTCTGAAGCTGAGCGTTGTAAAGCTGCTTCTTAACACTTTGATGGCTGTTGTGATCTCCCTGCTTTTAAATGAGATTAAAAACATGGCGTTTAAGAAGACCACACAGACAATTATTTATCTGCCGCACTTTATGTCATGGGTTGTTACGGTTTCCGTATTCTCCCTGATTCTCTCCCCGTCTCAGGACGGTCTGGTAAATACCCTTCTGGTAAATGCCGGAATCCTGGAACAGGGACAGGAAATCTACTTTATGGGAAGCAAAGACTGGTGGACCAGCATCTTCTATATTATCAATGTATGGAAGGATACAGGATGGGGAACCATTATCTTCCTTGCGACACTGTCTGGAATCAGCCCGGAGCTTTACGAGGCAGCTACCATGGACGGAGGTACGAGATGGCATAAGATCCGCTATATTACACTGCCGGCACTGTCCAATACCATCATCACCGTACTGATTCTGAACCTGGCAAAGGTTATGAACCTGTTCGAGTCCGTATTCGTTATGCAGAACGACGCGGTTATTCAGCAGGCAGACGTACTTCAGACCTACATATACACCCAGACCTTCAACAGCGGCGCGCTGCCCAACTACGGTTATACAACAGCAGTAGGTATCGTTAAGTCTCTGGTAGGATGTGTGCTTGTTCTGGTCTGCAATCAAATCAGTAAGAAGATCCGCGGACGCGGAATTATTTAGGAGGTTGCGGTATGGCAAAAGTGGCAGTAAAAAAGAAAAAGAAAATTACTGTATTCGATGTTGTGAATACTATCGTTTTTATCCTGATCAGCCTGCTTATTCTGGTGCCTATCTGGAAGGTACTTGTTGACTCTCTCGACCTGCGCACCAGTTACGGAATGAGCCTGTGGCCCAAGGAGTTCGGATTTGACGGATATATTACCGTATTCTCCAATCCGACACTGTATAAGCCGTTTTTAATTTCTGTAGTGACTACAGTATGCGGTACCGCTCTTGGTCTGCTGCTGTGTACACTGGGCGGTTATGTTCTGATTCAGTGGAAGATGCCGGGAAGAAATATCCTGGCGGGCCTGCTGCTCTTCACAATGATTTTTGAAGGCGGTATGATTCCGACCTACTTGGTCGTTAATAAGATGCAGCTGACAAACACACTGTTTTCCGTTATTTTCATTCCGGCGATCAATATCTACAACCTGGTATTGATGAGGAACTTTTTCGAGGGAATACCGAACGCTCTCTTCGAAGCGGCGGAAATCGACGGATGTACGCCGATGCAGATTTTCTATAAAATTGTGCTTCCGCTCTCCAAGGCGGCTCTTGCATCCATCGGCCTGATGTTCGCAGTTACCTACTGGAACGATTACACCAATTTCAAAATCTACATCACAAACGCTGACCTGTATAACTTCCAGATGAAGCTGCGAAGCATGATTATGGGAAGTGACCTGCCGACAGCGCTCGGCGGAGCAACAGAGAACACTGTTAAGAATGCGGCGGTTATGGTAGCGATTATTCCGTTTATGATCGTATACCCGTTCTGCCAGAAATATTTCATCAGCGGTATGAACCTGGGTGCGGTAAAAGAGTGATGCAGTTGGCTGAACTGTAAATAATAATGCACCTGAAAGCAGGGGCTGTCGCACATGCGGCAGCCCCTGAATTTATATAAAAGTGGAGGATAAACATATGGAACCAAGAATTTTCTGGGCGGGCGATTCGACCGTGGCGCAGAACAACTATCTGACTTACCCGCAGTCCGGCATCGGACAGGGGATCCGTCTCTTCATCCGGAAGGAAGTGGAGATCAAAAATCATGCGGTCAACGGAAGGAGCACGAAGAGCTTTATCGACGAATCCCGGCTGGCAGCAATCTACGATGAGATTGCGGAAGGGGATTTCCTGTTCATTCAGTTCGGACATAACGATGAGAAAATCCAGGATCCGTCCCGGTATACGGATCCGGAGGGAGAGTACAGAGTCAATCTGGAGAAGTTTATCAATGTCGCGCGCAACAAAAAAGCGCAGCCGCTGCTGATCACCTCTCTGTACAGAAGAAGATTTATGGAGGACGGCAGTCTCTCCGCCGATGAGCACAGAGAGTACCAAAAGGCCATGAAAGAGACCGCCCGGGCGCTGAACGTGCCGTGTATCGATCTGTGCGCGGCGAGCAAGGCGCTGCTTGAGAAGACACAGCCTGAAGTGAGCGAGCTCTGGTTTATGAATCTGAAGCCGGGAGAGTATCCGAGCTGCCCGGAGGGACAGACGGACAACACGCATCTTCGCTGGGAGGGCGCGATGATCTTCGGACGCATGGTTGCCTGCGGATTAAAGGCTCTGGGCGGAAAGTATGAAGCTCTGCTGATCGAGCCGGAGCATCTGGATGAAGGATTTGAGGGGGACGTGATTTATGCAGAAGATTAAGACATGGCAGGCGGATCTTGGAAACGGCATCTACCGCAACCCGATTCTGTTTGCGGATTATTCTGACCCGGACGCGATCAGGGTTGGAGATACCTATTATATGACGGCTTCCAGCTTTAATTTTACTCCAGGTCTGCCGATTCTGGTTTCAAAAGATCTGGTGAACTGGGAACTGAAGAATTACGCGGTGAAGAATCTTCCCGGGGAAGTGTACAGCATGCCGCAGCACAGCAAGGGTGTGTGGGCGCCTTCGATTCGTTTCCATGAGGGATACTTCTATATTTATTACGGGATGCCGGATGAGGGCATCTACATGGTGCGCGCAAAGGACGCGCTGGGAGAATGGGAGGAGCCGGTGCTGGTGCTTCCCGGAAAGGGCCTGATCGATCCGTGTCCGGTGTGGGACGAAGACGGCAGGGCATATGTGATCCATGCTTACGCGAAGAGCCGCATCGGTTTCAAGAGTTTCCTGGGAATCTTCGAGATGAGCTGGGACGGAAGCAGAGCGCTGAGTGAGGATCACTTTATATTTGACGGGACCAGAACACAGGTCACGATCGAAGGACCCAAGGTCTATAAGCGGGATGGATGGTACTATATTTTCGCTCCGGCAGGAGGCGTGAAGACAGGATGGCAGACCGTGCTGCGCAGCCGCTGTGTGTACGGGCCTTACGAAGAAAAAATTGTAATGCGCCAGGGCGACAGTCCTGTGAACGGACCGCACCAGGGCGCGCTTGTGGATACCCCGGACGGGGAGGAGTGGTTTCTTCACTTCCAGGACAGAGGGGCGTTCGGAAGAATTGTCCACCTGCAGCCGGCACGCTGGAAGGACGGCTGGTGTATCATCGGCAGAGAGAAAGACGGCAGGGACTGGGGAGAACCGTATCTGTTCCACAAAAAACCGAACCTGCCGCCGGCGCCTGTATGCACGCTGGAAGCGTCCGACTCCTTTGAAGGGGAGAGGCTGAATCTGATGTGGCAGTGGCTCGGAAATCACAGGGAGGACTTCTATTCCCTGACTGAGCGTCCCGGCTGCCTGAGGCTGTTCGCGAAATGAGACCGGACGGACACCCGCGGTTCTCTGGAACAGCGCCAATGTCCTGACGCAGAAGATTGTCTGCCCGGACATGGAGATGAGGACGCGCGTGGATGTCAGCGGATTAAAGCAGAGCGGCCGTGCCGGAATCCTTGTGATCGGCGGCGGATACGCTGCGCTGGAGCTGCTTCGCGGCGAAAGCGGGGCTTTGACTGTCCGGTATCTGATTTCGCGGGAAAAGGAGAGCCCGGCGCGCGAGCAGGTGCTGCGGGAGTGGAACGTTTCCGGCGATGCGCAGAGCTTTACGCTCGGTGTGCAGATTATCGTTGAGGAGCAGGAGGGAAGTCCCCGTCCCGTCTCAGAAGAAAAAGACTACCGCCCCGCAAGAGTGCGCGCGTCGTTCTTTTTCGAGACAGGGGAAGGAGAGCATATTTCCGCAGGGGAGACGTATGAGCTTTCGCCCCACACCTGGGTTGGAGCCAAGACCGGGCTCTATGCGGTCTGCGATGAGTCTGAGGACTGCGGCTGGGCGGACTTTTTCGGAGTTGACTGCGATCCGAAGCCTGAGAAGACACGGCCGGAATTTCAGCTTGCCGAGAGCGGAGATCTCGAAGCTATGAGATATATGGTGGAATATTCCAAGACCAGCATGAATGAAAGGGACGAAATGGGAAAGACCTTTCTGCACTATGCGGCGCGGTCCGGAAATACGGAGCTGGTGCGATATCTCGTTGAGCGCGTAGGGCTTTCCTGCACGGACGGAGACAGGAATCTGATCACTCCGTTCGAGGAGGCGCGCCTGGCAGGGCAGGAGGAGACGGAGGCGTACTTTGCACAGTGCGCCGGAGCTCCTCTGGAGCATATGTATAAGAATCCGATTCGGACCGGAATGTATCCTGACCCGTCCATCGTGCGGGTCGGGGAGGATTACTATATGGTGAATTCCTCGTTTGTCTACTTCCCGTGTATTCCGGTATCGCATTCCAGAGATCTCGTGAACTGGGAGATCATCGGATATGCGGTGACAGACAGCGAATGGGCAAATCTCGGAGAGCTGGAGGGAGGAAGAGGCTTCTGGGCGCCGGACATCTCCTACAGCAACGGAAGATTTTACATCACAGCGTCCTGGCGGCTGAATGACGACGGAACCGTACTGCGGCGCCAGATGATCGTATCGTCCGAAAAGCCGGAGGGACCTTACAGCAAGCCGGTGTTTATCGACGAGGAGGGCATCGACCCGTCCCTGTTCCACGACGATGACGGAAGACATTACATGCTGCTGAACCGCGGCGCTAGAATTCTGGAGCTGAATAAAGATCTTACGGAGCAGATCTCCGAGGCAAGACTTCTCTGGTACGGAGATCAGAAGCGGGCGCCTGAGGGACCGCACCTGCTGAAGAAGGACGGATACTACTATCTGATCCTCGCGGAGGGCGGCACAGGCCCGGGACACAGAATCACGCTGGCGCGTTCCAGAAGCCTTGAGGAGCCCTTTGAACCGTGTCCCTACGATCCGATTATGCGCCAGAATGATCCTGAGGCGCTGATCCAGCGCTGCGGCCACGGAAAGCCTGTGAGCACACCGGACGGAAGATGGTTTATCCCGTATCTGTGCGGCAGGATGCCGGACGGAAAACATACATTCCTCGGCAGGGAGACGGCGCTTGACGAGATGGAGTGGACGGCCGACGGCTGGGCAATTATTAACAGGGGACGAGGACCGTCTGTGCTCGCGAAGATGCCGTTTGCCGGAACTGTACAGAAACGCTCCTGTGAGGATACGTGGACAGAGGATATTGCCGGCGGAAGAATGTCGCTCGAGTGGATGAGCCCGAGAGGACGCCGCGAAAGTGAGATCGAGGAGACGGAGCAGGGAGTCAGAATGAAGGGAGATCTCTGGGATCTTGACAGCCTGAACGCAAGAAACGCGCTGCTGCGCCGCCAGACGGCGTTTGCGTTTGAAGCGCAGGCAGAGCTGGAGATTCTGAGCCTGGATGACGGCGGCGAAGCGGATTTCGTCTGCTACTATGACGAGAGAACATGGATAAAGTTCGGAGTCGCAAGAACGGCGGACGCATATTGCTGCTTTATGGAAGAAAACCGGGGAGATGAAAAGAGAAGAACGTTTGCGGGAGAACTGAAGAATATAACCGGCAGCGTAACAATGATCTGCCGGGGAGACGGCGTATGCCGTGAATTTATCCTTGAAACGGCAGAGGCGGAACCCGTCAGAGCACTGGCAGAGGATGCCTCCTACCTCTGTGACGAGGGCTACAGCTATGGGAAGCGCTTTACCGGCCCGACGATGGGCATATACGCGCTGGGAAAAGAAACAGAATTGATGATCGAAAGCTTCCGCTACAGGGCAAAGGAGGACGCGGCTGTGCTGCGCTGACGCCGGAGCGTTCGGGAACCGGGGGTTCCCGAACGAAATCTCCGCTATGCCTGCAGCGAACGCATCTGATAAAAGATGCCTTTTTTCTGCATCAGCTCGTCCCAGGTGCCGAATTCGACGCACATGCCGTCTCGGAGAACGGCAATCTTGTCTGCGCTTCGGATTGTGGAGAGCCTGTGCGCGACCAGGAAAGTAGTCTTTCCCTTTGTGAGGTTCTGAAGAGCGTCCTGTATCAGCTTTTCGGAGATGCTGTCGAGCGCGGAGGTCGCCTCGTCGAACAGGATCACCTGCGGATTGCGGATGAGAGCTCTGGCAATGGAAATGCGCTGGCGCTGACCGCCGGAGAGCTTGTCCCCGTGGGAGCCGACCATGGTGTCCAGGCCGTCGGGCAGCTTCTGCAGCATTTCCTCGAGATTTGCCGCGCGCACCGCCTGTTGGATCTCCTCCTCCGTCACATGCTCCAGGCCGTAGGTGATATTGTCCCGGATACTGCCGGAGAACAGCACGGTGGACTGCGGTACCACGGCGATGAAGCGGCGGTAGCTCCGCAGGTTGATGGAACGGCTGTCCATGCCGTCGATCAGCAGACTTCCCTTTTCGGGCATCAGAAAGCCGATGATCATATTCAGAAGCGTGCTCTTGCCCGCGCCGGATTCGCCGACAAAGGCGATCGTCTCGCCGGGCTTGACGTGCATCGTGATTCCCTTCAGGATGGGCTTCTGATCCTTTGCGTAGGAAAACTGCACATCCTGGAATTCATATTCTCCGCGCAGAGTGGAGAGCTTCTTTTTGCCGCGGTTATCTTCGATGTCGTTGGCGTTTAAGATCTCGCCGATGCTGCTTACGGACTCCATGCCCTTGGTGATCGTGGGAAGCAGGGTGATCACTGCGGACACCTGATTGACGATTGTTGTAAAGTAGCTCTGATACAGTACGATATCGCCGGCCTGGATCGTACCGCGCAGTGCAAGCGTCGCGGTGAAGAGCAGGCAGATCACCTGGAAAATCTGAAATGCCGCCCAGCTCACAGAACCGAAGGTGGACTGGATAATATCCAGCCGGTATCCTTCCGCGGCGACGTTGATGAGCTGTCTGCTCATGCGGCTGCTCTCCTTCTGCTCGAGAGCGTGCGCTTTGGTGATCGGGATCATCTCAACCATCTCCATGACCTTCGCGGAGGTGGACTCCATTTCCTTTCGGAAGCTGCGGTTATGCCGTTTCATGGGCTGCTTGAACACGAAGATCGTCAGCGCGGCAACAGGAATTGTCAGCAGAAAGAAGCAGAATACCACCCGGCTCTTGATGACTGTGACGCCGAGCGCTACCACGATATTGATCAGGATATTCAGCAGGCTGACAAACATCTGGCTGGAAAGTGTCTCCACAGCTTCCACATCGCGCATGATCTTCGACTGCAGGCGCCCCGACTCGATTTCCTTGTGAAACGAGATCGAAAGCTGCTGGATCTTCCGCACCAGCGAGCTGCGAAGGCCTGCCTCCACGCTGCGCGTTGCGAGGCTCTTAAAGCGGGTGTGCAGATAGTTCGCCGGAATATTGATCAGGATCAGCACGATAATCAGCACCGCGTTCTGCATCATCAGGCTGCGGACATTCTCGGGGGGATTTGTCACGTAATTGACAATATTCGCCGTGATGATCGGAAGCGCCCAGACCGGACTGTGCTTTATGATATAGCAGAGCGTGGACAGGAAAAGCTTGCCGTAATTGCCGCGGTACAGACTCAGCAGTGTCCGTACCGGGCTTCCCTGATTGCGGCTGTAACTGTCCTGAACCAGATCGTCATTCAGGCGAAAGGGGTAGGAGTTCTTTCGGTCAGTGCCGGTTTTCATAGTGTATCGCAGCCTCCCTCAGAATGGTTTTCCGTGCAGCAGTCCGGGCAGAAGGAAAACCTGCGGCGCACGGCAGCGACGCAGGCATCGGCGTCCTCCTGATCAAAAAGCCGGATCCAGGAAGGGCGGGAGGAAGTATCCGCGCCGGCGCCGGTGCAGCCGTACTCGGCATAGAGCGCATGTTCATGCGCCTCCGGTTTATTCCAGTCATGCCAGCCGTCCGCGCGGATGTGAGAACCGAGATCGCAGCAGAGCATGACCGTTTTGGCAAATTCTCTCCAGGGGCGTCCGAGATAGACGGTGCCCTGCGGACAGTCGCCGGTAAAGCGGCAGCGGTAGAAGACGTAGCCGATCGGCTCTCCCTCGGGAGTGGAAGCGGCAGTGGCGTAACCGTTAACTTCTTCGCCGCGGTTCAGAGAGCGGATCTCGCAGTTCTCAAACAGAGCGCAGGCGCCGCCGAAAATGAAGTCCACGTCTCCCTCGATATAGCAGTCCCGGTAATACTGACGCCCCACGATGCGGGGAGCGAATTCCTTGGGACCGATAAATCCGCCGCGCTGCTTCTCCGTGGGAGGAAGAGGCCCTGTAAAAAGAGTATCCTGATGTCCGAGCAGCCGGCAGCCCCGGATTACGAGCTCATCGCCGTCGGCATACAGCGCGATTGCCTGCCCCGCGGTGCGTCCGTCCCCGGCAGTATTTTCAATCGTGAGATTCTCAAGCGTGATGCGGTCCGCGTCGAGCAGAATCGTATAGCTGCGGAACGTGCCGCGTTTGGATCCGTCGGGCATCGCCATATTGGCGCCGAACCCTTCGGTGATAATCGTATGCTCCCGGTCTTCCCCGATGAGCTTCAGATCGGAAAGGCGGATCTCCAGCCGTTCCTTATAAATGCCGTTTTTGATAAAAATTGTGCGGGGAAGTTCCGGATTTGACTCCAGTGCGGCCAGTGCTGCGCCGATGGAGGTGAAATCGCTTCCCGGTTCTTTGGAAACTGTGAACATGGATGATGTCTCCTTCCTGTAAGTAAATGATTTGGATTCTGGATTGGGATATCTTGGGTTCTTCTCTTGCCTGTAAGCGCTAATAATACGCATAAATGCTGGAGAAAATCCGGAGATTCATTCCGCTGCATCCTATCATAGCACAAAAGGAAGAAAATGAAAATCAGTAATATTACATAAAAGAACAGAGAAATATTAAGCCTTTTGTATAATTGACAGCTGGAGAGAGGGGTGATATGATTCGTATAGGATGAAAAATATAGAAAAAATGACTATTGTAAACGCTTACAATACATGAGAAATCATTAATATGCAGGAGGAACCATATGAAAGCAGAAGTAATCTTTAAAAATGCCAGGTGCGCAGCTCTGGAGATCCGCGACGGCAGCATCTTCGAGACCGAAAAGCCATGGAGCATCTATGTGAACGGGGAGTTTAAGACTGAGACAAACCGCACCATCACCATGATCTATGGACTGGAGCCGGAGACGGAATATGAAGTCCGCGCGCAGCAGGACAGTCAGACACTTACCGCATCCTTTACAACGGATTATGAATATGTGACCATGAATGTCAGATCCTTCGGCGCAAAGGGCGACGGAGAGTCTGACGACACCCATTTTATTCAGGCTGCGATCATGGCGTGTCCGCCGAAGAGCCGCGTAGTGATTCCGGCAGGCGAATACCGTATTACAAGCATATTCCTGAAGGATGATGTGAATCTGGAGATTCAGGAGGGCGCTGTGCTCAAAGCGTTTACCGAGCGTGAGAAGTTCCCGGTATTTGAGGGTGCAGTCCCCGGGAACCGTCCGGAGGAGGAGATGCTTCTGGGAACCTGGGAGGGCGACGCGATGGCGATGTTCTCCGGTATTATCTGCGGCGTTGGCGTGAAGAATGCCTGCATCTACGGTCCCGGCGTGATTGACGGCAATGCCGGCTGGGATAACTGGTGGGAGAATGCCAAGCAGATCCGCATTGCGGCCAGACCGCGTATGGTATTCCTGAATCACTGTGAAAATATCGTGATGGCAGGTGTGACGGTACAGAACAGCCCGAGCTGGAATGTACATCCGTACTTCAGCCAGCATCTTCGTTTTATCGGAATGAGCATACTGGGGCCGAAGGTATCTCCGAATACCGACGGACTGGATCCTGAGGCGTGCAGAGATGTTGAGATTGCGGGCGTCTATTTCTCTGTGGGAGACGACTGTATCGCCGTGAAGTCCGGCAAAATCGCGATCGGTTCCAAATATAAGACGCCTTCCGAGGATGTGATCATCCGCCAGTGCTGCATGCGCGACGGACATGGCTCCATTACGCTCGGAAGCGAGATGGCTGCGGGCATTAAGAATCTGCGCGCGGTGGAGTGCCGCTTCCTGCACACGGACCGCGGACTGCGCATCAAGACGAGACGCGGAAGAGGAAAGGACGCGGTCATCGATGGAATCCTGTTTGAAAATATTTATATGGACAACGTGATGACGCCTTTTGTTATCAACAGCTTCTATTTCTGCGACAAGGACGGCAAGACGGACTACGTACAGTGCAAGGATCCGCTGCCGGTGGATGACAGGACACCGTGCGTGAAGAAGCTGGCGTTTAAGAACATTGAGGCAGAGAACTGCCATGTGGCGGCAGCATTTTTCTACGGACTTCCGGAACAGAAGATTGAGGAAGTCGAGATGGAGAACGTAAACGTCACATACGCGGAGAATGCCGCGAGCGGCATGCCCGCCATGATGTGCGGTATTCCGGAGGAGATCTGCCGGATGGGAATTTACGCGAACAATATCAAAAAACTCACGCTTAAAAATGTGAACATCCAGGGACAGGACGGAGAGGCAATTCATATTGAAAATGTGGATGAGATCGTGAGGTAATAAGGTATAAAAATTGCCCGGATCTCAGGGCTTGAAGTGAAGGAGGAATTACTATGGCAGTACACGTTATTGATGAAGCGAGACGGTGCCTGAACTGCAAAAAGCCGCAGTGCCGTGAGGGCTGCCCTATTCATACATCCATCCCTACCATGATACAGATGCTTCTGAACAATGAGACGTATGACGCGGCGGAGATGCTCTTTGAAAATAATCCGCTGTCCATTGTCTGCTCACTCATCTGCGATCATGAGAAGCAGTGCGAGGGACACTGCGTACTCGGAAAGAAGGGGTCTCCGGTGCATATCAGCACGATTGAGAACTATATCTCGGATTCCTGCTTTGACCGCCTGAAGATCGACATGGCTCCCTCCAACGGAATCAAAGTCGCGATCATCGGCGCGGGGCCTGCGGGTATTACGATTGCGATCCGGCTGGCGCAGAAGGGGTATAAGATCACGGTGTTTGAGGACAGAGAGAAGATCGGCGGGATCATGCAGTACGGGATTCCGGATTTCCGGCTGCCGAAGACCATTCTGGACCGCTATAAGAAGAAAATGCGCGACATGGGCATCCTGTTCCGGCCGAACATTGCGATCGGCGGTTCCGTCTCCATAGACGATATGTTCCGTGACGGATACAAGTCCGTGTTCATCGGCACCGGCGTATGGCGCCCGAATACCCTGAAGATCAAGGGAGAGACGTTTGGAAACGTACACTTCGGCATCCATTACCTGAGAAATCCCGAGGTCTTTGATCTGGGAGAGAGCGTTGCTGTCATCGGCGCGGGCAATGCCGCGATGGACGTGGCGAGAACTGCCGTGCGCCACGGCGCGTCAAAGGTCACAGTGTTTTCCATCACGGAGGAGCCGGTGGCTTCACGGATGGAAGTGGAGTACGCGAAGGTGGACGGCGTGCAGTTTGAAGTCTTAAAGGGACCGGTGGAAATCGTAGACGAGGGGCCGATCATGGCGGACGTGGAGTGGGATGAGGAAGGCAAGATGCATCACATTCCGGGAACGGAGAAGCTGTACCCGGCGGATTCCACAATTATTTCCATCAGCCAGGGACCGCAGGACAGAATCGCCAACCGCCAGAAGGAACTGAAGCTGAACAAACGCGGACTGATCCAGGTCGATGAGAACGGAGAGAGCACGGTACCCGGCGTCTTCGCTTCCGGGGACGTGGTGACCGGAGCAAAGACCGTGGTTGAGGCAGTGCGCCGCTCCAAACAGATCGCGGAAGCGATGGACCGCTACATGCAGGGACTTCCTCTGTCAGAATAATATATAGAAGAGAAAGGAGAGGGAGCAGGCCTCTGAGGGCAGCTCCCGACATGATATATGGAATTACTGGACAATTATATCCGTCAGCTTATTGACCGCAGCACCCCGCAGGCGCCTGCGTGGAACATTGAGAAGATCCGTGCCGGAAAGCCGAATACCTGGAATTATATCGACGGCTGTATGATCAAGGCGCTGCTGGAGTTCTATCATATTACCGGAGACAAGCGGTATCTGGATTTCGCCGATGAGTTTATCGATTTCTTTGTGCAGGAGGATGGAAGCATCAAGTCCTACTCCGTGGAAGAATATAATCTGGACAATGTCAATGCGGGCAAGACGCTGTTTGACCTCTACACGCTGACAGGGAAGGAAAAGTACCGCCGCGCGATGGACCTGATTTACAGCCAGCTCAAGGGACAGCCGCGCACTGCGAGCGGAAACTTCTGGCACAAGAAGATTTACCCGAATCAGGTATGGCTGGACGGACTGTATATGGCACAGCCGTTCTATCTGCAGTATGAGTTAAGCTTCAACAACTGTGAGAACTGTGAGGATATCTTCAGCCAGTTCCGCAATGTGAAGAAAAATATGAGAAACGACCGCAACGGGCTGTACTATCACGCGTTTGACGAGTCACGCGAGATGTTCTGGTGCGATAAGGTGACCGGACTTTCCGATCAGTTCTGGCTGAGAGCGGAGGGATGGTTTGCGATGGCGCTCGCGGACACGATCGAGATTCTGCCGGACCGCTATGCGGCTGAGAGAGAGGAACTCTCAGAGATGTTCCGCGATCTCGTGGACTCCATGCTTCCGTATCAGGATCAGGAGACCGGCATGTGGTATCAGGTTATCAACCTGCCGCAGATTGAGCCGAACTATGTGGAGGCGTCCGGTTCCTCGATCTTCGCGTTCGCGATTATGAAGGGCGTGCGTCTGGGAATCCTCGACGAGTCCTACTACGCGCACGGACTGCGCGCGTTTGAGGGTATCTGCCGCACCTGCATCAAAGAGGAGAACGGAGAGCTGCAGATGGATCATATCTGTCTGGTTGCCGGACTCGGAAATAAAGAAAACCGTGAGGGAACCTTTGAGTACTATATGCGTGAGCCGGTAGTCAAGAATGACGCCAAAGGTGTGGCGCCGCTGATTCTTGCCTATATTGAGACGCTGATGCATAAAGCATAGGAGGAAATGCCATGAAGAGTACATTGCAGGTAGGCGTCCGGCTCCACGATCTGGAGCAGGCGCCGCTGGAGAGAAGATTTGAGATTGCGGCGGAACAGGGATTTTCCTGCATTCATCTGGCGTCCAAGCTGATCTATCAGGAATATGGAATCGGAAGAGACGGCCTTACGCCTGGCCTTGCCGCGCACCTGAAGCGCGAGCTGGACAGGAACCATCTCTCTGTGGCAGTCTACGGCTGCTATCTGAACCTCGCCAATCCGGACCCCGCTCAGCTTGGAGAGATCCTGGAGGAATATAAGGCAAATATCCGTTTTGCTTCTTACCTGGGAGCTTCCATTGTGGGTACAGAGACAGGAGCTCCGAATACGGGATACAAGTTCTGTCCGGAGTGTCACACTCAGGAAGCGCTGGGAATCTTTATCAAAAATGTGCGCCGCGCTGTCGGATACGCTCAGCAGTTCGGCGTAACGCTGGCCATCGAGCCGGTATGGAAGCATATTGTCTGCACCCCGGAGAGGGCGCGCGCGGTTCTGGACGCCGTCGATTCTCCGAATCTTCAGATTATTTTCGACCCGGTCAATCTCCTGAGCGCCGAGAACCATGAGTCACAGGCAGATCTCTTCGGACGCATGCTCGCTCTCAACGGTTCGGATATCGCTGTCCTGCATGCCAAGGACTATTTCCTTGAGAATCAGGAAATCAAAGCGACGGCTCCCGGGGAGACGGGCAACATGGATTACAGCGCGATCATCGCCTGGCAGAAAGAGCGGAAGCCGTACCTGCAGGCAACTATTGAGAACAGTACGCCCGACAACGCGGTGAGAGCCAGGGAGTATCTGGAGAATTTATAGAACGGGATAAAAGAAACGTTGGAAGGATACCTGAAGGCCACTGAGCAGAAAGAATAAGGAGGATTTCCGAGATGACACTGAAAGATGAAGTAAGCCAGAGACATCTCCCCGACCTCCTGCGTCTTCTGGACGGCAGGACGGTCAATACCGCAGAGCTGTGGCAGCAGAGAAGGGAAGAGATCGCCGGGATTCTGTCAGGAGAATTTGCCGGATATCCGACGCGGCTGCGCGTGAGCACGGAGAAAAAGGTAATGCGCTGCGAGAAGGACAGTTACGGCGGGAAAGCGATGACTGAGCACTGCCTGCTGATCATCCGGTCGGATTTCTCGGAGGCAGCGTTCCCCTTCACGCTCACGATTCCTAAGGGGAAGAATCCGGCTCCGTTTTTTGTATATCTGGCGTTTACGCCCAGTCCCGCGGACGGAATCGGCGAGGAAATCGTGGACGCCGGATATGCGCTGGCGAGCGTCTGTTACCAGGATATCGCGGCGGATTATTTCGACAATCATATGACCGGACTTGGAAGATTCTGTACGCGCAACCCGTATGACAGCTGGGGGAAGCTTCGGATCTGGTCATGGGCGGCATCCAGGATCCTGGACGGGTTGACTGGCGATGAACGCCTGGACTTTGAACGCGCGGCAGTTATGGGGCACTCGCGTCTGGGCAAGACAGCACTGCTGGCAGGGGCCTTTGATGAGCGTTTTGCGCTGACCGTGAGCTGCCAGTCCGGAGCAGGGGGCGCCGCGCTGTTTCGGGGCAAAACAGGAGAGCGGATAGAAAATCTCCGCGGCGAGGGAAGCCGCCTGTGGTTTGACGGGAATTTCTTCCAACACAGTGAGGAGACGCTTCCATTTGACCAGCACTTTCTACTCGCGATGACTGCCCCGAGATATCTGTATGTGACCAGCGCTTCCGAAGATAACTGGGCGGATCCCAAATCAGAATTTCTGAGCTGCATCGCCGCATCTGAAGCATTTGAGCTGCTGGGAACGGAGGGGCTGCGTCACGGCGGAGAATTTCCGGAAACAGGAACCTGCCTCCATGAGGGACATATCGGCTATTCACTGAGAAGAGGAACGCATTACCTGAGCCGGGATGACTGGAAAAATGTGATTGCGTACAGAGAAAAGCATATGATATAAAAAATATTGGAACCGAACGTTGACGACATTTGCCGAATTCAGTATAATAAAAGAAAATATGTCAGACAACTGAGGGGAAGAGAGATATAGATGAAGAAATCAGGAATGCCTATCAAAAATATGCGCAACAACTCCTCCATCGTGCTCTGGAATATCTGAAACAGCTGGAAGAGGAAAAGGACAGGTTATCCGGTGAGAAGGCGGAAGAATTATTATATGAAGCGATGATGTGCGGCGGACGGGAGAAGAGGCGCGATGCGGCGTACTGTCTCGGCACACTCTATCGGGATTTCTTCCCCGGCCCGCCGGACCGGAAGCGCGCGCTGTACTTTTTCTATCAGTCATATCTCTGGGGGGGGGGTAAAATCCAAACAGGAATTTGACCGCCTCCGCGAGAAATACAAGATTCACATTTCAGAAAGTGAACTGCGGATGTGGAAGACAGACAACACACTGGGAAACGTCAGATAGCGCGAGCCGGGTCAGAACTCCTGGCTCGCGTATTTTCCCGGTGTGATTCCCTTATACTTCTTAAATGTCTTGATAAAGTAACTCAGATCATTAAATCCGCAGCTGTAAGCAATATCCGTGATCGACGCGTCTGTTGTGACAAGCTGATAGCAGGCGTGTTCGATACGCTGATAATTCAGATAATCAATCGGCGTGCGGTGCGTCATCTCCAGGAAGAACCGGCAGAAATACTTCGGAGTCATCGAAGCGGCCCCTGAGAGCTGCTCCAGCGTGATCGGGGAGGCGTAGTTGCTGTCGATAAACTCCAGCACATGCTTCATCTGCAGAATCTTCTT